>NZ_JAOART010000020.1 GCF_025210435.1 Anaeromicrobium sp.
ATTAATTCCTACAGGACTTCATCATATATTAAATAGTGTTGTTTGGTTTGTATTTGGAGAATTTAATGGAGCTACAGGAGATTTAGGAAGATTTTTTGCAGGAGATCCAAATGCAGGTGTATTTATGACTGGATTTTTCCCTGTAATGATGTTTGGTCTTCCAGCAGCAGCACTTGCTATGTATACTACAGCTAAAAAAGAAAATAAAAAGGCAGTAGGAGGGGCTTTATTATCTGTAGCATTTACAGCATTTTTAACAGGAATTACAGAACCTATTGAATTTATGTTTATGTTCTTAGCTCCAGGACTCTATGCAATTCATGCAGTATTAACAGGGGTTTCATTGGCTGTGACCAATGTTTTAGGGATTCATCATGGTTTTGGTTTTTCAGCTGGGGCAATTGACTATGTAGTAAATATGGGATTAGCCACAAAAGGAATGTTATTAATACCTGTAGGTTTAGCATTTTTTGCGGTATACTATGTTATATTTGTTTTTGCAATCAAGAAATTTAATATTAAAACGCCAGGAAGAGAAGAATTAGAGGAAAATGGAGTAGATCTTACAAAGGTAGATGATTTAGATGGATTGGCGAAGGAATACTTGCTCGCTTTAGGAGGAAAAGAAAATATTGTAGAATTAGATTCTTGTATTACAAGATTGAGACTGACATTAAAGGATGCAGGAATAATTGATGAAAAAGCTCTAAAGGATCTTGGAGCATCAGGGGTACTAAAAATCAATGATAAAAACGTGCAAGTTATTGTAGGAACAAAGGTAGAAGTATTGTCTACTAAAATGAAGAAGCTGTTATAACAGCTTCTTCACTTAATCAATTTATGAATTTAAATAGGTTTGTAAATTTTATAAATGTATTTAACTTCATAGATAAAGAACAAGGAGAGGATCTCATGAAAGCCATTATCAATGGCAAAATCATTTTACAAGAAAGCATTTTAAATGATTGTATACTTTTATATAACAATAACATTATAGATATTGTTAAAGGAAATGATTTAAAGCAAATAGATCATGTAGAGAAAATGATAGATGCAAAAGGAAATTATGTATCTCCTGGATTGATTGATCTTCATATACATGGAGCAGCAGGCTTTGATACGATGGATGCCACTTTTGATGCAATAAATTCGATTTCAAAGTCTATTGTTAAAACAGGTGTAACATCCTTTTTACCCACAACAATGACTATGTCTAAAAAAGCTATAAAAAAAGCACTAGATAATATCAGAGATTGTATGCATAAAAAATTAGAAGGTGCAAAAGTTTTAGGTGCACATCTAGAGGGACCTTTTATTAGTGAAAAATATAAAGGGGCTCAAAATGAAAAATATATTATAAAACCTGAGTATGAGCTAGTGAAGCCTTATTTAGATCTATTAAAAATCATTACCTTTGCGCCGGAAAAAGATGAAAATAACATATTTATAGAGAAGATGAAAAACCATAAAAACATAAGGCTATCTATGGGACATACAGAAGCTACATTTGAACAAGCATTAAAAGCTATAGATCATAGTATTCATTATGTAACCCATACCTTTAATGGTATGACAGGGCTTCATCATAGAAGTCCTGGGGTTATAGGAGCATTATTTTCAAGGAAGATATTTTGTGAAATCATTGCAGATAAGATTCATGTTCATAAAGGCTTTTTTCAAGCTTTTATAGATATAAATAAAAAGGAATTTGTTATTTTAATCACAGATGCTATACGTGCAGGATGTATGCCCTCTGGAGAATATGAATTAGGAGGAAAAAAGGTGATTGTAGATAAAGAATCTGCAAGGCTTGAGGATGGAACCCTAGCAGGTAGCATACTTAAGTTAAATGAAGCTGTAAGGAATATTAGAGATCATACAAATTACAAATTAAACGAAATAATCAATATGGCAAGCTTGAATCCAGCAAAAGCTATAGGGATGGATCATCAATTAGGAAGCATCCAAAAAGGGAAATGTGCAGATTTAGTTATTTTTGATAAAAATATGAATGTGATAAATACCATAATAGATGGAAATATTGTATATGAGGTGAACACACATGAGGATCATTTGCGTTGAAGATTATAATCAAATGAGCAAAAAAGCTGCGAACATTGTAGCAAGTCAATTGATTTTAAAACCAAATAGTGTTTTGGGATTAGCTACAGGTGCTACACCCTTAGGAATGTATAGGCAACTTGTGAAAACCTATAAAGCTGGGCACATTGATTTTGAAGAAGTGACTACCTTTAATCTAGATGAATATTATGGTCTAAATAAGGAAAATGAACAAAGTTACTATTATTATATGTATGAGAATTTCTTTCAATATATAAATATAGATATGAAAAAAGTCAATATACCAAATGGTATGGCGAGAGATATTCATAAAGAATCTTTAGAATATGAAAGAAAGATTAGAAAATGTGGGGGCGTGGATTTGCAAGTACTGGGAATTGGTAGAAATGGACATATAGGATTTAATGAACCAGATATAAAGTTTGAAGCCCTTACTCATATGGTAAAATTAGATGAACAGACAATACAGGATAATTCAAGATTTTTTGATTCCATAGAAGATGTACCTACAAAAGCTATAAGTATGGGAATAAAAACCATTATGCACGCAAAAAAGATATTACTTTTAGCAAGTGGTAAAGAAAAAGCAGAAGCTATTTATGGCGCGATTTATGGAAAAATAACCCCTGAACTTCCTGCATCTGTTTTACAATTGCATCCTGATGTAGTTTTTGTTATGGATCAAGATGCTGCATCAAAATTAGATTTAGAAAAATTAAAGGAAGAATACTTGTAGGAGGATGAAAAATGTTTAACTTTTTTAATAGAAATAAGGAAATCGTATTAAAAGCTCCTTTTGAAGGAAAAATAGTAGATATTGAAGAAGTGAGTGATCCTGTTTTTTCAAGTAAAATGCTTGGAGAGGGTGTAGCTATAAAACCTACTAGTAATACGGCGGTTGCTCCTTGTGATGGAGAAATCACGCAAATATTTCCTACAAATCATGCTTTTGGAATAACTACAAAGGAAGGGTTGGAAATACTAGTTCATATTGGAATAGATACAGTAAATTTAAAAGGGGAAGGCTTTAAAAGACTTGTAGAAGTAGGAACGAATGTAAAAAAGGGAACAGCCATTATTGAAGTTGATTTAGAATATATAAAGCAATCAGGAAAAGAAAGTATAACGCCTGTTGTGATTACGAATATGGATCAAGTAGAAAGAATAGATAAAAATTTAAATGATCGTGAAGAAATTTTAAAAATAAAAATAAAAAAATAAAAAGCTATAGAAATCACCTTTTGTAACGTATAAGTATGAAGAAGGTGATTTTTTTTGTTAAGAGAAAAATTTTTAACTTATGCTGAATGAATTTATTTATGGATCAGGATTGTTTTTTTTTGTATATGAGTAGTTTTATATGACAAAAAAATACATAAAAATGTATAGAATATAAAAATAATACTTAATTATATTTTTTTTATACAAGATAATTGATTATTTATTCGAAAAATGATAATATTGGATCTGTGGAAAAATATTGTAAAAAATGTTATTTAAAACAAATATTTATATTTTTATACAATTATATAAAATGTTTATTTTATAAATTTGATTTGAATTTTAAAGAGAATAAATATTGGTACCTCTTGAGATTTAGATATGTAAGGAAATAAGCATTTCACAATAAATTATACATTAAATAGGGGGCTAATTTATGAAAAAAAATGTATCTATTGTATTAATTTTAACCTTAATACTTTCATCAGCATTAGTGGTATCCGCTGTAGATGATCTAAAATCATCAACTAAGACTGTCAGTAAAGAAATGATTAGTATGAATAATCTTGGACTACTTCAATGGGATAATCAAAAATTTACGACTCAATATGCAGCAAAGCAGCCAACTAGAATGGATATGGCAGTTATACTTTTAAGATTACAAGGAATTGAAGAAGAAGCAAAATCTTTTACAGGAACAGAGAATTTTTTAGATTCAAAATTAGTAACTAGGATAGAAGATAAGAACATACTTGCTTATATAAAGAAAAATCCTAAAACATGTTTACTTGTAGATGATGAGGAGCATTTCAGACCTAATCAACAGATAAAAGAACAGGAATTTTATAAGATTATTGTTAAATTACTTGGATATGAGGAAAATGTTGATTTTATAAACGAAGATGTAATAAAGTTTGCAAAATCAATTGAACTTAATCCTTCTGGAACAAATATATTTACAAATGATGACCTTGCTAAAGGACTTAATGATTGCTTAAAATCAAAAACAAAGAGTGGTCGTGAGTACTTTGAAGTTTTGTTAGAATCTGGATTTATGCGTGATTATAATACAAATAAGGAAGTACCAGAAGTACTTGTATTTGATGGAAAAACTCAGCCTATATTTAAATACAAGGATGTTATTTATGAAAAAGTATATGTGGAATCGCCCCAGGATACAGATCTTGATGGAAAACGTGATTTGATAGGGGTATGGATTAAAAGACCTGCTGAAACTGAAAAAGGAATGAAAGTTCCAGCTATATTTGAAGCAAGTCCATATCGTTGTGGAACAAATGATGATTTATATGTGACTCATAATGTGGATGTAGATTTAAAGGTAAGCCCACAGAGCAATAAAACTTATGACGATATAAAATATGTACCTAAGGAAAAAAAATTACCTGCTCCGAGAAAGGTTATGGGCAAAGCCAAAGATGCAAAGGTTGAGCCTTTTGATTTTGGAGGTTGGTATGATTATTTTTTACCACGTGGATATGCAGTAGTATTTTCAGGGGGAATAGGAACATTAGGATCTGAGGGGATTACGACTTGTGGTTCAGTTGATGAAACCATATCAACTGTTGCTGTAATAGATTGGTTAAATGGAAGAACTAAAGCATTTACAAATAAAACGGATAATATAGAAGTTCGCCCATACTGGTGCACAGGAAATGTAGGTATGTCAGGGCGCTCATACAGAGGAACATTGCCTATAGCTGCAGCAGCAACAGGAGTAGAAGGTTTAAGAACAATAGTTCCTATAGCAGCAATAAGTAATTGGTATGATTACTATAGATCAAATGGGGTATGTGTTCCAGCAGCTGGTTGGCAAGGAGATGATGCTGATTTGCTTGCAATATATTGTATGAGTAGAATGTTAGATCCTAAGGATTATGCAAAAGTAAGACAATTATTTGAAAAAAACATGAAACAGATGATGATAGATGAGGATCGTGCTACCGGTGATTATAATACTTTTTGGGATGAGCGTAATTATTTAAATAATGCAGATAAAATAAAAGCCAGTGTATTTATTGTACATGGTCTTAATGACTGGAATGTAAAAACGAAACAATTTGATGGATTGTGGAAAAAGCTTGAAGAGAATAATGTACCTCGCAAAATCATTTTACATCAAGGTGCACATATGAGTATAAATAATTTGGCAGGAATAGATTTTAATGACACAATCAATAGATGGTTTGATTATTGGCTTTATAATATAGACAATCAAGCAATGAAACATATTCCTACGGCAACTATACAAAATAATATAGATCTAAAGTGGGAGTCCTTTGACAATTGGCCTGTGAAAGCAGAAAATACTAAACTTTATCTTGATAATGAAGATGGATTAGGTAAATTAAACTTTAGTTCGGTTAAAAAAGGAGTAAAAGAAAAATTTATTGATGATTTATCCTTATCTGAATTTGATAGGAAGAATCCAGATTTTTCAAAATGGCTAGATACAATAGTAAAAAATCCTCAAAGCAAACGACCTGACCGTTTGTGTTATGTAAGTAAAGATCTTACAAAGGATATAAGAATAAGCGGAACTGTAAATGTTACCATTAAAGCTTCTATAAATCAGCCTACTGCAAATATAAGTGCGATGCTTGTGGATTATGGTTCTGAATACAGACCTACAACGGAAACAGAAGTTATAGTTCCAAATGGAATTGTATATGGAGGTAACGCAGGTTCAGAAGATATCATCAATTTTATTACGAGCAAGGAAAAGACAGATTATAAAGTTATTTCTCGTGGGTGGATGGATGCACAAAATCGTTTGGAAAACTATTGTGTAAGTCCTATAAAACCTGGACAAGAATATACCTTTAAGCTAGATATGCAGCCTATGGATTATACTGTTAAAAAAGGTCATAAACTTGGTTTAATCATATTATCTACAGATGCTGAATGTACAATAAGACCTTTGAAAGTTACAAACTTTATATTTAATACAAGTGAAAGCTTTATTGAAATTCCAGTTGCAAATGGTATGAATAAATGGTAATAAGTATTGCAAAAACCATAGAAGGAGGTGCTTGAATTGAATGTGAAACAAATGTCAAAGATCTCATTATCTCTTAAAGTTAAAATTATTTTAATAACATCCATGATTATAATGCTATCAAGTAGTATTATGGGTTGGATATTTTATAATAATACGTATTTACATACGACAAAGCTATTACAAGAAGAGGCTCTGAATATTGCAAAATCAGCTAATATGATAATTGATGGCAATGAATTTGAAAAACTTTCAAAATCTTTAAATCCCAAGGATCCATTTTACATCAATACAAGAAATAAATTGCAAAAATTAAATACCAGTATAGGGAATGGTATGTTATATGCAATTGTATCAAATGATTCTGAGAATTATACATATGTAGTTGATGGAAGTGCAACTGTAGAAATAGGATATGAACAAAAAAAATCTGATTTTGCGAAAGAGGTTGAAATGGCTTTTCAAACAGGGAAGGCATATACAAGTAAACCATATTATGTTGAAACCTTTAAAAAATATTACATATCAGCTTTTGTACCAATAGTAAACGCATCTAATAAAGTAGTGGGTGTAATGGAATATGACTTCGAAGGTAAAGAGCTTTCTCAAAAGATCAATGAATTAAAGATGATAATCCTTTTAAGTATGGTTGGGATCATTGTAATTTCCATAATAATAAACTCAATTGCGCTAAAGATCATGTTTAGACCAATAAATAAACTTGTAGAAGCAATAAACACCATCGCTAATGGAGATTTAACTTTATCCATTGATACCTCAAGAAAGGATGAAATAGGAAATATTAATATAGCTTTAAGTAAAACAGTAGCTTCTTTAAGAGATATGGTAGAAAAGATCAAAGTATCTTGTACAAAAGTTACAGAAGCATCCCAGGGGATATTGATCAGTTCGTCAGATACATCAAAGGCTTCAGAGGAAGTGGCTATATCTACCAATGAAATTTCATCTATATCTAATGAGCAAGTTATACAGACACAAAAAGTTAAAGATGTTTTAAATAAATTAGATGCTGATATCCAAAATGTTTTTAGTCAAATAAAGGATACGAATAAAATCGCATATAAAACATTAGAAGATGCTAATAATGGAACAGAGGTAGTCAAAGATACGAACAAAAAAATAGATCAAATTGAAGAAAGTATTCATAATGCAAATCTAGTGGTTACAGATTTAACACAGAATATGAGCAAAATACAAGGGATACTTACAACAATATCAAGTATTGCAGAGCAAACAAACCTTCTTGCACTTAATGCAGCTATAGAGGCTGCAAGAGCAGGAGAAAATGGACGAGGATTTGCAGTCGTTGCAGATGAAGTTAGAAAGCTTGCTGTAGAATCAAATACAGCAGCTAGTGAAATCGTAGCAATTATTACGTTTATGAATGAAGAAACAAATAAAGTTTTACAAGCTATTACAACTAGTATCAATAGAACACGGGAAGGGAAAGAATATACAGATCATGTAAGCAATACATTTGAAATAATAAAAAATTCAAATGTAACGATAGAAAATAAAACAGTTGAAACAGAAAACTCGGCTAGTAAAATAGTATCAAGTATTGCTAATATAAATGAAAATATGAATGAAATTGAAAAAGTATCAAAAATTATCGATTCAAATACTAGAAATTTAGCATCATCAACTGAAGAAGAAATGGCATCAGCGGAGGAGTTAAAGGTTATGTCTGAAGTCCTTAATAGAGAAGCTAAAATATTAAATGGATGTATTTCTAAATTTAGAATTTAAGAGATGGAATTTAATGATTAGTTGTAGGACATGAGGATCGTTATTAAAATTATATAAGAAAACAAGAAATCATCCCAAAGAAAGATATCTGAATGGGATGATTTTTTGGATATATAAAGTTTTACAAATGACTGTAAGGATTTTAACCGTATAAAGCTAGAGTTACTTTGAAAAACAATAAAAATAAGATATAATTCTTAATAGAATATGAAAATATTGCCAAGGGAGGTTCAGATATGTTAAATAAGTTGATTATAGAAGATGTATTATATAGTGCTTTAGCTACAGGGGGAGATTTTGCTGAAGTATTTGTAGAGGATAAATTTAATACAGCTCTTAATATGGTAGGAGGTAAAATTGAAAATGCCATATCAGGGAGGGATTATGGTGTAGGAATCAGAATATTTTATGGAACAAATAGCATTTATGCTTATACAAATGACTCCTCTAAAGAAAACTTAATAAAAGTAGCTAAAGAAGCAGCTAAGGCAGTGGGTTTTATAAAAAAAGATATAACCATGAATTTAATGAAAAATTTCATAAACAATAGCCATTTGATTCAACAATATCCAATAGATACTCATAAATCTAAAAAGGTAGAACTTATGAAAAAAGCTTATTATAGTGCAAAAGAATATGACAATATTATTTCTCAAGTAAAAGTAAGATATATGGATGAAGACCAAAAGGTCCTTATAGCCAATTCTGAAGGACTATTTGTTCAAGATAGAAGAGTAAGAACTAGAACAGCAATCAATGCAGTGGCTTCTAAAGATGGTGAGATGCAATCAGGAAATTGTGCACCAGGGGCCCACATGGGATTTGAGTTTTATGAAAAAATAAACATTGAAGATTGTGCTAAAGAAGCAGCAAGGATTGCAAAAACAATGGTAAATGCACAATATTGTCCTAGTGGAAAAATGCCTGTAGTAATAGACAATGGTTTTGGTGGAGTATTATTTCATGAAGCTTGTGGTCATGGGCTAGAAGCAACATCTGTTGCCAAAGGAACCTCTGTATTTGCAGGAAAAATAGGTCAAAAAATTGCATCAGATGTAGTAACAGCTATAGATGATGGAACTATTTTAAATGCATGGGGTTCTCAAAATATAGATGATGAAGGAATAGCCATGAGGAAAAATGTGTTGATTGAAAATGGAATATTAAAGGGATATATGATAGACAAGTTAAATGGAATAAAAATGGGTATGAGAAGTACGGGTTCAGGGAGAAGACAATCTTATAAGTATGCACCTACATCAAGAATGACAAATACCTATATACAAAATGGCAAGTCCACCTTTAAAGAAATCATAGAGGGAACAGAATATGGATTATATGCTAAAAAAATGGGAGGTGGCTCTGTTAATCCAGCCACAGGAGATTTTAACTTTGCAGTGATGGAAGGGTATATCATAAGAAATGGAAAGATATGTGAACCCGTAAGAGGAGCAACTTTAATAGGGAATGGACCTGAAACGTTAAAGAAAATAGATAGGGTAGGAAATAATTTAGCACATGGGCAAGGCATGTGTGGTTCATCTAGTGGCTCTATACCTGTAAATGTAGGGCAGCCTGTAATAAGAGTTGAAGCTATGACTGTAGGAGGAAGAAAGGAGGAAGAATAATGGATTATAGAAAAATAATAAAAACTCTATTTGATCAAGGGAAAATTAAAGGGTTTGAAGATATGGAAGTTTTCATTCAAAAGGATAAAAGTCTTAATTTAAAAGTTTTCAAAAAAGAGATAGATAACTTTAGCAGATCTGATGAAGGAGGATTATCCTTTAGAGGAATCTATAATGGTAAGATGGGCTATTCATATACGGAAAAGATAGATGTGGATTCAGTAGAGCTACTTATTTATGAAGCTATAGAAAATAGTAAAGTAATAGATAGTCATGATGAAGAGTATATATTTGAAGGCTCAAAGGAATACAAAAAGATAAATAACTTCAACGAAGATTTAGCAAAAATAGAGATAGAAGATAAAATTGATTTTTTAAAGAACTTAGAAAAACATGCTTTAGCATTAGACCCTAGAGTGGACGCTGTGAATTATTGTTCATATGGGGAAGAAGAAAGCTATACCCTTTTAGTGAATACGAAGGGACTTGATTTAGAAAATAAAAGCAATATTGCATATTCCTATCTTTCTGTTGTTGTAAAAGAAAATGATGACATAAAAACAGCCTATAAATATATATTATCTAATGATTTTTCAAAATTTGATCATAAGAAATTATCTGAGGAAGCTGTAGAAGAAGCTTTATCCCTTCTTGGAGCAAAAAGTATAAAATCTAATGATTATCCCGTTGTAATTAGAAATAATACTTTTGCAAATATACTTAAAGCATTTAGTCCTATATTTAATGGAGAAAATGTAGAAAAAGGCCTATCTCTTTTAAAGAATAAAATAAATAAAGAAATAGCAGATCAAAAGATTACTATTGTAGATGATCCTTTTTATAAGGAAGGGATAGCCTCATCTTTTGATGGAGAAGGAGTGGCTACGAAATATAAAAAAGTTGTAGATAATGGCATTTTAAAAACATATCTTCATAATTTAAAAAGTGCGAAGAATGCTAAAGTTGCGTCAACAGGAAATGCTTATAAAGGGTCCTATAAAGGGACTGTATCTATAGCTCCTAGCAATATGTATGTTGAAAAAGGGGATAAAAGCTTAGAGGAAATATTAAAAACTATAGATGAAGGGTTAATGATTATAGATGTTCAAGGTCTACATTCTGGATTAAATACAGTATCTGGCGATTTTTCACTATCGGTGACAGCTTACTTTATAAAGGATGGTAAAATAAAAAAACCTGTAAATGGAATTACTATGTCAGGAAATTTTTTCGAGCTATTAAAGAATATTGAAGAGATTGGAAATGACTTATTCTTTACTATGCCATCAGCAGGAGCTATAGGGTCTCCTTCTATTAAAGTTAAAAAACTTTCTATTGCAGGAGAATAGAAGTTTTTGAAAAGACATTTATTGTTCTTATATTGCGCTAGACTGATGTATTAACGCCTTCGGGCGTTTTCTTTTTTGTTTATCTTTATTTTTACATAATAAAGGGTAGTATTTATAGGACAACTAGAAATACATTAAAAATAGTTGATACGTTAATTTTATTGTAATTAAATGCATTAAAAGAAACATATTAGTAATAGAAGAGAGGATTTTTTGTATTGATCAGAAAATATAATAAGTAAAGGAAATAACATTTAGATAAAATAAGGGGGTATTGTGAATGATAGAGAGCAATTATTATGCACAAAAACTAAATTCACAGAAGCTGTTTCAAGTGTATGAAACTAAAATTCCTAGAGTACAACAGTATTTAGATTCAGAAATCTCTTTTGTTAGAGAGCATCTGACAGGAAACGAGAGAGTTTTGGAATTAGGTGCAGGTTATGGACGCATCGTAAAGGAATTATCAGGTAATTGTAAATCAATTGTTGGAATTGATATTTCCGATGAAAGTGTTTCGTTGGGAAAAGAATATCTAAAGGATAGTCCTAATGCAGAAATTATGACCATGGATGCACATAATCTTACATTTCAAGAAAAGTTTGATGTAATACTTTGTCTACAAAACGGTTTGTCTTCAATGAAAGTTACATCGTCGGATGTAATTGAAAAGATTTTGGGAATGGTTGTGAGCGGTGGAAAAGTTTATTTTAGTACTTACAGTGAAAAATTTTGGGCGTATCGACTAATGTGGTTCAAAGAGCAGGCTCAGAAGGGGTTACTAGGTGAGATTGATTTAGACAAAACAAAGGATGGTGTTATAATTTGTAAAGATGGTTTTAAAGCAATTACGCATACAGTAAAAGATTTAGAAATGATTGGATGTTTATCTGGACATGATTACCAAATTCAAGAGACAGATGAGTCAAGTGTTTTTCTAATTATTCACAAAAAGTAGATTGTTTATAAACTTCCCAGTTATAGCATAGTGAAACTGGGAAGTTTTCATTGTAATTATATAAAAGATTTGAAATCAGGTGCATATTTGGTAGGAAGGAATTCCATAATTTCATAGCTAGCGATTTTTTCTCTGTAAAAGGGGTCTTCTTGTAGAATCGTATTAACTTCATTAAGATCTTGAGCATTACAAAGAATGATTCCACCTGTACGTGGATTTTTTCTTCCAGAACAAATAAAGTTTCCAGTGTTATAGTATTTGTCTAGGAATGCTATATGATTAGACAAATATTTTTCTACTTCCATAATAGGTTTAATATAGGTAAGATTTAGTATAAACATATTGATTTTCTCCTTTAAATAGTTTATTATAATAATGACTGTAGTCGGTGACTATGGTCATTATTATACACTTGTAATGAAAAGGAGTCAAGGAATAAATATGATGAGAAAAGAAAAAGCTGCTCTTACGAAAAATAAGGTATTTGAAACTGCTATTGAACTAATTAAAGAAAAAGGATATGACAATGTGACTGTAAGTGAGATCTGTAAGAAAGCGGGGGTTGCAAAGGGGACTTTTTATGTTCATTATAAATCTAAAGAAGATATTATCAAAGAAAGTTACTATTCTGATATGGGTCAGTTTGTTTTAAAACAATATAAAAATTTAATTTCACAAGATGAAAATATGAGTGTTAAGGATAAAATAGAAAAATTTCTTATAGCAGAACTTATGTTTACTAATCATGCAGGATATGAAATGACATGTCGGGCTTATGTGAGTAATTTAGCAGAATGTATATCTCAAGATAGCAAACATTTTGAGAGACGAGGATTTACTAAAGAGTTAAAAGTGTTAATTTTAGAAGGGATTAATCAAAAGGCATTTGATACAGAGCAAGAAGGAGAAGAAATATTTTTATATCTAGAAAGTCTTGTAAGAGGGCTTATGGCTTCATGGTGTTTTTCAAATGCAGAATTTGATATTGTGAAAAAAGGAGAAACATATATTAGAGAAATTTTAAAAAAATTATGAGTATAATAGGCATTGACTGATTTTTTATATTATAGTAAAAAATAGCATGTAGTTCTCCTATCAACTAGATAAAATAGAAATGAATCTAATCAAGGAAAGAGGAAGAAGCGTAATGAAAAAAATATTTATAAGTAGCATAGGTGTTGCATTTTTTTTAGCTGTATATTTTTTTTGTTCCCACTATATATCGTCAATAGGTATTTCTGACGAACAAGAATTAATCAATTTTATTTCTAAGAAAGAGAAGGTTGAGCAAGTGAACATTTTGGCAACTAAAATACAAGATGAATTTTTAGCCGTCTATTATAATAACGGAACGAAGAATCATCTCATTGTTTTAAAAAAAGATAGTATTTTTTCTAATAGATACGAGTACTTTGGGGGTGCCTCTAGTTCTTTTCAATTTGATACCTTTAATTTTGGACAATCATCTTCATGGGGATTGATCATTGTATATGGTAATAATATAGATTTAAAAGCTAATTCTTACAAGTTTTATAGTAGTGGAAATACCTATACAAAGCAAAAACTTGAAAATTATGTATTAGATATATACAAGATAGAAAATACTTCAGATATTACGAGTGATGGATGTGTATATGATAAAAATGGAAATAAAATATATGAGTTCTAATTGTTACTTTATAAAAATAAAAAATATATTTGATAAATGCTAAAAATTGGTATAATATTATAAAAAAGGCAGAAAGATAGAATATCCATGGGGACAAAAGGTAATTAGATTTTATAACCCTGATTTGTACATCATAAAAGTTGGGGAAATGATAAAAAGAATAATATTTGAAAAGGGAGGTTTATCAAATGGCATTAAGAAATATTCGAATTTTAGGCGATGATATATTAAGGAAAAAATGTAGGCAGGTAGAAAAGATAGATGAGAGAACTTTAACTTTGCTGAAAGATATGGAAGATACATTGTATAGTACAGAAAATGGAGCTGCGTTAGCAGCACCACAGGTGGGGGTTTTAAAAAGAGTTGTTGTGATAGATATGGGTGATGGAATCATATATCTAATTAACCCGGAAATAATTGAAGTTGAAGGAACACAACAGGTTGTAGAAGGATGCTTGAGCATTCCGAATAAATGGGGCAAACTAATAAGACCTAAAAGGGTAAAAGTAAAAGCATTGAATGAAAAAGGAAAAGAATTTATAGTGAATGGAAAAGGAGATTTAGCAAAATGTTTATGTCACGAAATTGATCATCTAGATGGAGTACTCTTTATAGATAAAGTAACAGAGTTCATATAAGAATAATATGAAACATAGTGAAGTAAATGCATATACTCCTAATTACGAAAATAGTAGCTTTTCAAATATAACTGGGGCTACTATTTTGATATTTTATCTATGAGAAAATACATTGTACAATATAGGGAATATGAAGGATTGTCTTGTTTGTATTGGGAACATATTATAAAAAAATACTTATGGTATTGTCAGCAGGATATTTTATTGCTTGCATTATTAGACATTGTAACAAAAGAAAATGAATCTAATTTGTAGTAATGATAATATACATTCATAAAACAATGTATATCAGGGGGAATTATATAATCTATGAGTGGGAGGGAATATAGTGAGTATTACATCAGAATGGAATTTAAAACAAAAACGATTAAAAGAAACAATAAGGAAATTCGAAAAGTTTGATGAAGCCAAGAAATTATTTCTTTCTATGCATGGATCAGTACATTTTGCAAAAGTAAGCAATTTAAATGAACTGACTATTATCGATAGGCTTATGACTGGATTACAGAAAAGAGATTATGCTATTATGCCAACAGATAAAGATGTTACTATTGCTTGGAATATTTGGCATATTACGAGAATTGAAGATTTAACGATTAATATTTTAGTAGATCAATCGGAGCAAGTGTTAAATAGTGATTGGCTTAAAAGGTTAAATATTGATATAACTGATACTGGTAATGCAATGACAGATGATGAAATAATGAATTTCAGCAAAAGCATTAATATAGAGGAATTACTAAGATATAGAGTTGCTGTTGGGATACAAACACAAAAGATTTTGTCGTGTTTAAAATTTGAAGATACTAAACATAAAATTGAAAAGAAAGATACAGAGAAGATATTAAATGAGGGTGGTGTATTGAGTCATCCAGATTCTATTTGGTTATTAGATTATTGGGGAAAAAAAGATATAGCAGGTATTATTTTAATGCCAATTACAAGACATCAAATAATGCATTTAAATGATTGCTTTAAGTTAAAACAGTCAATCGATAGGAAAAAAACATTTTATAGAATTTAAATATAATTTTCGGCTTGATCAAATACGCAATTTTTTTATTTTTTAGATGTTGAGAATGTTTATTAGAGAAAGGATGAAGATGAAAGATGTTAAATCAGAACGGATTGTTGATGATATAAGGTTTTACCCATGAAACTAAAGATTGAGGAAATAGGATAAACATAATTTATAGTAAAGGGTAGATCACATTGTTTTTATAGTACGTATTGAATGAAACTAAAATAGTTTATGGTAAATCAAGATGAGTTGATTGAATTTTTGTGGCATTGACAAAATATACTGACTGGTTTATTATATAGTAAATAGCTTTTATGGAGGAAATATATAATGAAATCAACTAAAGGTGAACAAGCAAAACAGCATTTAATAGAAATAGCTGCTAAACTTTTCTTAAGAAAGGGATATGCAAATACAGGAATAAATGATATATTGCAGGAAGCTGATATGTCAAGAGGGTCTTTTTATTTTTATTTTTCTAGTAAAAAAGAACTTGGAATTGAAGTAGCAAACTATTACGGAAAGACAATACTTCTTAATTGGTTAGAACCTCTATCAAATAATCCTTGGAATATATTTATAAACAAGATGGTAGCTGATATAAAAAGTTCAGTATCCGAAGGTAATTACTTTGGATGCCCAATAGCTGTATTAGGTTTAGATATGACATTCATTGAGAATAATTCTTCAAATGCATATGCAAATGGAATTACAAAACTAATTAATATTTTTTCACACTCTTTACAAGTATCTGGATTAACAAAAGAGGAAGCCAATACAATTGCAAGAAAAGCCTTTGCTCTTTATGAAGGATACATACTTTGTTATAGAATAAGCAAAGATGAAAGTGTCTTTGATTACATTCTTGAAGATTTATTGTCATTAGTATAATTAATAAATTTTTAGCTGATTTTATTTGAAATATAGTTGTATTAACTATATATTTCTAGGAAGTTATTTTTTATGTTCGATAAACTGACCAGTCTATTATGGTAAAATAAGGAGGAAAGAATGATGAATTTAAAAGAATGTATAATAACGAGGAGGAGTATACGAAAGTATAAAAAAGACGACATATCCGATGAACTAATACATGATTTGCTTGATTGTGCTAGATTTGCTCCTTCTCCGTGTAATGCTCAACCTTGGCGTTTTAAAATAATTAAAGATTGTGAAACAAAACAATTATTATCTCAAGCATCATTTAACCAAAAACATATTGCAGAGGCTCCAGTAGTAATTGTATGCTGTGGGAATATAAATGATTATATTATAGGATCTTTATCTGGCAATGAGGAACTTTATAACTTAGATATGATTGATAATAACTTTTATAAAATGCTCAAGTATAGAACCGATGGTCTTAAAAATGTGCAAGTAGAAAAATTAGTTTCAGAAGTTTCCTTTAATGTGGCCATAGCAGTTGAACATATTGTATTGAGAGCAGTTGAACTTAGTCTTGGCAGTTGTTGGGTAAAGGCAGTGGATGAGAGAAAAATTAGAGAAATATTTAATTGGAATGATAATATAAAATTTGTAAATCTACTAACTTTAGGTTATCCAGATGAGGAACCAAAGTCGATAAAAAAGCTATCTATTCAAGACATAATATTATAGACTATAAATAATAATTATACATTTCAAGTTTAGTACATTATTTAAATAGTTGTAACGAATTTGTAGTATAGGATTCAGAATCTCCTTATATTGCGTATTGAATACAAATTAAATTGAAATTGCAACTAAATCACCCTCTTCTTAATTTATATAAGGAAAAGGTGATTTTTTGCGTTATAGGATATACCGCTGTAGAAAAACGAAGGGTAGCTTTGATATAATGGTGTAGAGGTGTTATATTTAATATGAAAAAATAAAATTCATATCATACAATTGTAAAATATTGCGAATTTTATTCGTGTTAAGCGAAGGAGGAAATAAAAGGTGAAATTAAAAGTTTTAGTAGATAATAATACATACATTGACCAATATTATTGTGGAGAACCGGCTGTTTCGTATTATATTGAAGATGAGGAAACTAGCTTACTATTAGATGTAGGATATTCTGATTTATTTCTAAGAAACGCAACTGCATTAGGTGTAGATTTAGAAAATATAAGTACTATTGTTATTTCACATGGTCACGACGACCATACAAGAGGGTTAAAATATTACTTTGAACAAAAACATGAAAATAGTATTTCTATCATTGCTCATCCAGATGCATTTAAAGAAAAAATAATAGATAATTTAAAAATTTGTTCTCCTATTTTAGAAGAAGAACTAAAAGGAAAATGTAATTTGATTCTTTCGAAAGAACCTATTAAAGTTAGTAAACATATAACTTTTTTAGGGGAAATACCTCAGATAAACGACTTCGAAAATAGAAAGCCTATTGGTAAACAAATTGTCGGTGAAGCTGCAGTTGATGATTATGTAATAGATGATACAGCCCTTGTATATAAAAGTGAAAATGGCATTTATATTATTACAGGATGTTCTCATAGTGGTATATGCAATATAATAGAATATGCAAAAAAAGTATGTAAAGATGATAGAGTATTGGGAGTTATAGGAGGATTTCATTTATTTGAGGTGACTGAACAGGTTAATAAAACTATCGATTATCTAAAACAGAATAATTTAAAGGAATTATATCCCTGCCACTGCACTTCATTTGCTGTTAGAGCAGAAATACATAAAACTTTGCCTGTAAAAGAAGTTGGAGTAGGTTTAGAAATAAACTGGTAAAAGTATACGAAATGAACTCTTATTATAGTAATGTATAATATTCTTATATGACGAATTAAAAATTATTTATATAATTGGAGGAAAAGGATGAACAGATTGAAATTAGTTTTACCCACACCAGAGTATAAAGAAAAACTTATGGATTATAAAAGAGAATTTATTGAAAGTGGAGATAGTATGGATGGTACTGCGGGCTTGAGAAATGCTGAAATTTTTGAAGAATGGTATAGTGCATTTTGCGATAATTTAAAAGAAGAAACTGTAAGAGACGGTTTAGTTCCTGCAACTACATATATGGCTATTTCTACGGAGGACGGCCGTTTAATTGGTATGGTTGATATTAGACATAGGTTAAATAATTATTTGCTAAATTTAGGCGGACATATAGGCTATAGTGTTAGAAAATCAGAAAGACAACAAGGATATGCAACTGAAATGTTATCATTAGCTTTAATAGAATGTGTAAAATTAAATATTAAAAAAGTTCTAATTACTTGCGATAGAGATAATATTGCATCGGCAAAGACCATAATAAATAATGGTGCAGAATTGGAAAATGAAATCCCAGAAGGAAACCGAATTACACAAAGATATTGGATAACTTTAGGTTAAGGTTATATTATATAAGAAGGGGGTGATTTTAATATCTAATACTTCTACTAAAGGTTGTTCCTTGTTTTCCTTTACAATTTCAATAGTGCCTATGCTTGTAGTTGATTATAGCTTTTATCATGAAGCTCAAGGCTACACTGTGATAGGATGTAAATACCTTTAAAGGTAGGAAATAGTTAAAAATTCTTGATAGATGCTAAAATTTGGTATAATATTATAGAGGTGTTGTCTGTAAGATTGTAAAAAAGATAAAATATATACTACACAATAGTATAATATTACGATGTAAAAATTGAAATAAAAATATGGATTGAATAAGAAAATCCCAAAATACAAGGAGTTGAGAAAATGGTTCAATCAATTATTCATATAGCTTTAGTTGTGAAAGATTATGATGAGGCAATCGAATTTTATACGAAGAAGCTTAATTTTACATTAATTGAAGATACGTATCAGCCTGAACAAGATAAACGGTGGGTAGTAGTATCCCCACCTGGTTCAGTGGGAACTACTATATTACTTGCAAGAGCATCTAAACCTGAACAAGAGTCATTTATAGGTAACCAGTCAGGTGGTAGAGTTTTTCTATTTTTAAACACTGATGATTTTTGGAGAGATTATAATGAAATGATTTCAAAAGGTATAGAGTTTGTGAGAGAGCCAAAGGAACAACCTTATGGAATAGTTGCAGTATTTAAGGATTTATATGGGAATTTATGGGACTTGGTAGAACTGAAAGAGGGTCATCCAGTTTTGAAACGAATTAAGTAGCCTGTTAATAAAAGAACAATATTCTTAAGATATGTGATACATGTCATTCACCAAAATGAGAAAGGACGTTTAATTCTCCTAAAAAGCTTTAGTTAAGATGGTATTATTTATCATATGAGATATTAAGCTAGTAGTTTTTATTACGGATAATAAAACAAATTGGGGGGATAATTGATAAGAAATGAAAAAAATTGAAGATATCTTATTTATAGTTACTTTAGCATTATTTTTTGTGGTATTTATGTTTTATAGGCATAATGCTATAGCTATTTGTATGGTATCAGCTTTATTGTGGATAAATGTGATTATTACAATATTAAGAATAATAAAAATTAATCTTCCAAAACCTCATTATTATATACATAAACCTGTTATATCTAAATATCTAAGAGGGGTTATTGTGATTATTTCTATTATGCTATTAATTAAATATGTGTTTCTAATGGCTACTAAAGAATATCATAAAGAATTTGATGGATTTATTTTTATATTTACTCCATTGATATTATTGAATCTTCTAAATGATGATAGAAGAATATATTTTTATGATGAAGGAATAGTGTGGTGTGGTAAAGTATTGGAATTTAGTAATATACAATCTTTTCAATGGAAAGAAGAAGTAGATTATAAGCTCAATATTTATTATGAAGGTACAGAGTATAATATAAAAGTACCTGTAACCAAATTTGAGTGTGTAGATAAAATATTAAAAGCTAATATCAATTAGTAAGACAAAGAAAAGGACGGTTCTGTTGTATTGAAAGAATACAAGGGAACTGTCCTTTTGTATATAGTACACTTGAACAAGAAAGGAAAAAACTTTTTAAAACAGATAGAGAATTGAAGCAATATAAGATAAATTAACCTTGACAGATTCAAATAATAAGATCATTTTACAAATTTTTAATAATTGTACTTATAAATTTTATAGTGATTATTTTTATCAATTATTAAATGTTTTACTATTGTTTTGTCTCTAACTCGGTTTTAGCGCATTTTTCCATAGTTATTCCTGTAAAACCGTAAATGACAGAGACAACTGGACTTAATAGATTGAAAAAGGCAAATGGTAAATAAGCAATTGTAGCAACTCCTAGAGTAGAAGCCATGAATCCAGCACAAACATTCCAGGGAACTATAGGGGATGTAACTGTACCTGCATCTTCTAAGGCTCTAGATAAGTTTTTAAGTTTTAATCCTTTTTCTTCATATATATTTTTATACATTCTTCCAGGGATAATAATAGATAAAGACTGATCGCCGGTTATAATATTTGTACCAATTGCTGTTAAAACAGTTGCTAAAACAAGAGAGCCTGTACCATGTACTAATAATAAGATCTTTTCAGATATGGCATAAAGCATTCCAGAAGTTTCTAAAATACCACCTAAAACCATGGCACATAGTATTAATGAAACAGTAAACATCATATTATCCAGTCCACCTCGACTTAATAAACTGTCAATGACTTCTACTCCTGTATTGGAAGTATACCCAAAATGTGCAGCTTCAACAATACTTTTTAGATCGGCACCTTGATAGAATACTGCAAATAATCCACCTAACACTACCCCTGCAAGAAGTCCAGGAATAGCTGGGACTTTTTTTATAACCATAAAAATAACAACAATAGGAGGAATGAATAAAATAGGCGAAATTGTAAATTGAGAAGATAATCCATCAAGTATTACTTGAATAGATTCGCTATTAATTTGAGAATTTCCGTATTTAAGACCAATAATTCCAAATATAGTTGCAGATAAAATTAAACTAACACCAGATGTATAGACCATATGTTTAATATGATCAAAAAGAGTAGACCCTGCTACAGCTGGAGCTAAATTTGTCGTTTCTGATAAAGGAGACATTTTATCTCCAAAATAAGCACCAGAGATAATTGCACCCGCTGCTATAGGTGCAGGAATTTCAAGTCCTTGAGCAACGCCTAAAAGAGCAATACCTACTGTACTTGCAGTAGTCCATGAACTTCCACATGCTAAAGATACAATGGAACATATAAGTAATGTAGCAAGCAAAAATATTTTTGGAGAAATGATTTTAAGTCCGAAGTAAATCATTGAAGGAACTACACCCGCTAAAATCCATGTTCCAATAATCATTCCAATAATTAGAAGAATTAGAAGTGCTTGCATAGATACCTGAATGGTATTGAGAATACCAGTTTCTAAATCTTCCCATTTACATCCAGATTTAACAGCGATAAGGGCTGCTACTATGGATGTTGCTACTAGAGGGATCTGAGAATATCCTGTTCCATATTTAAGAGACCAAAATAATGAAACTGCAAGGAAGATAATAGGGATAAGGGCTTTGTAAAAAGTCATTTGTTTTTTAGTATTTGTTGTCATATAATAGACACTCCTTTTTATATTTTTTAAATAAAGACTTATTCCTTAGAAATTCATAAATTATAATAGAATTATTTTAGATTGATATTCTGGGGGCTCAAAATTTGAGCCCAGCATTATTTAATAAATTTATTCTTTCTATGAAAATGTCCCCAGCATTCTGTAATGATTTTTCGTGCGGCGAAAAGAGAAGTCAATGAAGGATCTAAGTTTGGAGCTACTTCAACCACATCAAAGCCAATAATAGGTAATTCAAATAGTCCATGTAATAAATCTAGTAATTCTCTACTAGTTAACCCACCAAACTGAGGAGTTCCTGTTCCTGCTGCATAGGCAGGATCTAAGCAGTCAATATCTAATGTAACATATATTTTATTAAATCTTTTCATCTTTTCTTTTACTATTTCTAATGTTTTTTCAATACCTTTATGTTGAATATTTTTAGCAGATAGTACATTAACTTTATTATTATTCATGAAATCTAACTCATCAGGCTCAATGGATCGTATACCTAAAAAGAAAAGACTTTCACTATCAGGAATATTTTTTAATTCTAACGCTCTTCTTTCTGTTGAACCATGAGATAATTTATCTCCACATAAAGCATCACAAAGATCAAAATGTGCATCTATATGAATAATACCAAAAGGTTCGTTAAGAGCACGATCAATTCCTTTCTGTACTGGAATGGTAGCCGAATGGTCTCCTCCAACCATTGTGAAGAATTTACCAGATTTTACTGCGTTGTAAGCTGCTTTTTCTGCAAGATGAAATATTTCATCTCTGTTTTTGCCTTCACAGTCTCCTAAATCTAATACTTTTAGAGCAGAAATATCTTCAAAGTCTTCAGTTGTGGGGGGAATAGTATAGGTAATTTCCCTTAAAGCTTTTGGTGCATCTTTTGATCCAGAACGGAAACTAACACTTCCATCAAAAGGAATACCAAAAACAACAATATCTGCTTTGGTAAGGGATATTTCAGGTTTATTCAAACCTCCCCATAATTGGTGATTTTTAATAATTTCATTTACAGTTGACATAAGTGATTCCTCCTTTTAAATTATAAATATTTTTAGATTTTTAGTAAGAGTAAGGAACTCTTTAGTTAGGAACAGTAAGTTTTGGAAATAGTGAAATAAAAATATGGATCATTTGGTCCAGCATAAAAACCATTATAAGAGGAGGTTATAAATGCTGGACTTTTAAAAATTTCACCTATAAAAAGAATAAGCAATAAGTATGCCAAAATGAATCAAACATATAAATAATAGAATTTCAAATGACTTACAGATTTTTATAGAAGAAAAGAAAAGATAATATATAGAAAAAGCAAAAAAACTTGCGTAATTTATGCAAGTTTTTTTGCTTTTTTGTGTTTTAAATACTAAAATTAAGAAATTTATGGGTTGTTTATATATAATTTCTGTTATATTGTAATAAGCTTTTTTTATAAATTATATTTTTCCATTTTATATTGAAGGGATTGTCTAGTGATCTGCAATTTTCTTGCTGCTGCTGTTATATTCTTTGAGGTAGATAATGCTTCAAGGATAATTTCTTTTTCATAGCTTTGTACTAATTTAGGAAGAGATTTATTTTTCGATACTTCTCTAAAAAGGGGTTCTTCACTTTTTTGAGGATAGATAATATATTCTGGAATATCTTTTAAGGTAATTGTATTTCCTGTTGCAAGATTAAAAGCAGATTCAATAGCATTTTTAAACTCCCGAATGTTTCCTGGCCAATTATAATTATAAAAGGTTTTTTCAACCATTTCACTTATAGCAGTAATGTTTTTATTCATTTCATTATTGTATTTTTTTATAAAATAATCGGTTAAAAGTGTAATATCCTCTGTTCTATTTATAAGAGGCGGAAGATTTATTTGAATTACACTCAATCGATAATAGAGATCTTTCCGGAGGAGTCCATCTTCAATAGTTTTGAGCGGATTTGAATTCATAGCAGAAACGATTCGAATATCAATATTAATGTAGGATTCACCACCAACACGACGAATTTTTTTTTCTTCTATTGCTTTTAAAATTTTTGCTTGAATGCCTATATCCATAGAATTTATTTCGTCTAAGAAGAGTGTTCCTCTATTCGCTAATTCAAATAACCCTTTTTTATTTTCTGATCCAGTATAACTTCCCTTTACTGTACCAAAGAATATACTTTCAAGTAGCGTAGAAGGAATTGCGGAACAATTTTGAGATATGAATGGCTCATTCCTTCTTAAACTGTGACTATGAATGGCTTGAGCAACCATTTCTTTTCCAGTGCCTGTATCTCCACAAATCAGTACGGAAGAATTATTTTGAGCAATTTTTTTGATTTTTTCTTTTGTATGAAGGAGTAATGGATTTTTTGTAATAATATTATCAAGGGTATATAAGGAATTATTGGATTTTTGCTTTTTCGAATTTTGAAGAACAGTATGATTTTTTTGTTTCCATTTGGATGCAGATATGGAAGCTTCAACAGCGCCAATAATTTCATTATTGTATTCAATAGGAAATGTAGAGTTTACAAAAGACCATAAAAAACCTTTAGAATCAGTTACAGTTTGTTTTTCGTCATAAATAGGGTTGCCGGTTTTTAATACCCTTAGGACGCTACTTGTTTTTTCTGTAAGGGAAGGGTATACTTCTAAAATATGTTTTCCTGTAATACCTTCATTTTGGAAACTATTTGTTTTGTCACATGTCATAGCAGAATATTCAATAATCCCTTGCTTGTTGACAATCATAAGGGCATCTATTTGCCCATATAGTTTTGACATGTATTCTAAATATTGTGTTATCATTTCTATACCTACTTTCTTAAAGAAATAATAAAAAATTTCTTACTTTTCGTTTAGTTGAAATATGTAAAACTGTTTTGATAGTTGACCATGGAAAGTTAATTGTAAGTATTTATACATAATTGACATAAAGAATTAGATTATTATTTAAATACTAGAGTAAAAGTAAATATGAATAATAACTTTAGTAAAATTATAGCATATTTCTCAAATATGAAAAACAAAGGGAATAGTATTCAATATTATTAGGATCGTATACTATGAGCCATACCCGATTTGCTGGACACAGGAGAGTTAGGGTACAATAAACCTGTGGGAGGTTGGGATTGATTTTTTATAAGGCATAGGTGGATAAGCATAGGTAAAAAGAAACTACTAATAAAATAAGGAGCATATTTACATGTGTTAAATAAGCAGAAAATACGGTTGATAAATGTTAAAAATGGGTATAACATTATAAAAAAGGAAAAATATATTGCACAATAGTAGAATACTATGCAAGATTAAGGAGGGGTTAGTTTTGAAAGAATTAGAGATAGCTATTGAGCTAAGGAAAGAAGGAAAATTAAGAGAATCGAATGAAATTTTAATAAATCTTGCAAATGACTATCCAGACAGTTCAATAATTAATTATCAATGTGCTTGGAGTTTTGATGTGCTGAGTTTAGAAAAAGAAGCAGTACCTTATTATGAAAAAGCTATCTCAATTGGTTTGCCAGAGAAGGATTTGCAAGGTGCTTTCTTAGGTTTGGGAAGTACATATAGAACATTAGGACAGTATCAAAAATCAAAAGAAGTGCTTGAGAAAGGTTTAGCTAAATTTACAGAGAATAGAGCTATGAAAGTTTTCTATGCTATGACCTTATATAACCTAAATGAATATGCTAAAGCAATAGAAATTCTGCTAACTAATTTAGCTCAAACATCCTCAGATGAAAACATAAAAAATTATAAAGATGCAATAGAATTCTATTCTGACAAGTTGAATGAAATAGAGTAATCTTAATGAATAATATTCTTATATTGTGTATTGAATATAAACTAAATTGAAATTGTAACTAAATTACCCCTTGTCATTATATTTATATAAGAAGGGGGTGATTTGTGATTTTTTTGTTATAGGACTACCGTCATAAAAAAAGGAAAGGTAGCTTAAAAGCATTTATTAGTGTAGTGCTTATATTTTTAATACTTATTTATGGATTCTTATTGGTTGATCAGAAAATAAAACCTGCATTTATAGCAATAGCGGAGGTGAACCCGTCTGTGAGCTTTTTGCAACCTATTACGTTACTTTATGTAGGTAGTAAGATTCACGATTGGGGGATTGAGCCTATGATGATTAATCTAGATTGAGATTTATAAAATGAAAAATGAGGGAGTAAATATTATGAAAACAAATATTCTAACAATTTTTTTAACCCTGTTACTTATACAATTGCCTGTATATGAAACATTTTCACAACCAATTAAAACTGTAAATCATAAAGGGTGTATCAACTGTAAGGAGAAAGTGAATGAATACAAAGAAGATTACAAAGAGGCTTGTACACTTCTTGCAAAAAACTATATATACCTAGAGGAAAAGTTAAACGTGTCAAGAGATGAATTTTTAAAAGAATGTATAGATCATGCAGAAACAGTTGATTGGAGCAGCGGAAAAGAGACTTTTGTAAGTGAAATTAGAAAACTTATGGCAAAGTTTAAAGATGGACATATTTATTGGCAGTTAGAAAAAGAGCTGTGGCCTTATGAAAAGGGGAGGTTTTTAGGGGTTGTTTTAACTTTGAATAAGGATGACAAGATTTATGTGGGCAAGGCATATAAAGGTTTTACAGATGAATTATCTATAGGGGATGAAATTTTAACGTGGAATGGGAAGGTTATCAAAGAAGAAATCAAAAGAATGGGGAGAATCATTCCCGCATCTACAAAGGCTAGTACCAATGAAAAAGTTGCAAGAAGATTGACTTTAGAAATTCCATTTCAGCCCCTTAGGGAAAACTTTGATCCAGTTAAGATAACTTATAGGAATAAAGAGGGAAAAATCAAAGAAACTACCCTTACTTGGAAAGATTGTAGTGCAACAATTACTGTGAATAAAATAAAAAAGTCAAAAAATCCACATATGCTATTATTAACAAAAGGGATGCAAGCTTCTTTAGAAGATATTCCAGATGATGCAAGATACATACATCCTTCTTTGATATTTTATACAAGAAAAATTAATGCTACAAAATATGTTATACTTCATCCAAGAGATTTCTATCAGTGGGAAATTGAAGATTTGAAAAAAACTTTTGAATTAATTGAAGAAGAAAATCCAGATGTATTAGTCATAGATTTAAAAGATACAGCTGGAGGGAATTTTAATCAAGTATTGTATCTTGCTCATGTACTAAATGTAGAAAAACCCTTTGATTTTCAGTATGACTTTATCGATAAAGAAACAGGTGAAAGAACAACAGGAGTAGATGATTTTGATTTTATTTCTAAAAAAATTCATTATCAGAAGAATTGGGATAAAAAATTATTTATTCGTATAAACCCAATGGTTGCTAGTGGGGGGGATTATTTTACAAGATGGATGCAGTTGAATCGTAGAGGCGTATTATTTGGATTGCCAACAGCAGGTGCAGGTGGAGGGACGGATTATTTTGAACTAAAAAATACAAAAACAATTATACATATACCTCTTCGAGATAGAAAATTATTAATGGATGATAAAGGAATAGAAGGCAATTCGGTAATGCCAGATTATATATTTGATGGTGAATTGATGGATTTTTTTAAAGAATACAAAATAAAGTAAGCATAGTGGGTTAAAGAAAGAGTATAGTGAATGATAAATAGAATGAAAAGTATCTAATGAAATTAGTTGAAGTTTGTTTGGATATTTTATCCATTAATACAATTTTATTGCTTATATTAGCATGCTTCGTATAGCATATTGTTGTATATAGTATAAGAATTTGGACTAACAGGGATTTATGTTAATTATTAAGGTTTGATCTAAACTATATGGGTAAATTCTACAATGAAGAGATTAGAAAGCAAATTTGATAAGGTAACTACTAAGAAGATTAGAATGAAGTCTCAGTGTGGATATGGAATTGAAGGAAGTAAAAAGACCGCATAGTATAGGAATTTGTAGAATGCATAAAGATGGTGATAGCTCAAAGAATAAAGATATTTATAATAAGAACTTGATTAATGAAAGGGTTAATAAAGTTAATGAGAATAAGATAGAAAATATAAAAGGTGTTGAGTCTTTAAATTGTGTAAAAAGAAAAGGAAAATTAGATTATTATATGATAGGAACGTTTTGGTTTAATATCATAGATATGTTATCTGCAAGATCAAAATACTATAAACAGATAAAATACATACTGCAATTATGAAGAAAAGACTACTCATATATAAGGAGAAAAAAGTGAAAAACAAGAATTTATTTTATTTAATATTATCTTTGGGAATTAGTTCAGGAACAATATTGACAAATCGTTTTGTAGGACCAATACCTGATTGGTTAGCAATTGTATTTATGGTATTGTCAGCAGGATCTCTTATTGTTTTTATTGTTAAAAGTTATAACAAAAGAAAATGAGTATAATCTGTAGTCATAATAATGCACAATTTTTTTAAAATGAGATATAAATAGAAATATGTTTTTGCAAATAGAAGAATACTGCATAAACTAATGGATAAAGGTTATTTAAGGAGTGATTTTATGAAAAAATGCATTGTAATAATGGGGTAGTCATAAAATACCATTATAATATAAAGGAGAGAATTAAACGTGACTATTCCAAATTCAAATAAAGTGTATCCAAGAAGTAATGATTACCAAACAGTATATCTTAAAAATGTAATTACTAGAAATAATATAAAAGTTGGAGATTATACAATATATAATGATTTGTATAATAATCCGAGAGATTTTGAAAAAAATAATGTATTATATCATTATCCTGTAAATAATGATAAATTAATAATTGGAAAGTTTTGTTCAATAGCATGCGGAGCAAAGTTTCTTATGACGAGCGGAAATCATACAATGCAATCACTATCTACCTATACATTTCCAATCTTTGGAGAAGAATGGGATGAAACATTAAAACCAAAAGATGCTTGGGATAATAAAGGTGATATTGTAATTGGTAACGATGTGTGGATAGGATATGACGCTATAATCATGTCAGGGGTGAAAATTGGAGATGGTGCAATCATTGGAACTAGAGCGGTAGTCACTAATCATGTTCCACCTTATACGATTGTTGGAGGAGTACCAGCAGAAGTTATAAAGAAAAGGTTTAGCGATGATGTAATTTTTAAATTGCTAAAAATTAAGTGGTGGGATTGGCCATATGAAAAAATCCAAGCTAGTATTCAATATATTCAATTAGGAAACATTGATAAGTTAGAGTGATATTTCAGTAAAGGATAATGGATAATAAAAATAAAGCAGAAAATCACCCCTAAGAAACATATTTATATAAGAAGGGGGGATTTTTTATGTTATAGGATATATCGCCCTAGAAAAACAAAGGATTGCTTGGAAGTATTTATTAGCATATTACTTATATTTTCAATACTGATCTATGGATTTCTATTGGGGGATCAGAAAATATATTTGATAAATGTTAAAAATTGGTATATAATTATGAAAAATATGAATTACACTACGTAATAGTAGATAAATATGTCACAAAAGTATTTTACTCTAACCTAAAGGTAGGGGGCGATAAATATATTTATTTATAAAACGCTTGAAAATACAAATATAGAAATACTACATCAAATATTCATAAGAGCATTTTCAGATTATCAAGTTAAAATCGATTTGCCATTTTGGAAGTTTAAAGAAATGCTTCAAAGAAAAGGTTATGTCTCATGCCTTTCCATAGGTGCGTTTAAAAATGAGGAGTTAGTGGGATTTGTTTTAAATGGATTTAGAAACTGGAATGGGAAGCTAACCGTGTATGACATAGGGACAGGTGTTGTAGGTGAATATAGAAAACAAGGGATAACAAGTGCTATGCTTTTAAGTATTAGAGAGTTAATCAAAGAAAAAAAAGTGGATCAATATTTACTTGAAGTAATTCAATCTAATACATCCGCATTTCAACTTTACAAAAAACAAGGATTTGAGATTGTAAGAAATTTCTCATGTTTTCAGTTAGATAAGAATAAATATAGGTCCATGACAAGCTACAAAGTGAAACATATGGATAAAATTGATTCAACTAATTGGGAACGATTGATCAAATTTTGGGATTTTGAACCATCTTGGCAAAACTCTATCGATTCAATCAACGCCACATCAGATATATTTATATATTCTATTATACATTTTGACGATAACATTGTGGGCTATGGAATTATTGATAAGAAAACGGGAGATATTCCTCAAATAGCAGTAGATAAGAATTATAGACGTAAAGGGATTGCACGAAGCATTGTTACGGATTTGCTAAAAAATACAAGATCATGCAGCATTAATGTTACTAATGTAGACGAAGAGTCTACATCTACGAAAGAATTTTTAATCAAGCTAGGATTTAAATATATTATTGGGCAGTATGAAATGATTTCAAAATTATAAGTTTTTTAGAGAAATGGATTATCACTTGTAAAATATTGTAACTTAATATCCTTATATTATGCATTGAATATAAACAAAATTAAAATTGTAACTAAATCACCCACCTTTATCATCTTTAAATAAGAAGAGGGTGATTTTTTGCGTTAGAGAAGATACCGCCATAGAAAGACAAAAGGTAGCTTAAAAGCATTTATTAGCAGATTACTAATACTTTTAGGATTGATTGACTTTTTTATGAGGAATGGGTAGACAAGCATAGTATACTATCATTTTGCAAGATAAGCGTGTTGCAAGAAGGATATTTAAGTATTTACAAATAGAAAAATTAGTATATAATAAAAATGAATAATAAATTCGCTTTTGCTGAGAGGATTATATGATTCAATATAAAAAAGATAAAATAAAAGAAAAAAATTGATTCTGTAGCACTTACTGTGTTTGCAAAGAAAGGAGATGAATTATGGTTATTTATAAATGTGTTGTTAAATATGTCTAATCTATTGTGAAGGAGGAAAAATATGAAGAAATCAATATTAACCAAAGGTATTAAAGTAATAATTGGGGTAAATAGTATTGCTGCAGTAATTAGCCTTACTTTCTGGATTCTAGTGATGTTTAAAATTTTTATACAATCCAATACTGGAATTACAATGGATATAATGTCTAAAGCATCTACTTTAGGGTTTCTAATTGCAGATGTTTTTTTAGCTGTTCCAATATTGATGATTAGTATTCCAGGTCTTTTAAGATTGAGTTCGTGGGGATGGACATTTGCTCAAATGGCCAATATACTATGGATATATTCTCTTACTTCTTTATGGGCTCGAGATATATATACGGGTTTAATTACTCCGGGAGATATTATTTTTCTTCCATTTGGATTATTTTCAATATGGTCAATCAATTACTTATGGCGTAATAAAAGTAAATTTAATATCTTATAGATATACACCCCTACACTAGACTAATAGATATGTCATATGAATTAGTATTAAAATCTTTGAGTAAAAAAAGCAAAAGGATATTATTGAAGGAAGTAAAAGTGATTGAATCAAGATGTGGAATTCTATGTAGTGAATGTGAATATGTTTAGTTCGTGATAGTAGGATAAACTGTAATAGAGAGTATTTATATTAGATATTTTCAAGAAAACACAGAAAATTCCAACCATAAAAATTAGAAATCCAAAATCGAGAAGATTTTTTTGCTTATCTCCTGTTAAAATTAAAGAGTAAACAAAAGGTACCCTAATAAAAGTCAACTTTAGACAGGAGGATAATGTATTATGATAAAAACATATTTTAATCCAGGCTGTGCTTTAAGTATATATAAGCCTGAAATAGAAAATAAAATTTTAAAGTTTTTGAATGAAAACTATGGGGAGGTTGCATTGCATAAAATATGCTGTAAACATGACCCACAACTTGAAGCAGGATCGTTGATTATCAATGTCTGTGCTGGATGTGACAAACGTTTTAGAACCTTATACGAGGGAATATCAACAATCTCTTTGTGGGAAGTATTTGATGGATTGGATATATTTCAATATCCTGACTATAAAGGATTGAAGTTGTCGGTACACGATGCCTGTCCTGTACGTGAGAAGCCACAGGTGCACAAGGCTGTACGAAATCTGCTTAGAAAGATGAACATTGATGTTGTGGAAACAAAGTTTTTTGGCACGAGATCAATATGCTGCGGAGATACTTTTTATCCTAAGCTACCAGTTGAAAAGGTTCACGAAAAAATGAAAGAACGAGCAGATTCTATGCCTTGTAATGATGTTTGTGTATATTGCGTTTCATGTATCAAATCAATGCATATTGGAGGTAAAAAACCTAGACATATGATTGATCTTTTAATGGGTGAAACAACTGAACCACAGATATACGACACTATACAGTGGCACGAACAATTACAAGATTATATTGATAAACATTAAGGGAGAATTACTACGACCGTTTATAAAAGTAAACAAGAAATATGAAGAAGGAAAAATATCACATCAAGAATATGAATATAGGATAATAAAAATATCTGATAAACTTAAATATAGTAAAGAATAATTTGGGCTTTTATAACCATCATTGAGCATTGTATTATCTATAAAAAGAGCGTTGAAAAAATGAAACAAGAACACAAATCACTACAAAAAATGTGGAGAGATATAAAAGTGAATATTTATCTCAATCTAGCCAGTTTTCCTATGAGATTATATTTATATACCTTTTGATACTTAAGCATAAACAAAAGTACCATAAACATAGAACAAAATTCAGATACAGGAGTGATTAGCCAGATCCCCTCTACTTTAAATAGTGATGGTAAAATCCAAGCAGCAATGATAAAGAAAACAAAGGATTTTACAAATGAGATCAGTGCTGAGATCTTTCCATTTTCAAAAGCTGTAAAGAAGGCAGAACCAAAAATATTGATTCCTACAAATAAAAAACTAATAGAAAAGGATTGTAACCCTGCAACAGCTATAGGATATACAGCATTGCTTTTATCCGTATATATGTTTACAAGTTGATTTGTAATACTCATACTAATTATAAACAATAGGACTGAGCCTATAAGGATAAAGTTTTTAGAAAATCTTATGATGGTTCTTATATTTTTTTCGTTGCCACGACCATAATTATAACTGATTAAAGGGGCAACGCCCGTAGAGAAGCCGATAAATACTGAAATAATTAAAAAATTTAATCCTAAAATAATTGTAATTGCAGCTACACCGTTATCTCCCATATACTTCATCGTAAGCATATTGAAGATAAAGGTTGTTAAAGCAATAGAAAATTCATTTACCATTTCGGAGGAACCATTTGTAATGGTACTAAGAATAAATTTAAAATCAGGCTTTGCAGTTTTGAATTTAAGTAAGGATTTATTGGAAGTGAAATGGTAGAATCCTACAAGATTTGATAGAACAATCCCAAGGAATGTACCAAGACCAGCACCTGCTATTCCCATATGCATAGGAACCATAAATATATAGTCAAATATAATGTTAAGTATTCCACCTAATAAAGTCATAAATAATGCTGTGTTAGGTTTTCCATCTACCCTTAGAATACTTTCAAAGACTACCTTTATAATTAAAAAAGGAAAAGATAATATTAAATAAAAGCTATAGGCAAGAGCATGAGTTTTAATATTTTTACTAGCACCCAAAGCTGTAATAAGAGTTTCTTCAAATAGTAGGCATATGATAGTTGCTAGTATTCCGAAAAGGATACCGATGATTAACAATGAAGTGAAATTTTTACTAGCTTCATCTAATTTGTTTTGACCAAGTTTTATTGCAATAATGGCACCACCACCTGTAGCAAACATAATGCCACAAGCAAAGGCAACGCTATATAAAGGCAGTGCAATGTTTACAGCAGCAAGGGCATTTGACCCTACAAATCTTGATATAAATATACTATCTATTGATGTGTAAAAAGAGATAAATACCATAATTAAAATAGAGGGAAATACAAATTTTATAAAGCTTTTTGATGTAATATGCGTGTTGAACATTTTAAAGCACCTCTTTCTTGATTGATTAAATACATTATGTTAGTATAACGTATATAGTAACTATATAGTCAAGAGGTGTTTTATGAGTCGTTATAAAAATTTAATCAAGACAGCTCAATTTGCAAAGCTTTGCAATGTTTCTAAACAGACTTTGATCTATTACGATAAAATGGAAATATTTCATCCTCATTATGTAGATGAAAAAGGGTATAGATATTATTCTCTATCCCAATGTGAGGCTTTTATGGTAATTGCTATGCTGAGAGAGTTGGACACATCTTTGAAGGAAATTAGGGAATATCTTGAAAATAAAAGCACATACTCCTTTCTAGAATTATTGGATAAAAAACAAAAAGAAGTAAATAAAAGGATGAAAGAACTTAAAGAAATAGCACAGATGATTGAAGAAAGAAAAAATATGACGAAAGAAGGTATGACTATAAACAATATTGAAAAGATCCATATTGTTAATATGCCTGAAGAAAAAATTATAATTAGTGACTATGTTAGAAACTATGAGGAAGTAGAGCATGAGAAAGCAATTAGTAATTTAGAAAAATACATGCGTGAAAACAATAGTAAATCCTTTTGTATTGGTGCAATAGTAGAAAAAAGTGAGCTATTAGCTGAGCAGGATTATAATGTTGCCTATTTTTATGCAAAAACAAATATACTTTGTAAAAATACAGTGATTAAGCCAGAAGGTTTGTATGCAATAGCTTTTCATAAGGGGCATTATGATACGACGTATTTAACTTATAAGAGACTTATGAAGTACATAAAACTAAATGATTATGTGATTGTAGGCAATGCATATGAAGAAGCTTTAATGGATACTTGTACTCAAAAAAGTGAAGAAGAACATTTGATGAAAATATCTATACAGGTAGAAAAATCTAAAAATGACCCTCTTTCGGGTGTGCTATGGGGTTGATTGAAAATGGGTTGTTTTTTGTGGAGGATAGATGGACAAGCATAGGTAAAAAGAAGTTATTGTGATATAAGGTTAATAAGTACATATAGTGAATAATAAAAAATACAATTGATGAACACTAAATTTTGGTATAACATTATAAATATGTTATCTGTAAGATCAAAATACTATAAATGCATAAAATACATACTGCATAATAGTAGAAAAATATGACACAAATATACTAAAATAAACTATAAAACAAATTAAAATATATGAAATATTTACTAATATATTAATTACAGGAGGGTACTGATGGGAGTTTTAATAGTTTCTGGTTCTCCAAGAAAAAAAGGCAATACTGAGATATTATTGTCAGTATTTGATAAAGAATTAAAAAAGAATAATATAGGTACAAAATTTATTAGCTTATCTGGTAAAAAGATAAATCATTGCCTAAACTGCGATAAGTGTATAGGCATTAATAGATGTATTCAAAAAGATGATTTTAATAGTATATATGATGAAGTTTTAGAAAATAAGGGATTTGTTGTGGGGAGTCCTGTATATGTAGGAGCACCAACATCTTTATTAATGGCTTTTCTGCAGCGATTAACTTATGTTGCATTTAATAATAATCGTCCATTATCTAAAAAAATAGGGGGTCCAATTGCTATTGCAGGAGAAAGTGGACAGTTAACAACCATAAATTGTTTAATTGATTTCTATCTTGTAAATGAAATGATTATTCCGAGTTCTACATATTGGAATATTGGTGTTGGAGTACATAAAGGAGATATTGAAAAGGACGAAAAGGCAAAATCATATATTGTACGATTTGCACAAAATATAGCTTGGATAATTAAAAGTTTGGAGGCATAATTGAAATGAAAAAAGGCGATAAGTTGTTTGTAAGAATTGATTCTAAAGTAGAAGGAACTCAAACTAATTCAAATGATTTTAATGATCATATTAAGTATTTAAGTAAAGTAGCATCCGAGAGATATTTTATTGGAGGTGGATTTTTAAATACAGTTGGTGGAATGATAGTTTTTGAAGCTAAAGATTTAGCAGAAGCAAAAGAAGTTGCTGATAATGATCCTCTAATAAAACGGAGTTTATATAGATACGAGTTATTTGAATGGGATTTAGTAATTCTTTCTGAAGAAATTGAAAAAAAAAGGAACATTCCAAGATAAATAATGTTTAGGAAGCTAAAAATTGTAATTAAATCACCATCCTTATCATGTCTATATAAGAAGAGGAGGGTGATTATATAGTGAAGTAAAGATTATTTATATTTTGTACGTAAGGAGAGGGTTTTAATGAAATTTAATTTAATAGATAAAGAAACCTGGAGTAGAAAGCCATATTTTGACCACTTTCTGAATAATGTTAGATGTACATACAGCATGACAGCTAATATTGATATTACAGTTTTGCTTATTAAACTAAAAAATAATAACATAAAATTATATCCTGTTTTGATTTATATGGCTACAAAAATAATAAACAGACACGAAGAATTTCGTACTTGTTTTGATGAAAGTGGTAATCTTGGTTATTGGGAAAATATGAATCCATGTTTTACTGTTTTTCATAAGGATAACGAAACATTTACTAATATTTGGACAATCTGTTCTGATGATTTTAGATTATTTTATTGTAATTATCTTGATGATATTAAAAAATATGGTAATGTAAAAAATTATTCTGCAAAAGAAAATAAACCTAAAAACACCTTTCCTGTTTCTTGTATTCCTTGGATAAGTTTTACAGGATTTAACCTCAACATTTATGCAGATGGAACTTATCTTTTACCAATAATTACATATGGTAAATATTTTGAACAAGATGGAAAAATATTATTACCAGTTTCTTTACAAGTGCATCATGCAGTTTGTGATGGATACCATACAAGCAGATTTTTTAACGAATTACAAATATTGTCACAGAACTGTGATGAGTGGTTACTAAGCAACTGAGCATAAATTTTAGTTATAGTTTTCGTATATTTCTCATATTACGTATTGAATAAAACTAAATTAAAAATGTAACTAAATCACCCCTTACCATCATATATATAAGAAGGGGGGGACAAGCATAGACAAAAAACAATTAAATCGAACAAACATGCTATGCTGTTACATGTGTTGAATAATTGAAAAATAGAATTGATAAATACTAAATTTTTTTATAATATTGTAGATGCGTTATCTGTAATATTATGAAAAAGATAAAATATATACTACATAATAGTAGAAAAATACGAACTTCATTTGCACTCAAGTGATTGAATATTGGGTTTGCTTTTTTTTCATTAATGATAAAGTATACACTATAACACCAGACTTTAAACCTGCATTATAATAAGGATAAATGGAGGTGAAGATATTATGGAAAATAAATATAAGACAGCACAGGCAGCAAAGGTAATAGGTATACACCCTAATACAGTGAGGTTGTATGAAAAACTAGAATTGATCCCTAAACCTCAAAGATTATCCAATGGATATCGCGTTTTTTCAGATTTGCATATTGCACAATTTAAGATTGCTAGGACAGCACTTAAAGTTGAGGTATTGCAAAATGGTCTTAGGAAAAACATCATTCATATTATTAAATTATCTGCCCAAGGTAAATTTCAAAAGGCAATTGCATATACAAATAACTATATCAATCAAATTAAAATAGAACAGAAGAATGTAGAAGAGGCTATAGAAATCACAAAAAAATTACTCTCAGGTATACAAGACAAAGAAAAGGATGTAGCTTTCACAAGAAAACAAACGGCAGAGTACTTAAAAGTTACCATAGATACGTTAAGAAATTGGGAAATGAATGGGTTACTTTCTGTAAAGAGAAAACAAAATGGCTATAGGGTATATACTAAAAATGATATTCAATTATTAAAGATCATCCGTTCTTTACGTTGTGCAAATTATTCACTTGCAGCCATTTTGCGTATGGTAAGTGCCCTATCAAAGAATTCAGAGATCGATGTACGACAGGTTCTTAATACACCAAAAGGGGACGAAGATATTGTAACAGCATGTGATAAGCTTCTTACTTCACTAAGTAACGCGGAATTAAATGCAAATTGCGTTTTAAATCAGTTAAAAGACATGGAAGGAAAATTTAATATAAACCCTACAGTTTAACACCAGTCTTTATGATGGTGTTATTCTTTTTTATATATTAAAAAAGAGGAGGGTTTTTATACATGGAAACAGTTAAAATTCATGACTTATGCAAAACATACGGAAATATACAGGCCGTAGATCATGTTAGCATATCTATTAAAAGGGGAGAAGTGTTTGGATTGCTTGGTGCCAATAGAGCTGGGAAAAGTACCACCATTGAATGTGTTTTAGGGACAAAGGAATTTGATCACGGCTCCATTTCTATTTTAGGAATGCATCCAGAAAAACAAAGAAAGAAATTATATCAGAAAGTTGGCGTACAATTTCAAGAATCAAGCTATCAGGATAAACTAACAGTAGCAGAGCTCTGTAAAGTAACACAATCCCTCTACAAACAGCCAGGGGATTATAGAGAATTGTTAAAACAGTTTGGTCTTTTGGATAAATGTAAAAGTCAAGTGAGTGAGCTTTCAGGAGGGCAAAAGCAGCATTTATTTATTATACTTGCCTTAATTCCTAACCCAGAAGTTGTGTTTTTAGATGAATTAACAACAGGACTTGATGCGAGAGCAAGGAGAGAGGTATGGAAAGGACTTTTGGATTTAAAAAGGAAAGGAATTACTATCTTTTTAACTTCCCATTTCATGGATGAGGTAGAAGCATTGTGTGATAGGATTTGTATTCTTAAAAAAGGAAAAAGTATTTTCTATGGAACGGTGCAGGAAGCAATTGCAGCAAGCCCTTATGAAAAATTTGAAGAAGCTTATTTATGGTATACAGAAGAGGAGGAATATGATCATGAGAGCATTTAGAACAATGTTGAAAACAGAACTGAAATTGTCCCTTCGAGGGATGGATATGTTTATTTTTGCAATTTGCATGCCAGTAGTGGTAACAATACTTCTTGGTATTATTTACGGAAATAAATTAGCCTTTGATGGTGCAGGATATACTTTTTTAGAACAATCATTTGGAGCTATCACTACAATTGCAATATGTGCAGGGGGAGTCATGGGATTACCATTGGTGGTGTCCGACTATCGTCATAAAAAAATTCTAAAGAGATTTAAAGTAACACCTATAAGTCCTGCTGTGATTTTAGCAGTGCAGGTAGTCATTTATGCATTATATGCGATTGCTTCACTTATACTTGTTTATGGAACCGCAGCGATTTTCTTTGGCTTTCGATTCAATGGTTCTTGGCTACAGTTTTTAGGTGCTTATTTCTTGGTAATGGGATCTATGTTTAGTATAGGCATTATGGTAGGCGGAATTGATCCAAATTTAAAGATAGCAAGTGTTGCAGCAAGTATATTATATTTCCCTATGTTGATTTTTTCAGGAGCAACGCTGCCCTATGAAATTATGCCAACAGCACTTCAAAAGTGTTCCAATATATTACCCTTAACACAAGGAATAAAGCTTTTAAAGGCGGCTTCACTTGGTTTGACGGTAGATCGTGTGATGATACCCATTATTGTAATGATTGCTCTTGGGGTAATATGTACTGGGGTAGCTCTTCGATTTTTCAAATGGGAATAAAAACCAAATTAAAATTGTAACTAAATCACCCACCTATATCATATTTATATAAGAAGGGGGTGATTTTTTGCGTTATAGGAGATACCACCGTAAACAGACAAAAGGTAGCTTAAAAGCATTTATTAGCATGTTACTTATTTTTTAGTACTTATTTATGGATTTATGTTAGTTGATCAGAAAATAAAGCCTGCTTTTATAGGAATAGCAGAGGTGAACCCGTCTGTGAGTTAATGGCTATTTTTAAGGTGAGGGTATGTTATGGGATTGAATCATTTTTTTTATGAGGGATGGATGGACAAGCATAAGGAAAAAGAAACTATCAATGAAATAAGGAAGATATTTATATGTGTTGAATAATCAGAAAATATAATTGATAAATGTTAAAAACTGGTATAAAATTATAAAAAAGACAAAATATACGACACAATAGTAAAATATTGAGATCTAAAGGAGGAAAATAAGATGGATAGAATTGAAACAAAAACACTGGATTTTCAGATTCGTTTTGCGGAAAAGAAAGATGCGAATTTGATTGTAAAGTATATTCGTGATTTAGCGTCTTACGAAAACGAATTAGATCAAGTTACTGTAACACCAGATATCTTAGAAAAATATATGTTTGATCAAGGTGGAGCAGAAGCCCTTATTGGTGAATATAAAGGAGAACCCATAGGATTCGCTTTTTTTCACAAAAGTTTCTCTACGTTTTTAGGGAAACCAGGGATTGCCTTAGTAGATTTATATATAGAACCCTATTCAAGAGGTAATGGTTTTGGAAAAATGATGCTTTCTTATTTAGCACATATTGCTAAAGAAAGAAATTGTGATCGTTTAGAATGGTGGTGCCATGATTGGAACACAGTTGCAATTGAGAGATATGTTAATTGGGGGGCAAGTATGGTAAAAAATATTCGTGTTTATCGTATGAATGGAGAAAAGCTTAATGATTTCTCAAAAAAATATGCAATATAAAGTATAGGTGAGTAAGGGTTCAAAATTATATCTAATAAACATTATTTCTGGCAAATTAATTATGCATTATTCTGCTGTTAGAATATAAATCGGACAACTAAAACTCGTACAACTCCTAAAATTAGGCTATAATATAAAACAGTATTAGGAGGGGTTACAAATGGGAAAAAGAACTAAGCAGTATAGTGCCGAATTCAAACAGGATGCTGTCAA
>NZ_JAOART010000021.1 GCF_025210435.1 Anaeromicrobium sp.
AACCTATATACGAAGATTCACACTTTCGCTTGTGACAAGGACTTGGGTGGAAAAGATTTTCAATATATTTTCCTGAAATAGGCCCACATAAAGCAAGTTTATACACCAGAAATCTATATAGATTTCTTGGTTTTAACGAAAGACAACTAACGATTAACGACTTACCGAATCCAACAAACCCTTTAATTACCAAAAACATTTTTGTATAAAATTAATTTATTACTACGAAATCTATAGTTGTTTAACAGTATATTATATATAATATTATCAATGAAAACCAACTGTCCATACATATGACTCGTAAATTTAATCTGTAGATTGAAATTTACATTAATTTTCCCGTACTTTTATTTCAAGAGATAAGACCATATTATCAAATTAAAAATAATTATTTTTTTAACAAGTAAATAAAGCCCTAGGCAAAAGCTAGGACTATTAATATTTATTTTTTATATTCCATTATTTCAAATTGCATAATTTTATCAAAAGCCAAGTAATCTTTTCTAATAACAAATGGACCCATATTATGATTTTTTTCTATCACATAATATCCTTTCCCATTTTCATACCAATCAAGGAATTTTTTAACTTGAGTCATGGTTATATCATATTCATTTTCCCTTCCATTTAACATTATTATTTTTAATAATGCTTTATTCCCATTCGTTTCTCCTCCACCTGTGTGTCCGGATGTTGGAGTGGCAGATGCCTCATTTGAATTTATACTTTTGACGCCGTTTTGAATTGCTCGTATCACATAGTAATATGTAGTACCATTGTCTAGATGCTCGTCTATATAACTTCTTTCAGGTTTATAGACAATTCCTAAGACTGTATTATATGGTCCACCAGAAGTTGTTGACCTTAAAACCTCATAGCTTTTTACATTATCAACCTTATCCCATTCTAGTATTACTTTTGCATCCTCACCAGTTGCAACTAGGTTCGTTGATGGTGATGGCGGCATATAATATTCGTCATATATTTCTATTTGAGCCAATTCCCCTTCGAAAGATCTATGATTCTCAAATTCATTCCACTGTTTTCCTATTCTAAAATCATTTGAAGGTTGATGTATTTCGAGGCTTTTAGCAGTACTTATTTTTTTAGGAATTTTCATATCATCTACATATATTTTTACTTTACTTTCATTTATAGTACCGTCCCAGGTTACTAAAACATCATGCCATTTATTATCAGCATATACTTCATCTGTGTAAGAATCAATGATTTTAGTTTCTTTTGAATTTCTAATATTAAAAAAAATTCTGCCCCTATACAATCCCACTTCTGTACCGTATGAACCTTTAGATGACATATTAGTATTACAAATTATAGTCTGAACAACCGAATATGATGATTCTATATTATCTGATTTGAATTTAAATCTTATCGATTTTTCTCCCTTAGGTATAATAGCATTTGCAAAATCAATACTATCTCCACACTTGAAACTTCTTCCTTTTCCATAAGGAGTATCTACAATATTAGTCCCATTACACGTTCCGTTGTACTTTCCTGTTACATCCTTTACTACACTTCCATTTTCATCATCAAAATACCATCCTGCGATTATATCATCTTTTGTTAGATTCCCAATTCCTACTGTATCTCCTTCTACTGCATAAGCACTTACTCCTAAGTTTGCAAAAATAGCCATTGTTAGCACTATTACTGCAATTAATTTTCTTGATATTTTTTCAATTCTCATTTCATTCCTCCTTAATTACTTAAATACAATACAAATAACATAATAATATATAAAAGCCTATCATTCAACATTTTTTTACATTTATGTGAATTTATGTAACACATCTATCTAACTGTAATATACTCTTTTTATTCTTTAACAAATATTTATCCATAATAAAATGCACCTCCAAATATCAGATTCATATCTAACATTTGAGGTGCAATTCATAATGACTCTATCTCCTATTAAATACTTTTCCTCTTTGATATAACCATATTCTTCCAAGCATGTAATCCTAATGATACACCTATAACTCCATAGGCAACGAAAGTTCTAAAATACTCTCCAATTTGGGCATTTCCAAATAGGTTTTTACCTGCTTGGGGTGATACGATAAATAGGGTATGGAACAATGTAACCCCTAGTATTGCCTGGCCTATAGTTGCCCTTGATACGGAGGCTCCACCTACAAGTAAGGCCGCAACGGCAAACATACCAGCTTGTTCGTGGGAACCATAAGTATTTAGTATACCTAGGTTTTGTAAGAATATTAATTGTCCCCATGCGGCTAATACAGTGGAAATTATTATGGATATGATCCTTACCTTGTCCACATTAATACCAGCAACTCCAGCTATGTGTCTACTTTGACCTACAGTTCTAAAGTCTTGACCAAGCTTTGTCTTTATGATCAATACATTAAATACACAAAGTCCAACTATGACTCCATAAGTGGATATTGGTATTCTAATATTTGCAAATAATGATCCCGTAGATTTAAAGTATATGGATAAACCTATGAATAAGGCTGATACTCCCATATAAACAAATGGCTTGTTTCCAACCTTTTCTTCGTATACTTTACTTTCCTTAGATTTTTTCATTATCCATAGGGATAATAGGATTCCCATCACTCCCATTATGATTAATAACTCAGTAAATGAACCTTTATATACATTGTCAACGGCATATCTAATACTGTGGTTCATATCAACCACATTCTTTATACCTACTCCACCACTTATCATTAAAACGGGGTTTTCCATAGGTATTAATGTTCCCACTAAAAACAGGAATAACAATTGATATAGGCCATTTGCAAAGAAACCTAACATCATGGACGTTATCATTTCTTGACCCTTAGTTTTATTTAATATAAGACCCGTTACCCATCCAAATAAAATGGCAATAGGAGTACTTACAACTACTGCAATTAAAAATCCTGTCAATCCTGTACATGCTTCTACACCCTTTAGAGCATAGTTAGTAACTAATATGATAGACATTTGCCCAGCCATGGCACCTACTACTATACCAAAGTTTAGTCCCATACCAGCTAATACTGGAATAATTAAGGATAATACTAGGAATGAATTTCTTCCTATTCTTGTTAACAATTGGGATCCTATGAAGAAAAGAGGCAATTTAGAAGCCACTATTCCTGCTAAACATAAAACCACAAAGATTATGGTAACTATGTTGTCAAATATCATACGTGAAAACTTATTATTCATGACTATTTGCCACCTCCTGCCTTAGTAAGAGCGTAAAGAATTATTCCATACTGGACTACAACTCTCATTACTTCCGATAAGTTCCCCTCAGGTACTAATACATTGGCAACAGGTAGGGCTACAACTAATAATCCCTGGAATAGGAATGATCCTAATATTACATGGAATATGGTAGCATAAGTAGATGATGCTCCTCCAATTAATATGGCCGCAACTGCACCAAAGGCCATCATAAGGGGTGCTGTATACAATTGGAAGAATCCATAGCTCTGTGCATATACTATTATTCCTATAGCTCCTAGTACAGTGGACAATACGGTAGATATTATTCTATATCTATCCACACTTATACCTGATGCTATGGCAAACTTAGGATTTTCTCCAACAACTTTCATTGCAATACCTGCTTTAGAATTTAAGTATAACCATACTAAGAAACACGCTGCAAAGAAAAATACAAATAGCATGGTAGGTATAGTTATAGAACCTATATGAAAAGCAAGGGAATCATTTAATACTTTATCAAATCTCTTTCCTAGTGAAATGGTAGTTCTAAGACCTGTACCTATAGGCCATTTCATTTCATTACTAGTAAATGGTAATATTAACCACCCTATACACATTAAGGATACTACAGAGAAACCTGCATAAGTGGCAACCATCATTTCAGATCCCTTAACCTTATTAAGTAATACTCCGTAAAAATATCCTGCAGCAGCAGATAGGGGAATAGAAATAAGTATTGCTGTCATAAATGCCTTAGCCCCATATAGGTCTAATTCAATACTCATAAGTCCACCAATTATTCCACAAACTATTCCAATTGGTATGCCAAAGTTTGGACCAATTCCAGATAAAATTCCAGGTACCATGGCAAGGACTAATACTCCATTCATGCCCATACGTACTAGATGACTATTAACAAGACCAGCCACTGGTAACTTTAAAAAGAAGGCTGACACATATAATATAGCTAAGAATGATATTATGATAAGTCTTGGTATTCCTAAAGGTTTAACAACCTTTTGTGCTATGGTTTTCATCTTATTTAGCCTCCTTTCTCTTTGTCTTATGATAATCTCCAGACATCATAAGACCAAAGTCCACATCAGAATCATTAGGTCTTAATATTCCTTCAACCCTACCCTCTGTTATGATGGCGATTCTATCACATATGGACCTTAATTCTCCTAGCTCAGAAGATGTCATAATTATGGTCATTCCCTGTTCTTCCTTCAATTGTTTTAATACATCAAGTACTAACTTCTTAGCACCAATATCTATTCCACGTGTTGGTTCTGATACTAAAAGGATATTAGGCTCTAGGGTAATGGCACGAGCTAAACATACCTTTTGTTGGTTTCCTCCACTTAACCTTCTAGTTAGTTGATGGGGACCAACACATCTAATATCAAATTGTTTAATCATACTATTGGCATGATTTCTTATATGTGATGTATCCTTGTGACTAAAAAATCCAAATTTCTTTAAGAATTTTTCATTTACCTGCATGGCTGTCATGGCAATATTCATCTCTATTGAATCATCTAATAAAAGACCTACTCCACGTCTATCTTCTGACACGAAGGATAATCTACTTTCAAGTGAATCTATAGGTGAATTAAGTGTTAATTCTTTGCCATTTATATAAACTTCCCCTTGGGAAGGATAAAGCCCCATTATACCATTGGCAACACCAATTTTTCCTTGACCTGCAAGTCCTCCTATACCAAATATTTCTCCCTTATATATTTCAAGATCTATGCCCTTTACTTCTTCACCAGGCATTTCAACGGAAAAATCCTTAGTTTTTAAGACAACTTCTCTGTTTTCATAGTCATCAAAGCCTTCATTTATATCAGACAAACCTTCAATTTTTCTTCCTACCATAAGTTCTGCCAGTTCCATTACATTTGTATCTACCTTTTTAAGAGCTACAACACTTTCACCATCCCTTAAAATACTAATATTTTTAGATACGTTCATAACCTCATCTAGTCTGTGAGTTATAAATACGATGGATATGCCAGAATCTGTAATACGTCTCATGGCATCTAATAGGTTGTCCGCTTCACTTTCTGTAAGTACAGCTGTTGGCTCATCAAAGACTAATAATTTAACATTTAACTTGTCAATCTCCCTTGCAATTTCTATAAACTGCATATATCCAACGGGTAATCCCGATACCTTTACCCACTCGTCAATGTTCATATCTAATTTGTCTAAGGCAACCCTAGCATCCTTTTCCATAGACTTAGTATCTAGGGTCTTTAAAGATTCTCCAAAAACTTTACTAAATACATTATCCTTTAATGTTTCCCTATTTAATTTAATATTTTCACTTATAGTAAATCCAGGTATAAGCATGAATTCTTGATGTACCATTCCTATTCCCATTTCCATAGCCATTTGAGGAGAATTAATATTTACTTTTTCACCATCTATAAGTACTTCTCCTTCAAACCCTCCAGTAGAATGGATAACTGGCATACCAAATAAAATATTCATAAGCGTGGATTTTCCTGCACCGTTTTCTCCTAAAAGGGCGTAAACTTCTCCCTTTTCTACTTTTAGATCTATTCCCTTTAAAACCTTATTTCCAAAATAGTCCTTTTTTATATTTCTCATTTCTAGTACATACTCAGACATTGAATATAGCCTCCTTCATACTTCGAGCAAGTATCTGAATTATAACTTTCAATTTTTTATTGTTTAAAGTAGTCCATATAATAAAATCTATTTACACAAATTTATCTTAAATTATGATTTAGGTAAAACAAACTCTTTTTCATTTCATTTGACCATCCATGTTTTTTTCAATTAATTTCATAAAGAATTTAAAGGTTGCCGAAACCACGACAACCTTTATACTTTGATTTAGAAAGTTATATAACCAGATAGAACCATAAAGAAGTTTTCATGCTTTTTGCCTGTCTCTTCATTTTCATATGTAGTAAGTTGCATTTCAACACCTGCATACTTTTCAAATAATTCTTTAACCTTAGCTTGATCAGCTTTTCCGTTAGTTTGACCTTCAAGATAAGCCTTTGCATATTCAACTCCAGCTTCAACAAACATCATGTTAACTGGTACTGGCCAAGTTGAGAATCTTCCAGTTCCATTTCCTTCTGCAACTTTTCCTTTGATTTGCTCTACAGCATAATCAATGTCACCTTTTTTATCATCTGGAATCTCGATTCCTAATGCTCCTGGATATCCATGGTATGGGGAAGGACAACATTGTTGTGGAAGTATAGCTCCACCTTGTAATGATGACTTAATAAGTGGTTCTTGCATAGAACAGTTTGTTGAGAAGAATGCAGTATCTTTACCAAATTCTTCTATTTTTCTAGGAACATCTTCTAAAATAAATTGTTGTGCTCCTGGAACTCCAGCATCTCCTGTTGGATCTGGAGCAGTTGCGTCTACAAACTTAATTCCTAATTCTTCACATCTAATTTTAAATAAGTCTCTTCTCTTTGCAAGTAATGCATAAGACATGTGTCTTGGGAAAGAGTAATGTACGAAAGTTTTAGCTCCCATTTTGTTAGCTTGATCTATAACAGAAGTACCCATTCCAAGTTCATCTGCTTGGAATACAACATCTGCCTTAGAAGCAATAACGTCTGGGTCTTCGCCAGGAACTCCAGCTATAAATAGGATATCTGGTCTTACTTCTCTTAATTGGTCAATAGCAGCAGATGTTCCAGGAATAGCCTGAACCATAACTATCGCTTTTACATCAGGATCTGATGCAACACCTAATATATTAGAGATAGTAGTTTCTTGTTCTTTCATAAAGTTATCTGGATATGTTTGAGTAACAATCATGTCACCATACATTTCCTTAATTTTTTGTCCAGCTCTAAACTCTTCTTCACCTTGTGATACAGTTCCAGTTATTACTCCTATCTTATACTTAGGAGCTTTTGCAGTTTCTTCTGCCTTAGGTTCTTCAGCAGGCTTTTCTTCTGTACTAGTTTCTTGCTGGCTTCCACATGCTGCTAATGAAAACATCAACACGAAAATCAGTAAGAAAGATAATAGTCTTTTCACTCTTCATTCCTCCCTATTTTTGATTAGTTTTGTGCTTAAGTTCTTAGAGGTTTTAATCCCCCTGACACAACTCACTTTAACTATATTCTCTAATGAAGTGGAAATTCCTTCAATCTTATGAAAATTTTTAATAAAAATGTCAATTTTTAATTTTCAGACCTCCAAAAACATCCGTCCCCAATACACAGACTATTGCTATTTAACTAATTTTATGACAAAAATTCAAAAAAATAATGGGAAAGCATTGTGCTTTCCCATTATTTTAACTTATACCTTTTCTAATTTTTTCTGCAAATTCACTAGGAATTTCACTTTCCTCTATGGCCTTTGCCATTTTTTCATAATCATATTCAACTTCTACAATTTCCATGCGTATGTCATCTTCAATATGTAAAATCACATAGGTTCCATTTGGATTTCCATGTTTAGGCTTTCCCACACTCCCTCCATTTACTACAAATACATTATTCACATATTTTCCATAGGGTTTGTGGGTATGACCACATACTAATATATTAAAATCTGCCTTCTTAGTTATTTCTTCTAAAATCTCTGCATCTTCATAAAGATATTCGTTATTTTTTCTAGGACTACCATGAACTAACTTTACTTTCTTTCCTTCAACCTCTATATTCATTTCCTTTGGTAATTCCCTTAGCCACTTTTTATTTTCACCACTAGTATTTTCTTGGGTCCAATATAGGGATCTAGCACCCATTTCCATTAATTTTTGGTCCTTGTAGTCACAACCACATGCCATTAGTTCTTCTCCTACACTCTGGTCATAATTCCCTTGAATTGTAGGTATTGCCTCTTCCCTTATCCTATTTATAACTTCATTTGGAAAGGTTCCATATCCAACTAAATCTCCTAGACAAAATACTTTATCTAGATTTTTTCTTTTTATATCCTTTAATACTTCCTCTAATGCATATTTATTAGAATGTATATCTGTTATAAATCCTACTCTCACCTTAACCCTCCTTTGTTTTTTTATAATCTAATTATAATTTTATAATAATATATTAAAAGTTAAAACTTTTTTTATTGTAAGGAAGAGAATTTTCAATTTAATTTTATCTTCCTTTAATCTTCATAATCCTTTTCATTCAACTTATCTTCCATATATTGTATTTGGTCTTTTAGGAGTTTAAGCTGATAATACATTTCTTCCCCTTTTGACTGGGAGTTGTTATTCCCCTGTTGCTGATCTGCTGCATTTATGGTTAAAATACTTTGTCCTATAGTTTGCAGAAAGTTTCCCACTACATTTTGTTGGTTTAAATCTAATTTCCCTGATACTATTATGGCAAAAATGGCAGCTAAAAGGGCATATGCATTGGGTATGGCGTTTTTTCCCATGGTTCTCTCTCCTTACTTTTTTATATATTATACTCAAAGGGAAAGACCATTGTGTCTATATGGTATTTCAATTGTTTTATTCATGAGATAAAATTTAAGATACCCTTTGTAAAAGTTTACATTCTAATATTTAAGGGTATTTAATATTATAGATCTATTGGTTTTAAATTTGTTTTATACAGTAACTTGCCTATAAGGGAAACTATATTGAAAATCTTTGGAACCCTGGAACGTCACAACATCCTATTCTACTCCAACATGACACATGAACCTATATACGAAGATTCACACTTTCGCTTGTGACAAGGACTTGGGTGGAAAAGATTTTCAATATATTTTCCTGA
>NZ_JAOART010000022.1 GCF_025210435.1 Anaeromicrobium sp.
TGTAATGTTGTTACTGGCATCGCTGGTCTACCCATGATTAGGACTCCTTTTCTTATACTATAGATATCTATAATATAAGTTTTTGGAGAAAAAAATTTTATATTCAGTATAAAGCAATTTTAAAACCAATAAATCTATATTTAACTAGATTATATATATATTTTTATTCTTCTCTGTACAAAATATTACTAGTATCCTTGTATTTTAAAACTATATGGAAAGAGTGATTATATGAATTATGAACAAGTAATCTCTGATACGGTAAAAACTAATAATTCTACCATTGTCCTATTAGTATTAGATGGTGTAGGAGATATTAGAAATAAAGATTTCGGAAATAGAACTCCCTTAGAATATGCCCATACTCCAAATCTAGATAAATTGGCACGAGAATCTTCATTAGGAAGAATGTATCCAGTACTACCTGGCATAACACCAGGCAGTGGCCCTGGACATACTAGTTTATTTGGATATGATCCCTTTCATGTTCAAATAGGCCGTGGAGTCCTAGAAGCCGTTGGAATAGGATTTAATTTAGAGCCAGGTGATGTGGCTGCTAGATGTAACTTTTCATCTATAGATGAAAATGGATTTGTGACGGATAGACGAGCCGGAAGAATTCCTACAGAGAAAACAATAGGTCTTTGTGAAAAATTAAGGACTATAAAGGAGATTGACGGCGTAGAAATTATTATAGAGCCTGGAAAGGGACATAGATTTGTTACTGTATTTAGAAGTAAGAATAAAAAATTAGGTTCATTAATAAATGATATAGATCCCCTAGTTGAAGGAAAGACTCCTAGGGAAGCTAAAGGACAAGATGAGAACTCTCAATTTTTAGCAAATGTTATCAATAAATTTATGAAAAGGGGATATGAATTAATTAAGGATGATCATCCAGCCAATGGTTTTTTAATGAGGGGAATAGCATCAAGGCCAAAACTTTCATCCATGAGAGAAAAATACTTATTAGAATCGGCAGCTATTGCTTCTTATCCCATGTATAAAGGTATTTCATCCTTACTTGGCATGACCCTACTTCCTACAGGAGATACTGTAGAAAGTCTATTTAATACCTACGCACAATCTAGGGCAAAATATGACTTTTTCTTTATCCATGTAAAGGGTACAGATCAAGCTGGTGAAGACGGTGACTTTTTAGAAAAGGTAAGACATATAGAAGAAGTGGATAAACATCTACCAATACTTTTGGAAAATAAACCTGACGTATTGGCCATAACGGCAGATCACTCCTCCCCTTGCCCTATGCGCTCCCATAGCTGGCATCCAGTGCCACTTCTCCTACATAGTCGTTTTTGTGGTACGGATGATGCGAAATATTTTCACGAAAATTGTTGCAACAAAGGTGGATTAGGATTTTTTGAAAGTAAATACTTAATGGGTCTACTTTTAGCTAATGCCAAGAGATTAGATAAATTTGGTGCATAAAGTAAAACCTTGTCCACACACAAACTGATAGGCAAAGATTACCCTTGTCTATCGTTTTTTTTGGTATAATATTCTATGTACAGGTAAAGGAGGTATAAAATGGAATTATCACATAAGTTAAAAAAATTAGTAGAAACAGATGGTGTATCTGGCTACGAAGAAAATATCTTTGCCCAAGCTAAAGACCTATTCTCTCATTTATGCGATGACATAAGATCAGATGCCCTAGGAAATATGATTGCACACATTTCAAGAGGTGGTCACAAAAAAGTAATGTTAGCTGCCCATATGGACGAAATAGGACTTATGGTAAAGGACATTGATGACGGAGGATTTATTCAATTTACAAATATAGGTGGCTATGACTATAGAACCCTACCTGCCCAAGAAGTAATCATTCACGGTAGAGAAAAAGTCTTTGGTATCGTGGCTACAAAGCCGCCTCATATTCAAGATGAAGAAGATAGAAATAAGGCTCCTAAAATGGAAGATATGCGTATAGATATAGGTTTATCTAAAGAAGAAGCTAAAAAAGTTCTGTCCATAGGAGATCCTATAACAGTGAAAAGAAATCTACTAAAACTTCAAAATGATTTTTATTCTTCTAAGGCAATGGATGATAGGGCTGGTGTTTTAGCTATGCTTCATTGTTTTGAGATTCTAAATAAAATGAAACATTCCATAGATGTATATGGAGTTTGTACTGTACAAGAAGAAGTTGGTACTAGGGGAGCCATAGTAAGTGCCTTTAATATAAACCCAGACATTGGCATTGCCGTTGATGTGGGATTTGGTTCCACTCCACAACTGCCTAAGGATGAGACCCTTGATCTGTCCAAGGGCGTTGGTATTGCCTTTGGTGCCAATATCCATCCAAAGCTTCACAAAAAATTAATAGAACTTGCCAAAGAACATAATATTCCATACCAAGTAGATTTAGTTCCAGGTAACTCAGGAACAGATACAAGGTCTATACAAATTTCTAGATGCGGAATAGCAACTGCCCTTTTATCTATTCCACTTAGATATATGCATACTTCAGTAGAGACTCTATCAATGGAAGATATAAAAAATGTAGGTAAGCTTTTAGCTTATTTCATATTAAGCCTAGATAATATTGATTTGGAGGAATTACTATGCTTTTAGAAAAATTAACTAGCTTAAATGGAGTATCTGGCAATGAAGATGCTGTTAGAAACTTTATAAAAGAAGAAATAAAAGATTATGTGGATGAAATCAAAATTGATAGATTAGGAAACCTAATAGCCATTAAACATGGTAAGGAAAATTATCCAAAGATAATGTTATCAGCCCATATGGATGAAGTGGGTTTAATGGTTAAATCAATAGATGATAAGGGCTTTGTTAAGTTCTTAAAGGTTGGTGGAATAGACGATAAGGTATTAGTGTCTAAACCCGTTTCCATAGGAGATAAAAAAATCACTGGAGTTATTGGAGCTAAGGCTATTCACTTACAAACACCTAAAGAAAGAACTGTTCCTCTAAAATCTAAAGACTTATATATAGATATTGGTGCTAAATCTAAGGATGATGGAAAAAAGCATGTATCTCCAGGAGATTATGTGTGTTTTTTAAGTGACTATGTGGAATTTGGAGATGATTTAATAAAGGCCAAAGCCTTAGACGATAGGGCTGGTTGTGCTATTATTATGGACCTTTTAAAGAATAATTATGACTCCACCATTTATGGAGTATTTTCTGTTCAAGAAGAGGTAGGACTCAGAGGAGCTGCTCCTTACTCCTATAGATTAGATTCCGATTTAGCTGTAGTAATAGAAACTACTTCTTGCTTTGATTTAGATAAAGTGGAAGAACCTGATTTTGTAACAAAAATGCACGAAGGCCCTACCTTTTCCATATTAGATAGGGTTACATATTATAGTAAGTCCCTTACAAATAGATTAATTGGTGTGGCTAATGATAATAATATACCATACCAATACAAACAAGTTCCAAAGGGTGGAAATGATTCAGGTCAAATTCATTTATCTAAGGATGGTATTCCTACAGCTTGTATATCAATGCCTTGTAGATACCTTCATTCACCCGTATCTGTCATAAGTAAAAGAGATTTTAATAACTCTAAAAAACTATTAGATGAATTTTTAAAAGACATAAAAAAGGAGGAGTTCATAAATGTTTAATATAGATCTAATCAAAAAACTTTCCTATGCCTATGGTCCAGCTGGTAACGAAGAAGCTACTAGGGAAATAATTTTAAATGAAGTAAAGGACCATGTGGATGAAGTATCTGTAGATACTATGGGCAACCTAATTGCAATAAAAAAGGGCTCTGGTAAAAAAGTCATGATTGCAGCCCATATGGACGAAATAGGAATAATAATTACAGGAATTGATGATAAGGGCTTTTTAAGATTCTCTAACATAGGTGGAGTATCTCCTAATGTATCCCTTGGCCAAAAGGTTAGGTTTTCAAATGGCACTATAGGTACAGTTTATATGGAGCATATGGAAGATATGAAACATTTAAAATTAGAAAAAATGTATATAGATATAGGTGCTAAGGATAAGGAAGAAGCCTTAACTAAAGTTAATTTAGGTGACGTGGCATGCTTCCATTCAGATCTTGTGGACTTAGGTCATAGTGTCATGACTAAGGCCTTAGATAATAGAATAGGATGCTATATGGCCATAGAAACTATAAAAAGGTTAAGTGACTCTCCTAATGAGCTATATTTCGTATTTACAGTTCAAGAAGAACTAGGACTACGTGGTGCAAAAACTGCAGCCTTTGCCATTGAGCCTGACCTTGCCATAGCTTTAGATATTACCTCTTGTGGAGATATGCCAAAATGCAAACACTTAGCTGTAAATTTACATGACGGCCCTGCCATAAAAATAAAGGATAATTCCATACTATGCCATCCTATTATGAAAAATCTTTTAATTAATACTGCTAAAGAAAATAATATTCCACATCAATTAGAAGTTTTAACTTTTGGTGGAACTGATGTAGGTGCCATACATCTATCCCGTTCAGGAGTAATCTCAGGAGCCCTATCTATAGCTTGTAGATATGCCCATACTCCTAATGAAATAGTTTCTAAGAGCGATGTTAACAATGGAGTAGAGTTACTTACAAAGGTATTGAGTAAAGAAATATAATATTAAAGGGGATGGGGTTTATTTAGGCCTCATCCTTATTTTTAGCTCCTTGATATGTATCCCGTTCCCTTAATTCCCTATCTATTCCATTTAATAGGGCCCTTTTATCTAAACTCCACCAGGGTTCATATAGTAATTCCTTTTTGCCATCTCCAGTCATTCTATGGACCACAATATTAGGTGATATTCTTTCTAATATATCCACTACAAATTCTATATACTCTTTTTTTTCAAATGACTCATATGGATTTTCTAATACATATTCATATAGCTTTGTTCCCTTTAATATGTGTAATAAATGAATCTTAATTCCATCTATTCCTTTATCTGATAAGTAAGTACAAGTTTCCATCATCTTCTCTTTACTTTCTCCAGGAAGACCTAGTATAACATGTACAACTACTCTAATATTTCTATCCTTTAATTTTTTCAAAGTTTTATTAAATATATCTAACTCATATCCTCTGTTTATAAAATGAGCCGTATTATCATGAATAGTTTGAAGGCCTAATTCTACCCATAGATAAGTTTTTTCATTTATCTCTTCTAACAAATCTAATATGCCATCATCTATACAATCAGGCCTGGTCCCTATAGCTAATCCCACTATTCCATCACAACTTAACGCATCATAATATTTCTCCCTCAAGTTTTCTACTCTATCGTATGTATTAGTATAGTTTTGAAAATAAGCTATATACTTATTTACCTTCCATTTATGTCCCAATAGGGTCTTTTGATCTTCCACCTGCTTTTTAATAGATACATTCCTACTACCAGCAAACTCACCAGATCCACTCTCACTACAAAATATACATCCTCCATAGGACAATGTACCATCCCTATTAGGGCAAGTAAATCCACCATCTAATGATACTTTCCCTATCTTTTCATTAAAAACAGATCTCAATTCATAATTCAAAGAATGATACCTTTTATCCTGCCATCTCATATTATCACCTCTATATAGTATTTCTATATATTTCGTAACACTAAAATTTCTTTATGCAGTAACTTGCCTATAAGGGAAAAGATTTTCAATATATTTTCCTGAAATAGGCACACATAAAGCTGGTTTATAAATACGAAATCTATATATAACAAAAAAACATACCCTTTTAGGTATGCTTTTACTGGAGCGGATGATGAGAATCGAACTCACATAACCAGCTTGGAAGGCTGGAGTTTTACCACTAAACTACATCCGCATGCTTCAATCACTTAAATTTTAAAATGGAGCAGAAGACGAGATTCGAACTCGCGACCCTCGCCTTGGCAAGGCGATGCTCTACCACTGAGCCACTTCTGCATATATTAAATACTTTCTGTTATGAAAACTTTCTGTTCTAAAGTTAGTTAGTAACTAAGTGATTCACACGAAATTAAAATTTCGGTTCTCTACTTATACCACTGAGCCACTTCTGTATGTTGAACAACAGAAATCTACGATTTCGTTTTTGTTCAATACTAAGGAACCTTGTGTTTCTTAGTATCCTTTTGTTTTTAAATTGGCGACCTGGAAGGGACTCGAACCCTCGACCTCCAGCGTGACAGGCTGGCATTCTAACCAACTGAACTACCAGGCCGCATTTGTTTTTAAAATGGTGGGCGTAGCAGGGCTCGAACCTACGACCCCCTGCTTGTAAGGCAGGTGCTCTCCCAGCTGAGCTATACGCCCATTTTAAAATTGGTGACCCCAGGGGGAATCGAACCCCCGTTACCGCCGTGAAAGGGCGGTGTCTTAACCGCTTGACCATGGGGCCTTATTGGCTCCAAGGGAGGGGCTCGAACCCTCAACCTACCGGTTAACAGCCGGTTGCTCCACCATTGAGCTTCCTTGGAATAAAACTAGCAACCTCCTACTCTCCCAGGCAGTTACCCACCAAGTACCATCGGCGCTAAGAGACTTAACTTCTGTGTTCGGTATGGGAA
>NZ_JAOART010000023.1 GCF_025210435.1 Anaeromicrobium sp.
ACCAAAAGAATTAGAAGAAGAAATAACCATAAAAAAGGCAATTGAAAAATTAGATATCATGTCACTGAATAAAGAAGAAAGAGAAATATATGAAAATGATTTAAAAAGACTTAGAATATATAGCGCAGATATAAAGACAGCTGAGAAAAAAGGTATAGAAAAAGGTATAGAAAAAGGTAAAATAGAAATTGTTAAAAATATGTTGCAAATAGGAATGGAAATAGAAAAAATTAAGATTTTAACAGAATTATCAGAAGAAAAAATACTTGAAATTATGAATAAATAAAGTATTGCGTATAACAAAGGCTTCCTATTAATCCTATAAGAAAACATAGGATAACAGGAAGCCTAAATATAATGGATGAACATCTACTGACATATCTTTTTGTCAGGTTAAACAAACCATACAGGGCAATAGAGAATGCTCTTACCATTGGACAGGCATTCTAAATAAAAATTTGAATTGTGAAAATAGGGGGACATGGGGTTGAAAAAACGAAAATTACTCACATTAATAATTATAGTATTCTACATATTGGCAAAGTATAAGATCTATCTGCTTGATGCAAACCCATTGATTAAATCACTTGTATCAACGACAGTATTCATCTTATGCCTATATATTTATTGTAAATATATTAGAAAAATACAATTATAGAGTTAATTAATGAAGGGGCATTATGATGATTAAAAAGGGATTTGAACAAATTCAATTGGTTAAAAATTATAATATATCAAAAAATAAATATCCATTTCTGATTAGACTTTAAAGGAGTTGATGGATAAGGATATTAAAAGAACTGAAGAAAGATTAGAATATTTGAGTAGTGACCCAAAAACTGTAGAGATATATAAGGCCTAAATACGTTAGAATAAAGATAATACTATTTAATTAAAAGACAATAAAAAATAGCATTGGAGCACATGAATAAATTATCATATATTTGATCTCATTGAAGAGGAGGAATTACAATGAGTATTATAAGGGAAGCAAAAATAGAAGATAGTCAAAGACTTGAAGGATTTGTAAAAGGTATGATTGGAGAGGAGAATAAGGATGAAGTTGCAAAATCAGTAGTAGGAGATTTTTTTAGAAATAATAGGTATAAAGTTTTTGTTACAGAAGTTCAATCCGAAATTATTGTTTTTGGAGTATTAAAGTATGAACCATATGAAGGGGCAAATGGCATAGCTGAGATAGTTTGGTTAGGAACAGATAGGAATAATAAAAGAAAAGGATTAGGGGCAAAACTTGTTAAATATATAGAAAATTATTCTAAAGAAAGAGAAATAAGAAAATTGTATGTAAAAACAAGTTCAAATAATAAAATAGCAAACTGTTTTTGGATAATGCAAGATTATAAATTTGAATCCAGAATGTTAGATTTTAGCATGGTAGGATATGATGATTATTATTTAGGTAAAGTTTTAAGTCATAAGAATTGCTAACATAGGCTTATCAAGATTCTACGAAAACATATAGGACTAGGATAAGCCTAAAAATGTTAATTACAATATTAAAATACTAAAAAGAAAATAGATTAAATAGGTATTACATAATAGTAGAATATTATGAAGAAAGCAGGTAGGTAATATGATATGTAAAGAGTGCTATAGTGATAATCCAAGAATAACACCACTTTTAAAACCAGAGAATTGTTTAGTGAAACATACTCAATATATATGTTCAACGTGTGAAAGATGTATATGTATTGATAGAGATGATAAGCGAGGTGTTTATAGATGGAGTTTTCCATTTAAAACATTAGAAATTGCTAAACTATATTTGAGAACAGCAGAAGTAATTTGCAAAGATATTTGTGGAATATATGAAATTATAGGAAAAAATAATAGAATTTCTTATAAAATTTTTCATACTAACGACGATTTGGAAAATTATTTATTAAAGAATAAAGACAAGTCATGTAAAGATAAGAAGCCTGTTTATATATCTAAACAATACATTGAAAGTCCTAATGCTCAAATTCGTAGATTAAATAATGATGAAATAGAAATTTATCTTAAAGAGCAAAAGCAGGTTGCAAAATAATAAATACATAATATTCTTACATTGCGTAGGATTAGAGAATTACTTAGAGGGATACAGGGTATTACTCTAGGAGCTACTGTAGATAACCTATTATTTTGAAACATATGTGGTACGTTTGAAAATAGTAGGAATGTTATGAAACACTTCTGAAACAAATCATTAGAATTTAGGGGGAGACTAGTTGAAAAACAGAAAAGTAATTGGAATAACATTATTTATTATTATGCTATTAGCAATATTTTTTGCAGTAGATAGTCCTAACTCTGTTTGTGTAGCAGATGTTATTTTTAGAAAATTAGGGCTGAAAGCATGGTCCAATGATACGAGAAACTTAGGAACACACTATGGGGGGATATATCCATTAATATTGGCAGTATTATGTTACTTGGGAGTAGTATATAATTTGAAAACAATATATCCTAAATTTATAAAGAAATTACCGTGGGTATTACTTATAATATTTATTACTTATCCAACTATATTTATAAACACCACTAAGGTTGTTAAGTCATTTTCAAAGGGTTTAGATGCAGTGTATTATTACAGTGATGATAGTATTTATGGGTTTTATACTGAGGATGATAAATATTTAAAGATACAGGGAAATTTAATGTTACAAAATTGTGGAGACGAAGATATACAGTTTGGAATTAAAATCATTCCACCAAAACATTTAATAGAAAAAGGTATATTTGAGAATAAGCCAATTAAAAATATAAGGTACTATACACTATACCCAAGAGAAAAAAGAAATATATTATTAGTAATCGATAAAATAGAGCGTAAAAATTTATCATATTTTCAAGGGGATCTAAAAGATTCGGATATTATTCTCTTTAATAAACAGGAAGAAAAAAAGTTTAAAAAATATTAAATGTGTACCAAAAAGTACTAACAAATTCTATTAATAAGCAAAAAGTATATGTGGGATGAATTGTCTAATATAGCTAGTTATAAATCAGGACTGAATAGTTTATATATGGGAATGGTATGGATTAGAGGTCATAAATATAAAGGGCATATAATAAAGGCTTATGAATGGAAAATTGATATTAAAAAGCAAAATAATTTTATACACAAATCTCAAGTAAGGGTTATTATATAATTAGAGTAGTTGAGGATAGATTATAAAAGGATATAAGGAATATGAATTGTAGGAGGAATATTATGAGAGAAGTATTTTCAAAACCTGCTGCAGGAGGAATAGTAGAAAAGTTAATAGATGGTGTAGATCATATTTTGATTCAAGAGAGGTATAAAGAAGATGCTCAAATGGAGCAAGGATTAATAGAGATACCGGCAGGAAAAATTAGAGAATTTGAGAATGTTTATGAATGTTTAAAGCGGGAAATAAGGGAAGAAACAGGATTAGAAGTTATTGAAATTGAAGGCGAAAAAGATGCCATGATATTTCAATCTAACGGATATAAAGTGTTAAATTATAGTCCTTTTGCATGTAGTCAGAATATAGAAGGAATTTATCCTATAATGGTGGAAATATTTATTTGTAAAGCCAAAGGAGAAGTTTTGTTAGAAACAAATGAGACAAAGAATATTAGGTGGATATCATTGGAGGAATTGAAAGGATTATTAGATGAAAATAGTGATGATTTTTATCCAATGCATGTTATAACATTAAAGAAATATTTAAAAATGAAACTAGAAAATTATAATAATAAAACTGAGTAGAAATGTATACGACATAATTGATTTAGATGGAGTATAAATAAAATTAGGCATATGAAAGAAATAAACTAGTCAGTTCTCTGAGGAATTTGGATTATTTTCAAGGCATGGTGAGGGAGCATATTAAACATATGTAAGGGATTCCATAACGAAGAAAATAATTCAAATAACCAGTGAAATGACTAATTTATTTTTTGAATATGCCTTAAAACCCATAGGGTTTTAATTTTATCTCTATTGACCATTAGTTTAACCCATAATCATTTTAATAAAATAACCTTTATCATCTTCCATTAAATCAACTCCAATATATCCCCTACTAAAATAGCTTAACTGAAGGCTAAAGTCCTCTAAAGGCACTAGCTCATAATCATTAAAGGATATTGAAATATCCTTTTCTTTAAAGGCTATATATCTAGGTACATTTTCATATATCCAAACTAATTTCTTTAAATGAAAGCCCTTTTGTAAAAGGCTTTTTAAACTGGCGTAGTTTAGTGGATATACGGTGGATACGAAGAACTTATAGTTGCTACTAAGCTCTTTAAAGGCAATGTCTATCATAGTCTTTTGAAGTTTATTTCCCCTATAATTAGCATGTATAACAGTAGATTCAAAAAACACTAATTTATCTAAGTTATCATGACCTATTCCCACCAAGGAACCTAATTTTTCAGTTTCCTCATCTAAGAATGAAATAGCCCTAAATCCTATTAACTCATTTTCCACCAAAGCCCCTAGGATAAAGCCATTACCCTTAAGGAGATGGGTTACTTCCTCAATTTCTAGGGGATAATAGGAGTGGGGATTTTCCATTTCCTTCAGGCACATTTCCTGTAAATCCATTATTTTATCAATCCACTTCTCATCTAAATTCATTATGAAATACTTATAAACTCTATTCATTGATTTGTCTTTTAAAGTGCCTTCATATAATTTCACTTTTATTCCACCCCCTATTATATAGATTTCTTAATTTTAAAATTCTTTTATATAGTAACTTGCCTATAAGGGAAAATATATTGAAAATCTTTGGAACCCTGGAACGTCACAACATCCTATGATACTCTAACATGACTCATGAACCTATCTCCGAAGATTCACACTTTCGCTTGTGACAAGGACTTGGGTGGAAAAGATTTTCAATATATTTTCCTAAAATAGGCTCACATAAAGTTTCTTTATAAATACGAAATCCATACTAAGATCTAGATAAATGTACTTTTTTAATATCCTTTGACTTTTCTATGATTATAAATAGGAAAACTAAAGATAGAATTAAAATAGATATATATTTGATACCCTTTTGATAACCCATATTTATGGCCAGTGCAAATATTTGAGGGCCAAAGGTTTGAGATATTTTTCTAATGTTAGAATAATAGCCTAGGGATTCTCCTTTGCCTATTTTTTTCGTTGCCTTTAAATTTAAATAATATTCTGTATGGGAAGGTAGTCCAAATCCTTCTCCTAATCCTAGTAATATGGATGCCATTAGCATGGCAGAAAATGAGCCAAATAGGGCAAAGGACATATAACTTATACCTACAAATACCATAGATAAAATCACCGTATTTCTAGTAGTAGTTCTTTTATTTAAAAATTTAGTTATAAAAGGACCCACATAGGCAATACATATACCATTTAGGAGATAGGCACGTCCAATACTTGATGTGCTTATTCCCATATCCGAAGCATATACGGGGAAAAAGAAATCTAGAAATAGGCTACTCATGGCCATTGGAATACTTATTAATAAGAAAAAACCTATAACGTCTAAGTTCCTCAACAATGATAACAAGTTTCCTTCCGAAGTAGGCCTATTAATCTTATGCCTATCTTCTATAGTTTGCTCTTTTTCGAAAAACATATTAATTACCATATAGCTCATAAGTAGAAATAGTGCTGATAATATGAATACTTTTTTATAACCTATTTTATCCATTAACATGGCACCTATGGCAGCACCAATGTTAACTCCTGCATAAATGCCACTGGTGATAGATGAAAAGCCCTGCTTTTTTATTTCTTCACCGGGCGTATTGGCAACATAGCTCCTCATAGATATGTAAGTAAGACTGTATCCTATACCAAATATTCCTCTACTCATAATGAATAGTAGGGGATTTGTAGATAAAGCTGATAGAATAAAACTAATGAGGAGATTTAAAAGACCCACATTAAGTATTTTTCTATAACCGATTTTATCTATAAGTCTCCCGCCTAGATAGGTAAATATGGCTCCTGTAAAGAAGGATATGGATATGGGAAGACTTAATAAAAAGCTATTAGATAGTCCTAGTATGGGTTTATCTAATAAATTTTTCATTACCTTAGGGACAAAACTTACGGACATGTATGAGGCCGTATAGATTATAAAGGCCAATACACGTAAGTTTAGCGAATTTACTTCTACCTTGTTATTTGAATGGGCCTGAAATTTTTTGTTAACATATAAAATCAAAAAGAATATGAACTCAACTAAAAATAAAAATGAAGTTACAAATAAAGTGAAGGTATCTAGAAATATTTCCTTAAGGCTAGACATGATATATTCTTTAGAAATTCTTATATCTAAATTACCTGTAGTACCATTAATATCTTTTATAAGGGGTATATTTATTAGAAATTCGTTTTCTATGTTATTAAGACCACTTTTATAGGATCTTTTACCACCAACTAAATTGATAGACTCTATTTGAGGAACTACATTAACTGTTTCATCCATATGATCTTCTAAATTATGGAGATTTTCATAGGAAACACCCTTGTTTATAACCTTTTGAATATCCCTTTTTAAAGTTTGAGAGGCATTAAGGGCATTTTGTTTAGATATGTGCATATAGGCATTATTAAATAGATTATAGCTTAAGAAAACATAAAATATTTGAATGATTCCTATTATTAATAATAAAGATATTATTAGTTTAGATTTTTTTATTCCCCTTGTAGGATTAAAAAAATTACCCTTTGATGTATATATTTTTAATAGGATTAGGGCTGATAGGGAGCATATTACTAATAAACCTAATAGCTTATTTTTGAAGGAAGTAATCACATTAGTTATGACACTTTTAGGGAAAAAATATTCAAAGGTTCCAATCCAATTACTATTTACATCCCTTATGGGAACCATTATATGGTAGTTGTTTTTGTATAACTTAGACTTATAAACTTCCCCTCCATTAAAGTTATTCAACTTTCTTAATTCATTAGGAAATGGATAAGTTTTATCTATGAAGGATTCATATACTACTTTATTATCATTGGTTATAATACGAGCTCCAAGTGTATTATCTTGTTTTTTTAACCAATCTCCCAATAATTTATTCATACCATAAAAACTATCTATGTTTTTTCCGTATCTGATAGAGTATTCTGTTTTACGAATGAAATTTTTTCCGTGAATTACATTGGTGGAGATGAGAGAGTCTGTATATTTTTTTTCAAAGGAGTTAATATTCATAAAACCTGTTAAGGAAAAGACTACAATTATTAATACTATAGTGGATCTAAATAAATGTTTTCTTAAATTTTCATGATTCATAATGGTCTCCTCCCTATTTAATCAGCTATTTTTTTGTAAATAATATCAGATATTAAAAGGACTTGAAAGGGAATTTTATAATCTATTTTATCTGCAACTTCCAAATTCAAACTAATACTAGGAGTATCCCCATATACTTGAGATAAATATCTAGGTTTAGCTCCTTTTAAGACTTGTATAATTCTATCAGCTCCAAATCTTCCAATTCCATCATAATTATACCTATATACGGATAGTAAAGCCCCTTCCTTTACTTCCGTAGGGCCAACTTGTGAAAATACAGGGATTTTATTTTTATAGAAAGGATCTAAATACATATGAGTATCTTTAACATTTCGACTGCCAACGGTTAAGTAAAAGGCATCTGTTTCTTTAGAAATTTTATCATAAGCTTCCTTTAACTCTTTTTCATATCTAAGAATATCATCATCTGATTTGGCTTCTGCTACAAAACCCTCAACTAATTGGATATTATTCTCATGGGCAAATTCTTTCACAGTATCAATAGCTGATAGGGTTTTACCTATATTTGTATTTTCATAGACTATACCTAATCTTTTAAACTTGAACAAATCATAAAAAACCTTCAATTGTCTATTATATCTATCTGGATCCATGTGGGCCCAAATATTATCCTTTCCAGAATCTTCAATGGATGCAATTATTTTAGACCTAAGGGCGTTACTTGATGAAAAAACCATTATGGGAGTATTATTAACATTATCCCTAGTGTATTTTCCTGCTTTTGTTCCCATGGATATTAATAAATCTACTTTATTATTTTTTAATTTTTCATTTATTATATAATTCCTATCCTCATGCTCTATATCTATAAGCCTAATAAATCCCTCATCCACAAACTCTATATAATCGCTAACATCATTGGTACATAACCATTTCCAAATTTTTTCTGAATCCTCATCACCAGGCACATAGGGAAGGCCATTTAAAGTTTTTATCCAACCTAATTCATAAAGGCCCTTAATGATTCCATAAAGGGTTCCTGTGTAATTGAAATAAGGTTCGTTTTCACAATAGGCAATCTTAAATTTTGAACTATTATTAAGTTTTGGACTCAAATCTTCAATTCCATAGGAGTAAAATGGAAATAAAGAAATTATAATTATCCATATAAGCATGGTTATAACCCTGTTTTTCATATGATTTTAAGACCTCCCTCAAATATTTAAATCATTGATCTTAAGATCAATGACTTAAATTTTAGTAGAATTAAACAATAAGATTATAGATTTATCAATTAAAGCTGTTTTTATACAGTAACTTGCCTACGAAGGTAAATATATTGAAAATTTTTGGAACCCTGGAACGTCACAACATCCTATGCTACTCCAACATGACTTATGAACCTATCTACGAAGATTCACACTTTTGCTTGTGATAGAGACTTGGGTGGAAAAAATTTTCAATAGTTTCCTGAAGTAGGCTCACATAAAGCAAGTTTATGAATACGAAATCTATAATTACTGAAAAATTATTTACCTATTAATTCAATATATTTAACTTCATGATGAACCGTATCATACATTACTTTTATATTATAGACTTCATAGAAATAAAGTCCATAATAGGTATTTTCATTTGAATCACTAGTAAATAGAGGATGAAATTCATTAGGTTCCCCTAAAATATCTTTTACCTCTTGTTCTGTCATTCCCACTTTAATTTCATCTATAGTTAATGGGGATTTAATCCTTATTTGTGTAACCTGATTATTTTCAATAGAAAATATTAAATTATAATTGTTATAATGGAGATGATTTAAACCATTAACATCTGGAATGATCTCATCTGGATCACCTAAAACCTCTTTAAGATTCTTGTCTGTTTTAAATAAGAAATCTTGAACATATGGGGTATCATACCTGAAATATCCCCTATACAACATATGTCCATTTTCATCATAAAGATTTCCAATTCCATTGAACAGATTATCAGTAAATTGACCCTCATATTTTAGTTGGCCATTTTCATAATAAAGGCTTCCATTACCATGATAAAGGCCTTTTTTTAATGATCCCTCATACAAAGGAGTATCTTCATTGGTTTCTAGATATAATAAACCTTCACCATCATATAGGCCATCTTTAAACTGTCCATCATATTTCAATTTCCCAGAAGGGAAAAATTCCTTCCCAGCTCCCGTAATGTGACCTTTTTTGAAGGTTCCACTAATGACTAGATTTTCATCCTTATCATATAATTCACCTTCACCATCGTATAGGTTATCCTTGAAGTATCCCTTATAAACTAACTTTTTATTTAGGGAGTAGAGTTTACCTTCACCCTGGTATTTACCATTTAGGAAGTTACCCTCATATGTAATATTTCCATTAGCATAAAAAGTTTTACCAAAGCCGTTTAAATTTCCATTAGAAAATGAACCATCTACTAAAATAGACCCATCAGAACCTAATTTTTTACCTATACCATCATATGTTCCATTTGTAAAATTACCCTGGTAAAGGAGCTTTCCTTTATCATCGTATAAAATACCATTACCATTAAAAATACCATTGGCAAAATTTCCTTGATATTTTAAATTTCCATTAGGGTAGTATTCTTTTCCATTTCCTTCGAAAATCCCATTAGAAAACATTCCCTTGTATAGGATTTTCCCTTCATGATTATATAAGGTGCCAATACCGTTAAATTCATTGTTTTGGAAGGAACCTTTATATTTTAATTTTTTATCTGGGTAATAAAGTTCCCCCTGGTTTGAATAAAATCCCTCGTTCAAACTACCCTTATAAACTAGATTTTTATCAACATGGTTATCATATATTTTGACCATGCCCGTATAAGAAATTTCTTCTGTCTCATAAAATGTAACAACGGGTACTATTTTTCCTCGATAAAAATTGTATCCTAAAAATAAGGCCAATATTAAGATTAAAATTAATATTAAAATTAATCTTTTAGATAAATAATAATTGTTACTAAATCGAATATAGTCTTTAATAGATGCTTCCCTTTTTCTAGTAAGGTTAACTATTTTAGAAGCTAATCTACGAAGTAAAGTATAAGGCCCCCTTGATATTCGCCGAATCACCACATATATTTTTTGTCTTAGGGGTCTAAGAATGGTATTAATAATAATTTGAAGTTGTACAAAAATTTTATTGTTCATAATAATACCTCTCTTAATTAGTTTCTTGAAAGATTTGATTAAATGACAAACTTTTCTTTTTTTTCTTTTGGTGCTATAATAGTTAAAAAGAATGTAAAACCATGGAATAAAATGTAGAAAAATACTATCTATAAAAATATGATACAATAAGTTTATTTTATATTCAATAAAAAGAGCTTATTTTTAAAGAGAATTATCGGAAAATTCGAAAAGTATATTCATTAATAGTACATATATTAATAAATATAATAAGGAGAGAAGGAAGGATGAAAAAGCACCTTGGTTTCTTTTGTATATTAATACTTGTCATAATAGGTTCCCTTTTTCTTTTGTGGGATTATAGTTATTTTCTAAATGAACCCGTAACTTTAACAGGATATGGTGTAAAAGATATTAACCATGACAAAATTCAACTAAAGGATCTATGGACAGATAGTGAACAAAATACCTATTATTATGGAAAACTGAATAAAACTAGCATGGATATAATAAATTTTTATAATAAACCTATTAAAAATGGAAAGGAAGAAATGAGATCTTTCTATTTAGATACATCCCAAGAATACCTATATAAGGTGAATGATAAGGGTGAAATTATTACAATGATCCATTGGCCAAAGCACATGGGTAAGATGGTACAGGCAGTTAGTGATAATAAAGGGCATATGTACATTCAATGGAGTAAATATGATAGATACAACTCTAAAATAGTAGAAGAAGGAATTAATAAATATTCAGAAAAGGGTAAATTTTTGGGAATGATTTTTAAAAAATCCTATGAAGGAAAGGTATTTCCAGAGGCACCTTATGGTAAGGGCTTTATAAAAAATTTAAACTTTGAAAAGGGTAGAGTATATTTTTATCATCAGATAAATAAAAAGATTACCTTATACTACTATGAAAATGCCATAAAAAAAATAATGGATATTCCTGTAGATGAAATGGACTTTAAGATTATAGACATAATAGGAAGTGAACCTGGACAAATTTATTTTGACACTAATGATTCTAGGTTTGGAATAATAGATAAAAAAATGAACATGGTTTTTTTAAAGGATTATTTGAAAGAAAATAAGGTTATTGGAAAAATAAGATTCAACAGAAAAAAACATGTATATATAGAGACTTTAACAGAAAGAAATGTGGAATTAGATAGATATAATGGATATGGATTTATTTCTAGTGCTTCTAATAAAAATCAGGTTGACAGTATATACAAGGAAAATTACTCTAAAATTCCAATAGAAAAGTTGACCTATTCTAAGGAAATAATTAGGAAAAAGTATATAGTTTTGATTTCCTATTTATCAGTGTTAATTTTAATAATTTACGCTATTAGATTTTTATATGTATATGTATTTCAAAATAAAGTATACATAGTTTTTAAACAATTAATGTTACTTATTCCGATCATTCTTATAGGAATGCTTATATTCGTATTGAAAACTGTAGTAGGGGGATTTGGAGAATTTTCAAATGAAATACAAAGTGGCAAATTTCATGAATTTAATCAAATAATAGATAGAAAGATAGAGTTAGTAGAAAAAAAATATGAAAATCCATTTTACCTAGGGGATTTAATAGATTCAATAGATCTATATGAGCCCATGGATCCTCATAGGTATAAGGAATTATATAACTTAACAAAAATATCAGATATGGACCATATGGAAGATGTAAAGGGTATGTATGTAGTAATAGATAAAATTGAAAATAATCAGTCCTATAAGATTCTTGATTCTGAAAATAACTTTAAGCTATATTATCCAAGATTTTCAAAGGGTGATAACAAATATTTTTGGGCTGCATCAAGGGGTGCTGTAGTAGATGCAGTAGGAACTGGTGAAAAATATATATTTACTATGAAACCTATATATAACAGCTTAGGAAAAGTGGCTGGAATTTATCAAATAGGAATGTATTATGAAGGCTATAGAAAGAATTTAGACATGAAGTTTTTTACAAAGAGTATAGTTGGAATAATGATTACAACCCTACTTATAGTGTTTGCAGTGGTGTTTATAACTTATATAATTTTAAGGTCATTAGGAGAACTTACAAAGACTGTTAAGGAAGTGTCAGCAGGTAATTTAGATACTCAATTAAGGATAAATTCTAAAGATGAGATAGAAGATTTATCAGATGCGTTTAACAATATGACTAGCAACATAAGAGAATATATAGATGATATAACCGAACTTAGTAATGACTACTATAGATTTGTTCCTCAAGAGATTTTTCAAATATTAGATAAAGAATCTGTCAATGAAATAACCTTAGGAGAACATAAAAAATTTAATATGTGCATCTTAAATGCAGCAATTGAAGATTTCTATAAAATATCAGAAAAAATTAGTGCTGAAGAGAGCTTTAAGCTAATAAATGAATATTTAAAGATAATAGGTCCAATCATAAGAAAACATAATGGAGTAATAGAAAAATATCTTGATAAGGGAGTTGTGGCCATATTTCCACAAAACGGCCAGGATGCCGTAGAAGCTGGTAAGGATATTATTAGTGAAGTCCATAAATACAATATATACAAAAGTAACAACCTTCCTGTTGGAGATATTAGGATTGCCATCCATAAGGGACCCATATTAATAGGCATAATTGGTGAAGAGAAAAGATTACAAAGTAGTATTGTATCAGATAGTGCAAATTTAGTTGGTCTTATGAGACAAAAGGCCAAAAAACTTTGGGCTAATATAATTATAACTGATGAAGTAATGAAGGATATTAAGGATAAAACTTATCTACACAGATGTTTAGGAAATATAAGTATGTCAGATAGGGAAGAAACTATTGAGTTATACGATATATATGATGCAGATAAAAAAGAAATGAGGCAATTTAAGGATAAAAGTAAAGATTTATTTGAAACTTCCGTTAAAAATTTTAAGGTTGGTAAGTTTTATGATGCTAGAAGTGGATTTGTAGAAATACTAGATAAAAATATGGAGGACAATGGAGCTAGAGAATATTTCTATCAAAGTGATGACAAATATAGAAATGGTGTAGATAAAGATTGGAATGAAAGTCTAAAAGTTTAGAAGGTTGATACATATGCATATATACAATCCAAAGAAAAGACTAAAAATAAAAGATTCTTCTAAAAGGAAAAAATCTAATAAAAGATATTTAAAACAACAAAATATAAATTTATCTACCATTACACCAGATAGTATATACAAATTACAAAATAAAATTGGAAATAAGCAAGCAGAGCTTTTATTAAAGGAACTTGGAGATTTACAATTGAATAAAAAAAGCCCTAATGTGGCTGAGTTAATAACCTATGACCATGGGGGAAATAATAATGAAACTATGGAGTCTAAAAGGGAAATAGAAGACTTTAAGAGATTATCCTATGAAAATACATTAGCTAGTAGTGAAGCTATAAAAAGTGGAAGGTTTTCTGTAGACCATAATAATACCATAAAACCAGGCATAAGAGCTGAAAGTATGAATAAGGACATAAAGGGTCTTGTTCAAATGGTGAATTTCTTCAAATCCTATGACCCTAGATTAGATAAAAGAGAAGAAAAGGTAAAATTAGACGATAAATTAATGAAAATGGATGAGAAAAAACATAGAAATGAAGTGGACTATATAATTAAAATGATAATGGCCCTTCCAAACTATGAGGGCAATAATGAGGTCATATCACAATATATGAAGGTGCAAAACTTTTTAATATCATCTGGATGTAATCTATCAGACTTATTTAAATATAATGGACATGTAAAAAAACAAAAGGAAATAATATTAAAGGCTATAGAAGGCAGATAGGAGGAAAAACTCATGGGTTTTTTAGTCACCAATGGAGCCATGATTCAATGTTCATTTGGACAAGCCCCAGGGACACTTATGGTTCTTCCAACTAATAAGGTCATGGCTACTACTCCTGCAGCCACTATAATGGATAATAAACCCATGGTAAACATATTGCCCTTTGGCATGTGTATGTCCCTATCAAATCCAACGGTGGCAGCAGCAACCACAGCTGCCTTAGGAGTACTAACCCCCATGCCATGTATTCCAAATACCACTGCACCTTGGGCACCTGGATGTCCTAGTGTATTAATAGGAAATAAACCGGCTTTAAATAATACTTCAAAGTTAATGTGTATGTGGGGAGGAATAATACAAATAGTTCAACCCAGTCAAATGCAAACAATGATTCCGTAAAAGGGTTTAGGCATATTCAAAAAATAAATCAGTCATTTCACTGGTTATTTGAATTATTTTCTTCGTTATGGATCGCTAACATATGTTTAATATACTCCCTTACCATGCCTTGAAAATAATCGAAATTCCTCAGAGAACTGACTAGTTTATTTCTTTCATATGCCTTAGAATGGAGTGATAATATGCCTGTAACAACTACCAAGAAAAATGTACAAAATAAAACTGGAAATAATAAAATTCAAGGAAATGGCCAAACCAAAAGTCCTAAAGGAAAAGGAGTTAAAAATAATCAATTAGCTATGACTAATAGGAAAAAACTAGATGTGATTAAAATGGGAGAATACTTGAAAGATGATTATGTAAAGAAAAAAATTGAAGGTAATATTCAATCGGGAAAAGAGGCATGTAAAAATTCCTTTTATCTCAATGTATCCCATAGTACAAAAAGAATATTTGGCTGTAATGGTGGTGTTGTAGGAAAATATAAATCGGATAAAATTGGATATGATATGAGAACTCACCTTAAGGGTCAGGGGAGAGATTGGGCTAGACATGAGGTGGATATTAAGAAAGATGAGTATCTAGATAAGGAATTCCAAAAGATAGATGGAAGTTCAAATTTTGCAAACGATGAGGAAAGACAATTGGCTAAGGATGAGTTAAAAGATACTACAGCCTTAAGGACCATGTTTTTAAAAAATAGTTTATATTCCATGGTAAAAGGAGATGTGGAAGAGAGGTTAAATAGGGAAAGTAATAGTACATGTGATGAAATATACTCCCAATATGAAAATGATTTTAAGGATGAGATTGAGCATAGAACAATAGGTGCTTACAAGTGGAGTTTTAGGATGAATTACTTAAGGTCAAAGGAAATGGGAATTTCCCATGTGACGGCACTTGATTTGGCGGAAGGTAAGGCATTAGAGGCGGTAAAGAACAGGGCTCCTTCTATGGGAGTAGCTGTTTTTAAGGAAAAGATTGATGAAATATTAAAGAAAGCTGAGATTAAGGCTGAGAGTAGAAGAAGCATTATCATAAAAGAATTGAATGGAAAAGAAGAAAAAAATAAGGTTAATTTTCAAAATACATCAGATTATAGTAAGGCTAGGGACTATATATACGATGGACAAGGGGTTAGTTTAGAAGAGAGAAAAGATGGTATAAAAGACAAAATAGAGGAAAATCATATAGAAGCAACAAATGTAAATAAAGGATTATTAATATTTACAAGGCCACTAGTAGGAGTAGTGCCCCATCCAGGAGATAGTGCATCAGCCTCTGGCACAATAAGCATACCAATTCCTAATTCTCCTGCATATATATTCTTTAAATTATCTGGCAATGTGGAGCGAGATGATGATGGATATGTAACGGCTAAATTTAGAGCAGCCGTAGGTGCTGGAGGAGGAGTGGGAATAGCCAATATACACGGAGAGTTAGGCGGATTTTTACAAGTAAAGGGCCAATCGGCTGAACATTTATCCATGCTTTTATCCTATGTACTCTATAGACAGTTTAGAGAATCCAAAATAGTTAATCACCACATGACAGATGCTATCTGGGGAATGGGTGGAAGAACTGGAGAAGGAAAGGATAAGGAAGCAGATGCTTATGGAGGTATGATGGAAAGGACCCTATTTGGAGGAAGTGCAGATAGTTCTGCTAGTATAGGATCTGATTTGGGATTCGGTGCAGACATAGGAGGATCAGTGGGGGGAAGTATAAGTGCATCTGCCTCTGCCATGCGGCAATATTCTAAGACAAGTTTTGAAAAGGGAAATGGGAAAGGACGCCTTGGAAAAATAGAAGGACACAAATTTTTAGGACAAAAGTCTAAGGGAGATATGATTGAAAAGCTTAAGATAGAAGGTTCTGTGGCAGGTGTTGGAATGGAAGCATCCTTAGGCCTTAGGGGCTCAACTATCCAAAATGTCACTATAGGGCTAAATATGTCCCTAGGAGGGGCCTATGGTGGAGATAAATCTCAAATGGCAACTAAAATAATACAGGATATAATACTCCATCTAAAAAGTGCAAAAGTTAACATAGAGAAGGTCTATGAAGCTTATAAAAATAGGAAAAATAAGAAAATAGATCCCCTATCCGATGAAGCTGCAAGGGTTGGGTCTGAAATTGGAATTGTATCTTCAGATATAACAGAGCAAATAAATGCCATGGTGGATACAGAAAATACTCTAGCCAGTAAAATTGGGGAAGTGGATAGTCCTGTAAATGGCCAAAGTACCCAAATTGCAGATTCGGGAAGTTCCCTTGCTATGGGGGTTGAATATGAATGGAAAAGGGGAAGTAAGGGAAATATAACATTTTCTCTGAATTCTGAGAATGAGTTATCATTAGACCTATTCCTTGGAGGAATTTCACTACAAAAATCTAGAAGGTTAGCTAGCTGGAGTACTGGAGACGATATGGAAAATTTAACAAAAGCCATTGGAAAGGGAAAAAATCCAAAAGAAAGATTAAGTGCTCTTAAGGAAGGAGTATCCATATAAAATGACCATACTAAATTGGAATGATGAATTTGGAAAGAATTTAAAATCTGAAATAATAGGGTGTACCATAAATGGGGAAAGGGTAAATATTACTATAAGTGTAGATTGCAATACTTATAAATATATAATTACTAATGAATTATTCAATCTATATAAAGAAACTCTGGGACAAAATTTTAGACATTCCTTTGAACAAAATAAATCCATAGAAATAGAACTTAGATTAGATCCTAAATTAGTAAGTGTTCTAAAATTGGCAATAGAGTTAGACAAAAAAGAAATTATAGGATACCTAACGAAAAAATCAAAGGAAGATAGGGATAATATATTTGTTAATACCCAGACTTGGTATGGATTAAATGTAAAACAAGAGGAAGACTTACCAGACAATTTAAAGATCCTGGGAAGTGTAAAAACTGGTTTTGACACAAGGTGGCTTAAAGAACTATAAAAATTAGGAGTTAGAATAATGGAAAAACCTAAATTCTATAGGAATTCATGTGAATATATATTAGATTTATTGAAACTTTTAGATTTAAGGATTCACAGGTATATAGTATTAGAAGATATAAAGGAGACCAATTTAAATCCTTTTAAGGGTCTTACCATAAGTGAAAAAGAGGTTGAAAATATACTAGAAGAAAATAATCTAAAGGAAAATAAAAGTACTAGAATAGATAAAAAAATTCACAAGTTAACGTTAGATATAGATACTAAATTACTTGAAACTAAATATAGAAATATAGTATTAAATTTTGAAAAGGTATGGGAAATCTTTAACTTAGACCATATAGAGAAAGAGCTATTATTAATAGGTATTTGTGTGGAAATAGATCCCAAATATGAAAAAATATTTGGATATATACAGGATAATATAAATAAAAAAAGGCCATCTATGGATATTGCTTTGAAATTAATTAATTTAGACCCTATGGAAAGATTGAAATTTATGAATAAGACAAAGGATAATAGTTTATTTAAATTATTCATATTATCAGAGGAAAGGCCCCATAGGGGGGAAACCTTTTTAGGTAGTGAATTAATTATTCATGATAGGATAATCGATTATATCCTGGAAAATGACAAAATAGATTCTGAAATAGAAGATTTTGTATTGCTATATGGGAAAGATAGATCCCTTATAGAATCATCTTCCCAAGAACAAAACCTACAAATGATAAATGGTGCAGTGAACAATTTTATACTAGATGAGATAAATGATTCTCAGAACCTATTTGTATATGTACATGGACCTAAGGGGGTAGGAAAAAAATATTTAGTCAGGGCCTATTGTAGCAGAATAAGGAAAGACTTAATAATAGGAGATATAAAGATGGCCATGGAGTCAGATGTGTGTCTAAAGGAGTTTGTTAAAGGTGTCATAAGGGAAGGTATACTAAGGGATGGTGCCATAGGCTTTGACAATTTTCATATATTAAATGATGTAGATAATAAAGAAATTGCCATAAAAGATTTTTTTAAGATGATGGAATATGTATTAGAGCCCATATTTATACTAAGTGAAGATAAGTATATACAGAATAAATATTTTAGTGAGAATTCAGTGATAGTTATACCTATGAAAAGACCTACATATGAAGAAAGAAAAGAAATTTGGAGTATATACTCTAGATTATATAATATAGAAGGCTTACATATAAGTGAATTGGCAACTAAATTTAATTTTACTCCAATGGAAATAAGAGATTCCATAAAGGGAATAAAGTCTAAATTTTTAACTAGCATAGATAGGCATAGTGCCATATACAAATCATGCTATGAACAGGTTAACAATAAACTTACTGAGAAGGCCATAAAGGTTAATGTAACTTATGAATGGAATCAATTAATATTGCCACCAGAAGAAAAAAAGTTACTCATAGATGCTTGTAATCAAGTGAAAAATAGATATGAAGTATATGATAAATGGGGATTTGGAAAGAAAGTAGCCTATGGAAAGGGTCTATCTATCATATGTGCAGGTCCTCCAGGGACGGGTAAAACCATGTCTGCTCAGGTTATGGCCAATGAATTAAATTTAGAATTGTATAGAATAGATTTATCCCAGATGGTAAGTAAATATGTGGGAGAGACAGAAAAAAATCTTCATATGATATTTGAAGAAGCTAGTCTTTCAAATGCCATATTATTCTTTGATGAAGGGGATGCTTTATTTGGTAAAAGAAGTGATGTTAAGAGTTCTAATGATAGATATGCCAATATTCAGACATCATATTTACTTCAGAAGATGGAAGAGTATGAAGGAATAACAATGGTTACTACTAACTTTTTAAAGAACATTGATAAGGCCTTTTTAAGAAGAATAAATTTCATAGTAAATTTTCCTTTTCCCGATTCAGAGTCAAGGAAAAACATATGGGAAATAATGATGCCAGATAGTGCTCCAGTGGATGAGGATATAGATTATGATTTTTTAGCCAATACCTTTGAGGTGGCTGGAGGTAATATAAAGAACATAATAGTTTATGGGGCATTTTTAGCATCTAGTGAAAGGGAAAATATATCAATGAAACATATAATACATGCTGCAAAATATGAACTTCAAAAGATGGATAAACTCCTATTGAAAGAAGACTTAGGAGAATATAGATATTTATTAGATATGAATTAGGGGGTGATTACTATTCCGGCATATACAGCTATAGCAGATGTGGGATCAAGCCTAGTAAAATTGCTTCAAGAAAATCTAGTACCTGAACCTATAGACAAAAAAGAAAACATAGGTCTTTGTTCTCCAGCAGACAAGGGAGATTTTCAACTTACCCTGTATCTATACAATATAGAAGAATCTGGAGAGTTTAGACAAACTGAGATGATTAAATTACCCGATGGAAATTTAAGATATCCGCCCATATCCTTTAACTTATACTATCTATTAACGGCCTATTCAACGGCAGAGTTAAAATCTAAAGCCTTAGATGAACATAAAATCTTAGGAAGAGCAATTCAAGTACTTTATGATAATGCTATTTTAAGGGGAAATGATTTAGCAGGTAGTCTAAAGGGATCAGATCAAGATATAAGGATTCAGACAAAGAATTTATCCTATGATGAAATGATGAGAATTTGGAATTTTAATGATGTTCCCTATAACTTATCTATAGCTTATCGGGTAGGCCCTGTTTTAATAGACTCTACAAGGATCAAAGAGGCTAAGAGAGTCGTTGATACTAAAATCTCTATCATGAGAAAAGATAGGAGATAATCATATGGAAATAGGCAGCATAATAAGAAAAAAAGTAAGTGTAGTCATAAGAATTTTTCATGATTATACCTGGAATCCCATAATGAATGGCATAGAAGTATATTTTAATAATATGCCTAAAAAACCCATAAAAAAAAGTGGAGGATACTATGTATTTACTAACCTAGAAGATGGAATCTATAAAGTAAATATAAAGTCTCAAATATATTTTAATGAAACTATAGAAATAGATACGACCAAATTAGACCTATTAGATCCAATAATAAATATAAGATTGAAGACAAAACCTAATTATTTTTTAAGAGAAGATTCTACTATTATAAAATTTAAAGTAGTAGATTTAAATAAAATTCCTATAAATTTAGGAATAATAAAAGCTTTTATAGACACTAAAAACTACTACGAGGGACAAATCCTTGAAGAAGTGAAAAGTGGTCATGAAAAAGTGAAAGTAAAAAAATTTTGTGATGCTCCCTTGCCTGGAGATATACTCTATCTAAAGGAAGAAGAACCAGACAAAAGTGAGTATATAAAGGTCTTAAAGGAAGATAAGGGCTATTATTTATTAGATTCACCTATAAATTATGACCATAAAAGGGACTTGAAAATCTCTAGAGGTTTCATAACTAAGAGTGATGAAGATGGTAATGTTATTGTGTACTTTAAGAATTTGCTAAAAAGCAAGGTGAATATAACCTTTCACATTTTTCATGAAGGTCATTTAAAGGAGGTGAATGCCCAAGTAGTAGAAGGCAATCTTCTTAATCTAGGAATTATAACAATATAGAAAGGGGGGAATGGTTTCTTTAAAGATTGAAGAAACCGCTCGTATGCCAGAATATTTATCACCAGGAGTATATGTTGAAGAATTTGAAAGTGGTGGAGTTCCAGTAGCTGGAGTAAGTACATCAACGGCAGGATTTATTGGACTTGCCCAAAGGGGAGAAGCAGAGGGGTTACCAGAACTTGTAACTAGCTTTGCAGATTTCCAAAGAAAGTTTGGCTCATATTTATCAGAGAATCAATTCGGTGAATATAGATTCTTATCTTATGCCGTAGAACACTTCTTTATAAATGGAGGAAGTAGAGCATATGTAATGAGAGTTGCACCAGAAGATGCTAAGTCAGCAATAAATGATTCTTTAGGATTTATAAAACTTGAGGCTAAAAACCCTGGAACTTGGGGAGACAGAATTAGAATTTTAGTTACACCTTCTAGCAAAGCTAAAACACAAATCCTTGAAATGTTAAGTCCAGCTCAATATAGAGTTAAAAGCGGTATTGGATTTAATGATGGTGACATTGTAACTTTTACTGATGGTGAAGAAAAGCAAGTAAGAAAGATTGTTATGGCACAACAAAATTTACTTACTTTAGATGTTTCACTAGAAGGTGATGTGGTTGACACTAATATTTTACCACAAAAACTTTTATCTACAGCAGAATTTGATTTACAAGTTGCATATGGAGATGAAGTTGAAATTTATGAAAAGTTATCTTTAAATCCAATTGGAGCTAACTTTATAGACAAAAAGGTAAATAAATCAAGCTTAATAAAATTATCTTGTAACCTAGATGAAATAGGTGATATGGCTACACCATTTGATAAAATTGCAGGAGGAGAAGATACAAACTCTAAATTCTGGATTGAATTATCAGGTGGTAATGATGGATCAATGGCTAATATTTCAGCTGCTGATTTCATGGGTAAAGATTTAGGGCCGGGTAAGCGTACTGGTATTAAATCATTTATCGACAATGAAGAAGTAAGCATTATGGCTGTACCAGGAATAACTATTCCAGCTGTACAACTAGATTTATTAGCTCACTGTGAACTTAAAAGCAACAGATTTGCTATCTTAGATATTCCTAGGGAAACTAAGAAGGTAAATGACATTAAGGAATATAGAAACATGTTTGATACAAGCTATGGTGCATTATACCACCCATGGTTAAAAGTATTTGACCCAATGGATAAAAGAAATATTCCTATTCCTCCATCTGGATCTATTGCTGGTATCTTTGCAAGATCTGATAACACTAGAGGAGTACACAAAGCTCCAGCTAATGAAATAGTAAGAGCATGCGTGGCCCTTGATTGTCAATACAATAAGGGTGAGCAAGATATCCTAAACCCAATAGGTGTTAACTTAATTAGATTCTTTACGGGACAAGGTATAAGAGTATGGGGTGCAAGAACTCTTAGCTCAAATCCACTTTGGAGATACATAAACGTTAGAAGATTATTTATCTTCCTTGAGGAATCTGTAAAGCGTAGTACTGATTGGGTAGTATTTGAGCCTAATGATGAAGAATTATGGGCAAGGGTAAAGAGAAGTCTAGATAACTTCTTGACAGGTGTTTGGAGAACTGGTGCACTTGCTGGTAATGCACCTGGTGATGCATACTTTGTAAAAATTGACAGAACCACAATGACCCAAGATGATATTGACAATGGACGATTAATTTGTGTTATCGGAGTTTCTCCAGTTAAACCAGCTGAGTTTGTAATCTTTAGATTTACTCAATTTACTTCTGAAAGCGGTGGAGAATAAATATTAATTTCTAAATAAGTAATAACAAAGGGAGGTATATATATGTCTGACAGAAAAGACCCTATTAGAAATTTTAGATATAAAGTTTCAGTTGGTGGAGCTGAAGCTGGATTTAGTGAAGTAACAGGTTTTGAAATATCAATTGATACTATTGAGTATAGAGAAGGAGATGACCCAACTACTCCATATAAACTTCCAGGACTTTCTAAGTACAGTAACATTACCCTTAAACATGGTGTTACAGATGACATGGAATTATACAATTGGATTAAAGATTGTGTAGAGGGAAAAGTAGAAAGAAAGGTAGTTACAATAATAGCATTAGGAGAAGATGGAAGTCCCCTAGCTACTTGGGAAATAGTAGAAGCTTGGCCTGTTAAATACACGGCACCAGACTTTAATTCAACAGGTTCAGAAGTTGCAATTGAGTCTATGGAATTAGCACATGAAGGCTTAAAAAGAACTGCTTAAATCAAATATATAGTAACAGATAATTGGTTATATGTAAGCTTTATATTAAGGCAGTTAACTGTTATCTGTTACTTTAATATTATTTAAAAATATAAAGAGGAGGAGTATAAGATGACATTTCAAACGGAATATGAATTTACACTACCTAGAGGTTATGTGGATAAGGAAGGTAATCTTCATAAAAAGGGGATAATGAGACTTGCCACTGCAGCAGATGAAATAGTTCCTATGAGAGACCCTAGAGTACAACAAAATCCTAGTTATTTAACCATAGTACTTTTATCTAGAGTAATAACTAATTTAGGAACATTATCTAAGATAGATACGGGTGTGATTGAAAACTTATTTACAGTAGATTTAGGATATTTACAAGAACTATATAGTAGAATAAATCAATTGGAAAACCCAAATATTAGAGTTACATGTCCCCATTGTAGTGAGCGATTTGATGTGAGTATGGATTTTTTGGGGGAGAGCGTAGGATCGTAAGGTATCCTATAAAGAAATTGAGAGAAGAAATGGCTTTTATAGCCTATTATTTCCATTGGTCCCACAAGGAAATAATGGAATTAGAACATAGGGAGAGAAAAAAGTGGTGCGAAGAAATATCTAAAATAAATAGAAATGTAAACGGAGAAAAGGAAAAGAAAAATATATTTGATGTATTCTAAGTAAAAGATAGGTGATTATGTGGATAAAAAAAATATGCCCGTTGGAAGTTTTTCATTTGCCATAGAAATAGAAGGAATTCAAGAGGCAAGTTTTATGAAAGTATCTGCCATAGCACAGGAAGTAGAAGTTGAAACTTATGAAGAAGGTGGAATGAACCATTTTGTCCATCAACTACCTGTAAGAACTAAATACTCTAATGTGGTACTAGAAAGGGGAATGACTAATTCGACAGAGCTAATGAATTGGTTTAACCAAATAAAAGAGGGAATTATTATTAAGAAGAACTTCTCAATAATTCTATATGATCAAAGGGGAAATTCAGTAAGACGTTGGGATTTCTTTGGCGGATATCCAGTGAAGTGGGAAGCCTCAGATCTAGATGCCATGAGTAGCAATATGATGATTGAAAAAATAGAAATTACCCATGAGGGTATGAGGGAAAATAATTAGTAAAAAATTCTTAGATAGTAAAAGGTGGTGCCTGTGAAAAGAACATTAAAAAATATAGGAATGGATAACAAAAGCCTTTTATTAGGAAAGAGGAACTTTCTAAATCATATACTTAAAAAATATTATTTAAGTAAATATAGCATCGGATATTTAAATCTAAACCATAAATTAAATCCAGAATATGAATTTCTAGAAAATTATCAGTATGAAATTAATTGTCAGTTAGATATTTTAGAAGGGAATACAAAACATATACTAACTAACAATAATAACTTAAAAAAGTTTTTAAATAATATTAAGGTAGACAAGAATCTTGTAAAAAGAGTTGAAAATAATATATGGTTACAAGAGGAAAGAAAGAAAGAAAATAGCTATTATCATATAAGAAAAGAAATAAATGAACAAATATATAATGCTTTTAAAAAATATGAGGACCATATAAGTAACAACAATATTTATAATGATGAAAATATTAAAAATGTATATAAAGAATATTTTAATGAAAAAAAATTAAAAAATATATTTATTGAAAAGAACCTAATTAAAAATTTAAATAATCATATAGAAAATGAGATAATCAGAAATTTTAAAAATGAATATACAAAAGAAGAATGGATTAAAAATCACACAGAAAAAATTTTAACAGAACTTATAAAGTCTAATGAATTTCAGTATAACTTCCAAAATCATATAAAGACCATATTTAAACAGAGTAATAATATAGATGAGATTAATAGAAATATAAGTTCAAATATACAAAATCTAATAATAAATACTTTTAATGAAGGTAATGTTAAAAGTAACATAAGAAATTTATATGAAAATGAGATAGAAAAGAATATAAAAAATAATGAAGTCATTAAAAACATAAACACTATCTTAGATTCAAATATAGAAAATTTAATAATAAATACTTTTGATGAAAATCATGTTAAAAACAATATAGAAAAACTATATGAAAACCATATAGAAAATAATTTTAACCATAATCAAATTATAAAAAGCATAGATGATACTGTAGATTCAAATATAGAAAATACAATAAGAACTAGTATTCATGAAAATAATGTTACAAACAGTATAAAAAATCTGTATGAAAAGCATATAGAAAATAATGAAACTATAAAGAGCATAAATAATATAGCAAAAAATACTTTTAACGAAAATACAATAAAAAATCAAATAAAGAATATTTCAATAAGTAATGAAACTATAAATTATATAACTAAAACCATAAAATCAAATATACAAAATCAAATAATAAATACTTTTAGAAATATTATTTTTGAGAACAAAGTAGAAAATATATCAGACACTAGTCAGATTTTAAAATATATAACTGAAAATATAAGCTTAAACATAAAGAATATTTTAAATGAAAGCTTATATGAAAATAAAACATTAAACATATCTAAAGATGTGGATATGTTTAATTATATTAATAAAAATATAATGGATCATATAAACAGTCTAGTTATTAATGAGTTTAACGAAAACAACATAAAAGCCATATTTAACCTAGTTACTATAAAAGAATCAAATAAGGAAATAAAATCATATAAGATAACTTCCATAAAGAATGAAAGAAATTTCAATAGAGGAGATAATAACTGGTCAAATAGGACTGATAGATCCTTTAAAGGCATATATAATAGGGCTGAAATATTTAAATATGACATGTTTAATGAAAGGGTAAACTCACGGAACTGGGCCTTTTTTAAAAATGTATTTTTAGATAAAAAACATATAAATAATAAGAACTTTTATGAAAATATAAATACACAGGAAAAAGATATTCTTAATAAATATGACTATTTAACTAAGATTCATAATGAAAATATACTAGGTAATGAATATACAAATATAGTTAATAAATCCTATGAAGACTTGTTTTATTATTCCTTTATAGATAAGTATAATAAATTTAAAAGGGATACTAATAGAAATATTATTAGTAATATGGTAAATAAGAATAATTTAAGGACTCAAAGGATTGTTAATAGGATAATGAACAATACCATTAACATAAAGACTAAAAATAGTTCCTTATATACTTTTATTAATAAAGTAAACAAAAAAAATAGCATCATATCCGAGGAAAAATTAGAAGAAATAATAAATGAAAAGATAGTTTTGTTGAAAACTACTTTGAATAAAGAAGAAAAAGTTTATTTAGAAGAATATCCAGAACTAAAAAATTACCTTTATAAAAATATTAAAACCTATTTAAAGAAGAATGAAGAAAATCTAATAGAAGAAGAAACCATAAATAATGTTCTTATAGAAACATTAAAAGAAAACAAAAATATATTAACTAAAAACATAAGTTTTAATAGAGTTATAGATATATTAACTAAAAATCCAGACCTTAACATACAAAATAACCATATGAAGAAAGACATATCTTTCTTTAATAATAGGGAAAGTAAAGAAGAAATATTTCAAACAAATATAAATAAAAAAATATTAAACCAAGTAAATAACTTATTTAATATAAGTAATAATAATCTCACTAATACTAATTTTATAAATAATAATGAAAATAGAATTCATAAGATAAAGATTGATTCTAATATTAATAAATTTAAAAATAGCATATTTAATTCTTATAATAGTGAAATTATAAATACTCAATTTAAAAGGGATTTTATAAACTCTCATGTATCAATAATAAATAAAAAAAATAAATTAGAAGAAAATCATGAATCTGTAAATATAGAAAATCTAATAGATAAAAAAATATACAACCATGTTAAAAATAATGAAAACTTAATACTGATTAATGAATTACTTAAGAACCAGGAATCATATAATATCCATGGACTTAGGAAAAGGGATATTTTAAATTTAAAACAATACGAAAAGAATATAGTATTAAATGAAAATATTATAAAACCAAAGATTTTATATAAGAATATGAAATCTTTAATAAATAAGGATATTACTATAGACAATAGAATAGTTAATTTAAAGGAATCCATATCTAAGAGTATTGATAGATTATTGATTAGGGATAAAAAAATAATCCAATCCATAGAAAAAAATATAATAAATGAAGAAATAAAAAATGAGTATATAAAAAATTACACATCCATAATTAATAAAAAGAATAAAAGAGAAGATAAGGAATTACCAGAAGAAATTAACAGGATAATAAAAAGTAAAATAAAAACTCATATTAAAAACTCTATAAGTTCAAATAAGGATTATGAAAAAGAATCCCTATTAGATTTAAAAACTGTAGAAAAACACTTACAGAAAATTGTAACTACACATTTATATGAAAATAATATGGACACTTTAAATGAGTTTATGGATAAAAGGATAAAAATCCAAAATAGAAAGCAGGAAAATAAAAATAATAAATATTTAAACAACATAATGGTAAATAAGATTTTCAATGAAAAAAAATCATTTATCAATAACTATGTAAATTTAGTAAATAAGAAAAATGAAGATTTCATATCAAATAATTTCATAGATGAGTCCATAAGAAACGACATAAATGAAAGAATTAAAAGAAATGATTCCTTAATGAAAAAATATGAAATAACTACTAAAAATAAGCAAGTATATTTAAATCCAGATTTCATTAAAGCTACAGATAAAAATATATCAAATGAAGAAATAAATAAATATATAGATATAAAAAAATATATAACCCATAAGAAAAATAATATTCATGAAAATTTAAATATACTACAAAGTGAATCTAATCTATATGAAAATGAAATAAGAAGTTATGTGAAATTAGAAAACAAAAAATTAAAAAATAATATAAGTACATTGAATATATCTAATGAAAACAATCCCTTTTATAGAAACATAAATAGAAAATATGAAAAAGATCTATTAAAAATAAATAGGGGTTTACTTACTAAAAATCATATTCATAAAAACCTAATAGAAAAAAAAGATAAGGAGCAAATGAATTTAGTAAATATAAGTAAATCCTTTAAAGATGAAGAATATGGTACAAATGTAAACATAGTTTTTAAAAGGGACACAAAGGAAGAAGAACAGGTAATAAAGAAGGTAACTGAAGAAAATAGAAAGTTACAAAAAATATTAGAAGAGAAGATTGAAAAGATAACTAAAGAAAAAAGAGAAGTTATAAGCATACCTAGCATATCAGAGAAAGTATATAAAAACATAGAGAGAAAGCTTAAAAATGAAAGACAAAGAAGAGGGATGATATAGTATGCCAAATAAAAACTATAATAAAGCCAAAATCATAGTCATGGATAAGAATGAAAAGGAAATAAAAACCATTTCTGTGCTATTTAATCCCTCAGAATACTCCATAAGTAGTGCTAATAATATAAAAAGTCAAGATATAAAGGGCCTAGATGGTACAAGTGAACAATTCATAGGGGGAGCATCTCAAACCCTTAGTATGAAACTGTTTTTTGATACTTATACTATGAAAACTGATTCAAAGAAAGATTATAAGGATGTTAGAGATTTTACTAAAGAAATAAAGAATCTCATGAATATATACTCTGATGACCATACTCCACCCCTTTGTGCAGTAACTTGGGGATCATTGTATTTCAAAGGATATTTAGAAAGTTTAAATGAAAGATTTACCATGTTTTCTAATGAAGGAGTACCCTTAAGGGCCCATCTGGATGTAACCTTTAAAAAAGTAGAAACTGTAGAGGAGTTCTTAAAGGGGGCATCTTTTCAATCGGCAGATAGGACAAAGGCAAGAGTACTAAAGGAAGGGGAGCAACTTTGGACCATTGCAAGTAATGAATATGATGAGGCAGGAAACTGGAGACCTATAGCTAAGGCTAATAATATAGACAACCCTAGGAAAGTAAAACCTGGTACTAGTTTAATAGTGCCTTCACTGGAGTGATAATATGTCATTGAAATTAGACACAAAATCATATGATTTTCATTCACTAGAAAAAAAATATAGTGGGTTTAATGGTCCTGCTTTTAAAATTTTAATAGATGGAAAAGATGTGGTAAATAAGGAATATATGGCTATAGGAGAAATTTGTGTAGACAGCTCCATAGATAAGGCCGATGGATTTTACTTTACTGTAATAAATTCATATGAAATGGATAAAAGCTCCTTTAAATGGAGTGATAAATATTTCGTAGCAGGGAATAAGATTGAAATAAAATTTGGATATATAGATAAATTTGTAACTGTATTTGAGGGATATATAACTCGAGTTAAATACGAATTTTTGCAAGGGGAAGTGCCAAAGGTGGTCCTATCAGGAATGGATGCTTCATTTCTTATGATGAAGGGGAAAAAGAGTTTAATATGGACTAAAAAAAAGCATAGTGACATAGTTTCTGAAATTGGGAAAAAATACAAGTTAAAAACTAAAGTAGATGCCACTAGTATAAAATTTGAAACTATTATTCAAAATGGACAGACGGATTATGAGTTCATAAATTATTTGGCAGACCTAAATTCCTGTGAAGTATTTACTGTAGGCGGTACCCTATACTTTAGGAAACTAAATAGCAATAAATCTAGTGTTATTAATCTAGAGATGAATCGAACCCTAAAGGAATTTGAATATGCCCACGATATAGGAGATCAAATTAGCAGTGTAGTAGTAAGAGGATATAATTCTATGAAAGAAGAAATCCAAGCTACTGCCAAATCCATAGATAAATTAGGTAGTGGAAATAAGGATGGATTGAGCTTACTTAGAAATCTGGATAAGGAAAATACAGTTCACTATATATATGATCCTGTCATATCCCAAAAGGAAGCAGAAGATAGGGCAAAATCCCTTTTACTAAAGAAAAGCATGACCTTTGTAGAGGGAGAAGGATCTAGTGTGGGAATTCCTGAAATAATGGCTGGTAGATATATAACTATAAAGGGCCTTTGGGGAACTAAAGATAGACTCTTTTATGTGACTAATGTAAGTCATACATATGATCATAATGGATTTAACAGTCATTTTAAAGTGGGAGGAAATAACATATGAGTATATTTGATTTTGTACATAATCCTAACAAAACCAATGACCACAGAATATACGGTGTTACTGTAGGTGTTGTGACAAATAATAAGGACCCAGAAAAACTTGGAAGAGTTAAAATAAAACTTCCAACTAGACTTGGAGAAAAGGAAACGGATTGGGCAAGGATAGTCACTCCCATGGCTGGTAAAAAAATGGGAATGTTCTTTTTACCTGAGGTGGGAGATGAAGTGTTAGTAACCTTTAGGGAAGGAGATATGAGAGAACCCTATGTGATAGGATCCCTTTGGAATAATGAAGAAATACCTCCTGAGAATAATGAAGATGGAAAAAATAATATAAGAAAGATAAAATCTAGGGCTGGTCATGAGATTACTATTACTGATGATGACAGTGAGGGGTCCATTGAAATTAAAACTAAAAATGGAAATGCCATAAGGATACTAGATAAGGGGAATGGTAAAGTTGAGATAAATGATAAAAGTGGTGCTAATAAAATAACTATAGATGGTGATAAAAAGGCCGTATCAGTAGAAGGTGATGGTAAAATTCAGTTAAAGTCTAAGACCTGTACTATTAATGTGGATGGAAATGGCAGTGCCGTGGAAGTAAAGAGTAATACAAAGGTAGCCATAGAGTCCACCACAGTAGAAATAAAGGCAAAGGCCAATTTAAATATTAGCTCCGATGGCATGGTAAACATTAAAGGATCTATGGTGAAAATAAATTAATAGGGGGAAGTTTTATGGGTAAAGATTTTTTAGGAAGAGGATGGAAATTTCCTATCAAAGTGGATCCCTCTACAGGACGGATTATGACATCATCCTTTGAAGATGATATAAAAGAATCCATTGAGATAATCTTAAATACTTCAAAGGGCGAAAGAATAATGAGAAGTGACTTTGGATCTAAAATTAAGGATTTTGTATTTGAATCTACTGATGCTACTACAATAAACCTTTTAAAGAGAGAAGTTGAATATGCCATATTTAACTGGGAACCTAGAGTTAAGGATGTGGTAGTGGACATAAAAAAGGACACACATGATGGAACCAAGTTTTTTATAAATATAAGTTATATAGTGAGAAAAACTAACAATTTATTTAATCTAGTCTATCCATTTTATATAAACGAAGGTACTAAAGTGGAATAAATATAGATTTTTTGATTATAAACAAGCTTTATGCGGGCCTATTTCAGGAAACTATTGAAAATCTTTTCCACCCCAGTCCTTGTCACAAGCGAAAGTGTGAATCTTCGTAGATAGGTTCATGAGTCATGTTGGAGTATCATAGGATGTTGTGACGTTCCAGGGTTCCAAAAATTTTCAATAGTTTCCCTTATAGGTAAGTTACTATATAAAAGAATTTTAAAACCAAGAAATCTATATAAGAAGGTGGTAAAATGAAAGCTCCAATAATAGATGATAGAAAATTTAAAGATTTAATCCATGAGATGAAAGAGCTAGTCCCTTATTTTACTCCAGAATGGAAATTTTCACCTGAAGATCCAGATGTGGGAACAGCTCTTTTTATGGTTATAGCTCTTCAGCTCCAAGAAACTATAGATTTATTCAATAGATCTTTAGACAAAAACTTTTTGAGTTTTTTAAACTACATGAACATATGTTTAAAACCACCAAAGGCAGCTAAAGTACCCTTAGTATTTAACTTAAGTGAAGGGACTAAAAAATCCATACCTTTAAAAGCTGGTACTAGAGTATTTGGAAGAGATGATAAGGTAGATAAATTAGTGAGCTTTGAAACGGATACTTTAATGGAAATAACTCCAGCTAAAATATTAAGGACATTTTATACATGTGGAAAGAGAGATAGGATAGTCAAAATAGATGACCCATTAAAAGAAGACATATACTTTAACCCAAGTAGTGAAAACCTTCAAGAACATGCCATCTATATTAGTACGGAATATATACTAACCTGTTCAAAGCCTATGGAGTTTCAATTAATATTTGATTACCCCTTAACGGATATATGGCCTAAATTGGATTTGTTAGTACATGAGGAATATGTAAGTTGGATGTATTACTCTCAAGATGAGTGGATAGAATTTCATGAAGTAAAATTAAATAACAATATAATAAGTTTAGTAAAGGATAATGATTTACTTATAAGTAAAAATTCCTATGAAGATTCAAAATGGATAAAATGTGTAATAAAAGAAGAAAAAATAAAGTACTTTCAACAATTCTTTATAGATCGTATATATATGAGGAGTAGGCTAATTGGAAATAAGGGAGAAATAGAGCCTACAGGTCTTTATCTGAATGACAAGGCCATATCTAAGGAAGAATCCTATGCCTTTGGTGAATTTTTTAATGAACTAGATACTATTTTTATTAATTCAGATGATGTTTTATCAAAAAAGGGATCATATATAACCATATCCTTTGATCTAGAACTAATTCCTAACAAATTATCTAATAGGGATAAAAATGTAGATTGGAAATTAATAATGAAATCTTCTGAAATAAATAGATTAGAAGATCCAAAGGTATCTATACATACGGTGAAATGGTATTACTACAATGGAGTAAGATGGGAACCTATATTAGTAGATAAAAAGAATGAAAGGTTATTTTATTATTTAAATCATAATAAATGTGCCAAGATAAAATTTAAATGTCCAAAGGATATGGAACCAGTAGAAGTAAATGGAGAAGAAGGATACTTTATAAAAGTTGTAGTAGAAAGGGTAGAAAATTATGTTCATACAGATGGCATATATATGTCTCCTTTAATAAGAAATTTGAAAATGACCTATGATTATAAGGATAATTTACCTAAAATAGAAAAATTTATCTGTTATAACAATTTAGAAGAGGAAGATTATTATAATAAGCTAAATTCTAGCGGAGTTACCTTCTATCCATTTAAAGATTTAGGATATGAAGGAAATGCCTTATATTTATTATTGGACAAGGCCCTTTTAAATGGACCAATAAATCTTTTGTTCTTAATAGACAAAATAAATAATCAGTTCATATATGATAAAAAGATGAATTTTGAGTATTTATGTAAAAATAGGCACATGGAAGAATGGAAAAAGGCTAAAGTATATGATGAGACAAAGGCACTTACACAAAATGGCATAATAAGTATATCTTCATTAAATAATTTTGTTAAAAAGAAACTATTTAATGAAGAGGGCTACTGGATTAGATTATTGTTTAATGAAGACGATGAACTAATGAGATATGTAAAGGGAATCTATTTAAATGGAGTATGGGCTACTCAACAACTATCTATTAATGAAGAATATATAGATTTTACTGAGAGTACAAAGGACATTTATTTGTCAGAAACTCCCATCATAGATATGGAACTTTGGGTAAATGAAGTGGATTCCCTTAGTCAAAAGGAAATATCAGAAATACTTGAAAGAAAAGATATAAGCACTAAAATTACCTATGATTATTTAGGAACCCTAAAGGAATTATGGGTAAAATGGAAACCAGTTAAACATTTTTATCATGCATGTCCTGATGATAGAGTATACACTATAGATAGATTAACGGGTAATCTTTTATTTGGAGATGGAGTCCACGGTAAAATTCCTAGGATGGATTTAAATAAAAGCATATATGCTAATTATAAAGTTGGAGGAGGAATAATTGGCAATATGAAGGAAAATACCATAACCCAATTAGAGGAACCCATAGCTTTTATAGATAGGGTATTTAATCCAGATAAGGGATCATTAGGAGCTAATACGGAGTTATTAGAAGATGCCATAAGACGAGGCGTAAAAAGTATAAGACATAGGGGACAGGGAGTAACTATACAGGATATAGAGGATTTAACTAAAGATGTATCTAGTGAAATATACAAGGTTAAATGTATTAAAAATATAGATGATAATAGGGAGTCTAAAAAGGGAGATCTAAATCTCATAGTCCTTCTAAAGGACAAAATATTAGATGGCATGAGTTATACCCTTAAAGATAAAATAGAAGAGCATTTGGCAGAGGGCCTCCCCTGTAATCTATTAAGTGGCAAGAAATTATACATATGGGACCCGGAAATTGCGGAGATTAGTTTGAATGTTTCTTTAACAGTGAAAAAGAATCATGACAAGATAATAGTAAGGGAAAACTTAAATAATCTGTTAAAGAAGTTTTTAGATTATAAAGCTGGTAATTATGGCAATAGGGGTTGGGACATAGGAGAAATGCCTAGAGACACTGCCTTTTATAGCATATTATCAGAACAGGCTGGGGTACTCAATGTGGACAATATAAATATGAGTGTTTACATTGTAAATAAGTTTAATAAAAAAGAAATTTCCATAGAAGAGGCCCTTAACAAAAAAAATATTATTATAACATCTGGAGAACACAAATTTAACATCTACAGTATATAGATGTATTTAAGAGGTGAATAACATGTTGCCTTTAGAAAATTTAGATAAGAAAAATTTTAAAGAAATATTAAAAGAGTCGAGAAATCATATCCATAGATTTTCAAGTGAATGGACAGATGAAAATTATCATGACCCAGGTATGACATTACTTGAAATGTTTTCTTGGCTAACAGAAATGCAACGCTATTACTTAAATAGGGTAACAGATAAAAATTATAGTAAGTTTTTAAAAATTTATGGAATAGAACTAGAGAATGAAGCAGTGGCACAAACCCATGTTACTTTTACAGGTGTTAATAAGGATATGGTATTACCTAGGGGTACAAAACTTTTGGCAGAAGATCAAGTGTTTGAAACATGTAAGAAGTTAAACCTCACGTCTAATACAATAGAAAAGGTAATAACTTCTGTCCATAATGAAGAAATTGATAACACCCATTTAAGTTTCCATAAGAATATATTCTTTTATGCCTTTGGAGAAAAATTGAGAGTTGGAAATAAATTATATATAGGTTTTAGGGAAAAATTTGAAATGAATCAAGCTATAGAAATGTTCATTAGTATTTTTTCAAATTATCCTGTAGAACTAAATGGTAATAATAAATATAGCTATGGAACAAGGGGCAGTTGGTATACATATACTACTGAAAATAAGTGGCAAAAAATAAGCATATTAACGGATACTACGGACCTCTTTTGTAAAACGGGAATAATATCATTAAAGATGGATAGACATATGAAAAGAAACAATATAGATATGAGTTTTGAGTCATCCTATTGGATAATGTTTCAAGTTGAAGACTTTGGTGCCCATGTATCACCTAGAATAGAAACAATAAAACTAAATACTACTAGGGCTACAAATGTAGATAATAAGTGTAGTATAACCCACATAAAAAATAACAAAAGGGAAACAATTCTTCATGATTATATAAGTATTTATGGAACTAATATAATCCAATATGAAAGGGATGGATATTGGATAGACATGGAAGAGTCCCTTTATAAGATAATATATGAAAGGGAAAAGGGAATAAGCAAACTATATTTAGATGATACTTATGAAAATTTAAGAATAATATCCTATGAAGAAAAATTTAAATATATGAAAACAATAGGTTCTGGAAATGGTCTTCCAAATCAAAGGATAGTTTTAAAATTGGACAAGGTAAGGCCTCAATCTTTAGTTATTCAAGTAGGTCAATTAACTAGGGAAGGAATGAAATGGACAGATTTTACTTATGTTGATAATTTAATTTCCTCAGGACCCTATGATAATCATTTTATGTGTGATTTTGAAAATGAAATGATTGTCTTTGGAAATGGAGAAAAGGGTCATATACCAGAAGATGGACATGACAATATAAGGGTCATATGTCTATCTAAGTCCAATCGGGAAAGAGGAAATGTAAAAGAGGGTGAAATAAAGGAATTTGTACATGAAACAGAAGAATTCAAACATTTAGGTATAAAAAACATAGATCATGGTCAAGGGGGAAAATCTCCAATGACTATTGATGAAGGTAAAAAGGCCGTAATAGATGATTTTGAGAGGATACATAGGGCTGTTAGTGTAAGGGACTATGAGAAATTAGTAAGGGAAATACCAGGTATAAGGGTAGGTTTAGCCCGTGCCATACCTAGTGAGGAAAATACAGTTAATATAGTAGTAGTACCTTATACGGGGGGGAAAAACCCTATGCCCGATAAAAAATTATTAAATATAGTAAAGGACTATTTAGAGGATTACAGACTAATAACTACTAATGTGGTACCCATAGAACCGTCATATGTGGAAATTTTTGTAAAGTGCATAATTTCAACGGAAAATAATAACAAATTCAATAAAATAGAATTTGAAAAAAGAATAAAAAAATATTTATCTCCTATTACCCCTGATGAAATACGTAAAGATTATAAGATAGGTTCTCCCTTATATAAAAGTGAAATACTTAAAATTATAAATGAATTTCAAGGTGTAAAATATGTGAAAAAGTTATGGATAGATGGTAAGGGAATAGGTATAGAAAGGGATAAAAATGGCAACATACACATGGATAAAAACGGGATATATTTCTGTGGTCATGTGGATGTAGAACTAATAGATTAGGTCTATAGATTTCTGGTGTATAAACTTGCTTTATGTGAGCCTATTTCAGGAAAATATATTGAAAATCTTTTCCACCCAAGTCCTTGTCACAAGCGAAAGTGTGAATCTTCGTAGATAGGTTCACGTGTCATGTTGGAGTAGCATAGGATGTTGTGACGTTCCAGGGTTCCAAAAATTTTCAATATATTTTCCCTTATAGGCAAGTTACTGTATAAAGAAAGTTTAGTGTTACAAAATCTATATTTTAAGGAGGTGGGAATGTTGTATAAGGACCCAGAATTTATTTCCATAATAAAAGAGGAGGATTTTAAAAGAGGCCTATTTAAGAATATTATTTATGAAGATGGATTGAAAGTTATGCAGGTGAATAAATATGCTCTTAGCCATACGGTGGATATGTACGAAAAGGCAAATATGGGAGAAATAATAAATTATACCTCTGAAGATTATGGAATAATTTATTTTATAGATAATAAGGGGCAGCTATGGGAGTATGACATATTAACAGATAAACTAGAACTTATGTATGAAATAGATGAATTTAAATATATTATAGATTTTAGATTAGATAACAATAAAATATATGGACTTTTCAAAGATCATAATTATTACACCAAATCCTTTTGTCTAGGAACAGGGCAAATTTTGAGGGAGATTAGGACTAATATAGATGAAATAGAAGATTATACTATGGATTATGAAGGAAATAGCATATTGTTAAAGGCTAATTTGAATTTGATAAAATTATCAATTAAAAATAATCAAATAGAAGAATTTTCTTTAAAAGGTATTTTAGAGCCCCTAGATAATAATAGAAAATATATTATGGCAATGGGTAAAGACGAAACAATAGCCATAGGATGTAAATTAAATGGAGTAGTAAAAGTCATATCATTAAAAGAACTTTCTAATAAAAATTTTAGTGAGGCTTTATTAAAAGAGTTTAAAGTGAATAAAATAATGTGTATGGCCACAGATAGAAATGGATATTTCCATATAAACCATGAAAAAAACGGACAATTCTGTATAGAGAAAATAAAAGACTATGAGAAATTAGAACAGGTATTTTATTTAAAATTAAAATCTAAGGATATGGTATTTGATAAAAGGGATAGGTTGTATTTAAGAAGTATAGATGATGTATTTTACATTATAAAGAAAAAATTATCTATAAGGTCCATAAATAATTATAGGAGAAATTCTGGAATATATTACTCCCCCATACTAGATAGTCAAAAGGAAAATATGAAATGGCATAAGATTTTAATAGATGCTCATATTCCAATGGATACACAAATAAGGATTAGATACTATGCCTTTGATCATAGGAATATCCCTTGGGCAGATAAGTCCTATGATATGGAATATTTCATTCATAATGAAAGTATTTCCATGGAAGAAAAGGAAAATTATTTTGAAAAACTTTGGCAGGGAGAAATAGTAAATCCAAAGGAAGCTTTATTTCATAGGGCTAGAGGTAGGTATATCCTTATGAGAATAGAGTTAAATGGCAGAGCGTTGCATACTCCTTTAATGAAAAAAATTAGGGCATATTTTGGAACGTCTTCCTATACAAAATATCTTCCAGAAATATATGAAAGTACTTCTGATGAGGATGACTTTTTAGAAAGATATTTATCTATACTTGAAAGCTTTTACATGGACATAGAAGAAAAAATAGATTATGTTTCTAATTATTTTCATGTGGATACGACTCCACCTAAGTTTTTAAGATGGTTATGTAAATGGATCGGAATGGACATATATCAAACGTGGGAAGATAATAAACTTAGAAAGCTTATTAAAAGGGCTCCCTACTTATATAGAAAAAGAGGAACAAAAAAAGCTATTGAGGATATATTAGAAATTTATTTAGGACACAAACCCATAATTGTTGAAAACTTTTTAATTAACAAAGGGGAAGAAAATATAGAATTGAAAAAAGTAATGGGGAATTTATATGAAAATAACCCATATAGTTACACAGTACTCATAAATTCAGAGGAAGATTTAAATCAAGAAGAGGTAGAATGGATTGACAAAATTTTAAAAAATGAATCTCCAGCATTTTCAAAGTACAATTTCATAATCTTAAAACCATGGATATTTTTAGATAAACATAGTTATGTGGGCTTGAATTCGTCCATATCAGGATATACTTATTTGAAGCTAGATGGAAAATCTATGCTGCCATACAATGCTGTTTTAATGGATAAGGATAGGGAAAATCAATTAGATGGATACACAAGATTAAATATAAATGGAAACTTAGATTAATAAGGGGGCATTTGTGCATGAGCAATTTTAAAATATACCCATTTCAAAAGAATAAATACTTTTATGGGAAATTATTAACTGTCAGGGACTTTGAGTTAGAGCAAAAATTTAATGATGAGAAAAGATATATGTTAAATAGGCTTCTTTATGGAAGTGGAATTGTATCTGGTCTAAAGGTAGTTATGATTGATGAACAGACCATATCCATAGAACCGGGTATAGCCATTGATCAATTAGGACGTGAGATTGTGGTCCCATCTCCTATTACTCAAAAGTTGTCCTTAATAAATGGTTTTGACAACAATAATTATTCTAAATCCTTATATCTTTGCTTAGGATACAAAGAATCAGGAAAAGAAAGGGTACATGCTGTTGCAGGAGGATTAGGAGAGTCACAGGAAATAAATCAATATAACAGAGTTCAAGAAGGTTATGAAGTATTAATCAAGGAAAAGGTAGAAGACTCCTATTTAAAAAAGAATATAGATATAAGTTATAAAAGTTTTATTGTATATGAAAACTCTGAGGTAATAGTTAAGATGAAACACCCATCTTTCCTTAATCCAGGGGAAGTATTTGAAGTATATACTATAATTGAAAAAAAGAGAAAAAATATAAAAGTAGATTTAGATTTCAAAGTAAACTCTTTAGGAGCTAAGTCAGTAGATGAAACGGATGAGGATGGATTTAAGGTACATTTTAAGGAACTAATAGATGGGAATAATATGTTTTATCAGATTAAATCCTTAGTAATAGCTAATAATAAGATAGGAGATGAATGGTCCTTTCAAATTCCAAAGGAAGAGTTTATCATAAAAATAGAGAATGAAAAGGATACAATTGGAGAAGATTTAAAATCCCTATTTTCAATTACAGAGGAAAACAAAAAGGAAAGACTATTAAAAGAATATAATGACCATACTATTGATCATACCATAGATAGGGGAAGTTTCGATTACATATATTTAGGTAAAATTGATATTATTCATGTGGGATCTACTTATCTAATAAAAAAAATAATTCATGTTCCATTTAATCAATATATATACAATAATAATCAAATTAAGAATTTAGCCATGATAAATAGTGATTCTGCAGCCTTTAATATAAGTACAGATGTTAAAACGGACATAGTAGATTGTAATGAAACTCCAGATGTGAATATAAACTACAATCATAAATTAAATCAATTTAAATTTGATTTTAAAATGCCTAGAAATCAATTGATATTTGAAAACATAGTAACCGGAACTGTGGATATTCAAATAAATGATAATTTTAAATTTGGTAAAAATATGGTGAGTGAAGAAATATATCATGGATTAGGATTAGGGCCTGTATATATTCATGCGGGCATTGAGGAAGGATACGAAGATAATATATCAGATGAAGAAAGGATTTATTACGGAGCATCAGAAGTCTTTTATAAGACTCAATTTGAATCTGATGCAACCACTTATTCATTAGGAACCCTTGTATATCCCAAAAAGGGATCTTTTAGGATTGGAATTAGACTTCAATCGGCAAAAAGAGGTAAGACTATACGACTTAGATGGTGGGCATATAAAAACTTATCTGCCATAGATCAAAAGAAACATGTGAAAGTAATCATAAACCCATCTGAAATACTACTAGATAAGGGCCAATTATTCCAATTCTCTGGAATTGTACATGGAAATGAAGGTGATGATCTAGTCTGGAGTATAGAAGATGAAAATGGAGGAACTATAGATGAATTTGGACTATATACTGCACCAGAAGTGGAGGGTATATATAAAATCAAAGCTGTAAGTAAAAGTGATTCTACTAAGTTTGCATATGGTATAGTAACTGTAAAGGGTGAAAGTAAATTTAAAGGAACCTTAGATAAAATAAAGATATAAAGAATAGTAGTTATAGATTTCTGGTGTATAAACTTGCTTTATGTGGGCCTATTTCAGGAAACTATTGAAAATCTTTTCCACCCAAGTCCTTGTCACAAGCGAAAGTGTGAATCTTCGTATATAGGTTCATGAGTCATGCTGGAGTAGCATAGGATGTTGTGACGTTCCAGGGTTCCAAAGATTTTCAATCGTTTCCCTTATAGGCAAGTTACTGTATAAAGAAAGCTTAGTGTTCATAAATCTATATAGATTTATCAACTGAAAAATTTTTTTATACAATAATTTTATATTATATTTTTGGTAACAGGTTATAGGTGACTGGTGGTGGAAAAAGGAATATTGAAATCTTTTTCTGTTACCAGTTCCCTGTCACCTGTCACCAATTTTTATGTGAGCTTATTTCAGGAAAATATATTGAAAATTTTTATCCGCTAGGAAAAGGTTTTATTTCACATGGACACACAGGTGTATTCATACTAAAAACTAATATTGAAAAATAAAATATAAAAAAAACTTAAAAATATATTGACAATTGAAGGAAAACTTTATAGAATATATATCATGAAATGGAAAAAAACACCGAAATTTTAAAAGCTGTGACGGAGAGAAAAATACATAAGTCTTGTCTACAGAGAGTCAATGGTTGCTGGAAATTGACGTCAAGATCGTATATAATAATCACTCCTAAGCTACCATGCCGAAAGTTAGTTCAATTAAGTGTGGTCGGTTGTCACCGTTATATGACTAGGGTTCGAGAAATCTGACCTGATTTTGAGATGCAACTTTTGTTGTAAAATAGGGTGGTACCGCGAGTAATATCTTTCGCCCCTATGCTATGTGTATTAGCTTAGGGATGAAAGATTTTTTTATTACCAAAAAAACATATGAATCTCAGACATTTATAAAAATGAACATTCATATGTCAGAAAAAAGAACTTATTCTGAATTTTAAGAAACATCAGACAACAAGGAGGATTTAGTATGAACAGTGATGGAAGAGAGCAGTGGGGGTCTAAAATAGGATTCTTACTAGCAGCAGCAGGATCTGCCGTTGGTCTAGGCAACTTATGGAAGTTCCCTTATATGGCAGGGAAAAATGGTGGTGGAGTATTCGTAGTTGTATACTTAGGAATACTTATAACCCTTGGATTTACTTTAATGGCAGGAGAATTAACACTTGGTAGATTTACACAATTAAATGCCATTGGTGCTTATAGAAAAATAAGCAAAAAGCTTACTTGGGTTGGAGCTATAGGAGTATTTACAGCATTTTTAATTTTATCTTTTTACAGCGTTATAGGTGGATGGGTTATTAACTATATTATAAAGACTTGTACTGGAGCTTTAAATACTTCAGACTCGGCAGCCCTTGGAGATATGTTTGGTCAAATGATTTCTGATCCGGTTATGCCTATTGTATTCCACGGAGTATTTATGATTGCTACACTGGTAATAGTATTAGGTGGAATTGGAGAGGGGATAGAAAAGGCAAGTAAAGTAATGATGCCAGCCCTATTGGTTATGATTGTTGCATTAGCTATTCGTTCTGTAACATTACCAGGAGCTGAAGCAGGACTTGAGTTTTTCTTGAAACCTGATTTTAGCAAATTAAATGGTGCTTTAGTATTAGATGCATTAGGACAAGTATTCTTCTCGTTGAGTTTAGGAATGGGAATCATAATTACCTACGGAAGTTACTTACCTAAGGAGGAGAATATACCACAAAGTGCAGTATATATTCCCCTTATAGATACGGCTGTAGCATTACTTGCAGGATTTGCCATCCTACCAGCAGTATTTGCGTTAGGATTTGAACCAACAGCAGGACCAGGACTTATGTTTATAACATTACCAGCAGTATTTGCAAAGATGCCATTTGGAACTTTCTTTGGACTATTATTCTTTGTATTAGTATTATTAGCAGCCTTAACATCATCTATTTCATTACTAGAAGTATGTGTATCATATGTAGTTGATGAATGGGGATGGGATAGAAAGAAGACTACTTTAACATTAGGTTTTGTAATATTTGCAGTTGGAGTACCTGCATCATTATCCTTAGGACCATGGGCAGACGTAAAGATATTTGGTAAAGGATTCTTTGACCTATATGATTATGTAACACAAAATATATTCCTACCACTTGGTGGACTTATGTCGTGTATAACTATTGGTTGGGTATGGGGTGTTGATAACGCCATTAAGGAAGCTACTAATAATGGCAAAGTTAAGTTTGCACTAGGTAAACTTTGGGGATTCCTAATCAAATATATAGCACCTTTAGCAATAGGTAAAGTATTCTACGATTCGTTTATAGTTACATTATTTTAAATAGAGATTTTAATATAAGGGAGAGTGTCTCAGAAAAAGAGATCCTCTCTTATTTTTTTTATAAATATGATATAATATGTTGAAAATAAAATAAGGCGTATTTACTTGAGAGGAAGAATAAAATGATTAGAATAAATGAAATAAGACTTACTATAGATGAAGACATTAAATTATTAAAGAAAAAGATATCTAAAAAATTGAGAGTTAATATGGATCATATAAAAGAATATCATATATACAGACAATCTATAGATGCTAGGAAAAGGGATAATTTATACTTTGTATATACAATAGATGTGGAAGTTGAAAATGAAGATAAAATATTAAAGAAAATAAAGGGAATCAATAAATCACCAAATTTAGAATATATTCAAGTCCAGGAAGGTGAAGATGAATTAAAAAATTCACCTATAATAATAGGAAGTGGTCCTGCTGGAATGTTTTGTGGTCTACTATTAGCTCATAGGGGATATAATCCAATCATATTAGAACGTGGAGAAGATGTGGATGAAAGGACAAAAACTATAGATAACCTATGGAATAATAATAAATTAAATATTGAATCTAATGTGCAGTTTGGAGAAGGTGGAGCAGGGACTTTCTCTGATGGAAAACTTACTACGAGAATAAAGGATAAGAGATGTAGAAAGGTTTTAGAGGAATTTGTGAAAGCTGGAGCACCAGAAGAAATAATGTATTTACATAAACCTCATATAGGAACAGATATACTAAAAGATGTGGTTAAGAATATGAGAAACTCCATAATAGAACATGGAGGACAAGTAAGATTTAATGCTAAAGTAACAGATATATTAATAGAAGATAAAAAGGTAGTAGGAGTACAAGTCAATAATAAGGAAAAGATAGGATCGGATATTGTCATATTAGGAGTAGGTCATAGTGCTAGGGATACTTATAAGGTTCTTTATGATAATGGGGTTAAGATTGAGCAAAAGGCCTTTTCCGTAGGAGTTAGAATAGAACATCCTCAAGAACTAATAAATGAATCCCAATACAAAAAATTTAAAGACCATCCAAGACTAGGGGCAGCTGACTATAGGTTAACCCATAAGACAAAAGATGATAGGGGAGTATACACATTTTGTATGTGCCCAGGTGGTGTAGTGGTAGCTGCAGCATCAGAGGAAAATATGGTGGTTACAAATGGCATGAGTGAATATAAAAGAGACAAAGAAAATGCCAACAGTGCTTTATTAGTTCAAGTGATGGAATCAGACTTTGGAAGTGATCATCCTCTAGGGGGAGTAGAATTCCAAAGGAAGTGGGAAGCTAAAGCCTTTAAAGTAGGTGGAGGTAATTATCACGCACCGGCCCAATTAGTGGAAGACTTTTTGTTAGATAGACCATCTGAGGGTCCAGGAAAGGTAACTCCATCTTATAGACCAGGGGTAACATGGACAAATTTAAATGAGTGTTTACCTGATTTTGTGGTAAATTCATTAAAGAATGCTTTAATGGAAATGGATAAGAAACTTAAAGGTTTTGGACTTAAGGATGCAGTTATGACAGCTATTGAAACGAGAAGTTCAGCACCCGTTAGAATACTAAGAGATCCGAAAGAATTAGAAAGTGTAAATGTTAAAGGCCTATATCCCATAGGAGAAGGTAGTGGATATGCAGGTGGTATAGTTTCAGCAGCAGTAGATGGAATTAAGGCAGCTGAATCTATTATAAGTAAATATAAAGGAACAGTTTAATAATGTAAGAGATATATTTCGTAATAATAAACTTGCTTTATGTGAGCCTATTTCAGGAAAATATATTGAAAATTTTTTCCTTTATAGGCAAATTACTGTATAAAACGAATTTAAAACCACCAAATCTATAAAAATAGTAGATAATAAAAGTCTACTATCTTTTATTTTTATTTAATATTACACAAAAAACACCTAAGGGGCATATAATATAGTAATGTTTCTTCAGGTGTGGGAGGTGTAAGGGTGGACGAAAACAATAATATTATAGATGTGGATGAAAATGAATTAGATGAACTAGAGTTGGATGAACTGGAATTAGAAGAGGAAGCGGTTAGTAAAAAACAGAATAATGTGGTAGCTAATGTAATCGGAGAATTAGCTACTATGGATGTGATTCTTCCATTAGTAGTATATGTCCTATTAAATAAAGATGGCATTATAGGCACGAAAGATAAAAGAAACTCTAAAAAAGATAAAAAAGCTCAAGCTTACTTAGTGGAAAATATGAGGACAATAGTAGATAGGGGACAAAATATTGTAGGAATGATTGATTCAGTAAATAAATATATGGAAAGAAAACAAGATGAGGTAACAATCTTAGGAAAAGAAAATGTACCCAATGACAAGGTGGAAATATTAGAAGTTGTAAGACCTTATGTGAAGGGAAAGGGAAGGAAAAAAATAGATAAGGCCATAGCTGCCAATGAAAAAATTAAGAAGTTAAAGTCTAGAGAAGAAAAGGATATATTAAGTAATGTTCAAGATATGACAGATATATTGGCGCTTGTACAATCGGATACGGGAGACCAAGTTAATGATGCTCTTAGAAAAGTAAGGGACATTATGGATATATTGCGAAGATAGAATAAAAAGTTTCTGCTTATGTGGAAACTTTTTTTGATTATGAATAAATTTGTAGATTTATCATTTGGAAACTTCCTTTATGTGAGCCTATTTCAGGAAACTATTGAAAATCTTTTCCACCCAAGTCCTTGTCACAAGCGAAAGTGTGAATCTTCGTAGATAGGTTCATGTGTCATGTTGGAGTAGCATAGGATGTTGTGACGTTCCAGGGTTCCAAAAATTTTCAATCGTTTCCTTTGTAGGCAAGTTACTGTATAAAACAAATTTAAAATCAAGAGATCTATAGTTAAGGGGAAAAGTATGAAAAAATTAATAGAAGTAAAAAATTTGACCAAGTATTTTGGGAAAAATAAAGTATTGGATAATATAAACCTCCATATTAAGAGGGGAGAAATTTTAGGATTGGCAGGGGCTAATGGCTCTGGAAAGAGTACCCTTATGAATATTTTATTTGGAAGTGAAGTTATTTTAGATTCAGGGGGATATGTGGGAGAAGTTTATTTTGAGGATAGGTTAGTAAAGTTACAAAGCTCCTTTAGTGCCATGGAACTTGGCATGGGGATGATACATCAAGAATTTACCCTTATACCAGGTATGACCATTCATGAGAATATTAAATTATCAAGGGAAAATACATATAAAGAAACTAATAAAATATTATCAGAAGAATTTTCATTAATCCATAGGAAAAGGGATAAAGAAGATTCAAAGGAGGCCCTTAAAAGTCTAGGGATAGATGTGGATGTGGACTTGAAGGTAAAGGATTTATCTACAAGTTTAAAGCAATTTATAGAAATTGCTAGAGAAATTGATAGAACAAATCTTAAATTACTTTTTTTAGATGAGCCAACGGCAGTTTTAAATGACACGGATGGGAAACTATTTTTATCAGTTATAAGGGAATTGTCAAATAAGGGAGTATCCATAGTATTTGTATCCCATAGACTTCATGAATTGAAAGAAATTTGTGATAGGGTAATGGTACTTCGTGATGGAAAGGTCATATGCACATACGAAAAAGAAGAGATTAGTGTTAAGGACATTTCCTTTCACATGATAGGCCATGAAGTAGTACAGGTAAAGGGTAGTGAAAAAAAATTAGGGAATGATAAAATTTTAGAGTTGGAAAGATTTTCAGTCCATATGCCAGGGGAAGAAATTAAAGAAATTTCACTAGATGTTTATGAAGGAGAAATTTTAGGAGTAACGAGTCTTTCAGGCCAGGGAAAACTAGCACTGGCATATGGTCTTATGGGAATGTTTAATACAGAAGGAAATGTAAGGTTTAAAAATAAAAACTTAAATCCTAAAAATACAAAGAAAAATATAGAAAATGGATTAGTAGTTTTATCTGATGAGAGAAAAACCCATGGACTATTACTTGATCATTCTATTATGGAGAATATAACATTTACTGCAAATCAAGTTAATAAGAGCTTTTCAAAAGAAATTTTAGGTTTTAAAACTAGCTTTTTAGATAAAAAAAAGATTAGTGTCCATACGGATAAATATATAAATGAATTTGAGATTAAATGTATGTCAAAGGATCAAAATACAAAGGAACTTAGTGGAGGAAATCAGCAAAAGGTATGTTTAGCCAGGGCCATATCCACTAAGCCAGATTTATTATTAATATCAGAACCTACTAGGGGAATAGATATAGCAGCAAAAGAAAAAATACTAGAGAGTTTAATAAACATAAACACAAAAGATAAAAACACTATTATAATAGCATCTAGTGAACTAGATGATTTAAAGAGGGTTTGTGACAGGATAGTTGTACTTTGTGAAGGCAAAATTAGCTCTGTACTCAGTCCAGGGGCATCAGAAACAGAATTTGGACTAGCATTATCAGGAGAGAGGTTGGGTGAGGCCTAATGAAAAATAAGATACGAGGACCACAAGTTATAATAGGATTATTTCTTTTTATTATGATAATAACTTCCTATTTTATTGGGATGGATATGACCCTCCTATTTAATGAATCCCTTATAAAATTTGCCATGAATGGAGTATTGGTTTTATCCCTAATCCCCATGTTAAATGGAGGCGTTGGAATGAACTTTGGGCTTCCAATAGGAATAACAGCAGGGTTAGTGGGCATGTGTATATCATTAAATCTAAAATTAACAGGCATAATGGGATTTTTAGTGGCCCTATTATTTGGTTCAATCATAGGAATAATACTAGGTTTTTTATATGGAATAATTCTAAACAATGTGAAGGGAAAGGAAGATATTGCAGGAACCTTTATAGGATTTTCTTTTATACCCCTTATGAATTATTTTTGGACATTGGCCCCCTTTACAAATAGAAAGATGTTATATCCCATAGGTGGGAAGGGTCTTAGACCAAGGATTGGCCTAGGTCCATTTTTTGAGGGTGTATTAGACAATCTATGGGTAATAAACATTGGAAGAATCCAAATTCCCCTTGGACTTTTACTTTTTTATGTTTTTTTATGTCTTTGTATATATTTGTTCTTTAAAAGTACAAAGGGTAGAGGAATTATAGCAATTGGTGAAAATGAGGATTTTGCCCATCTTTCAGGGTTAGATATAAATAAAAGTAGAATAGAGGCAGTTATAATGTCTACAGTAATAGCTAGTATAGGAATTGTAGTATATGCACAAAGTTATGGATTCTTAGAACTTTATAATGGACCCCTTATGATGGCCTTTCCTGCAGTTTCTGCCATTTTAATAGGTGGAAGTATGGGAAGGAGAACTTTCATATCCTATGCTATTGTGGGAACCTACTTATTCCAGAGTATTTATCTTTTATCAGTACCCATAGCAAATGAACTCTTACTTCCTGAAATATCAGAGATATTTAGGATGATTATTGCAAATTCCATAATCCTTTATGCATTACTTAAAAGAAAGGGGCCATATACATATGAAAAGGGTAGGGTATAAATTTAAATACGAATATATAGTCCCTTTACTACTTATAATCCTGTCAATTATAGGCATACAATTATCAGGACTTAGTGGTAAATTTGTCATAAATCAGGTGATGACAAGATTTATAAGAAATGGAATCATGGTTTTGGCACTAATAATTCCCATACGTGCTGGAATGGGAATTAATTTTGCCGTTACAGTAGGTGCCATGATAACCCAGGGAGTAATAATTACACTATTAAATTTTAATATGACGGGTTCATATACTATCATCTTAACAATAATCCTAAATTTAATACTATCAGTTGTACTAGGTTATTTAATAGGCATGGCTCTTAATAGGGCAAAGGGAAAAGAGATGATAACTAGTATTATAATTGGATTTCTTGCCAATAGTATATACCAACTAATATTTTTAGTAGGATTTGGAACAGTTATACCAGCAAGAAATGAGGAGATAATATTAACCCGTGGTATAGGTGTTAGAAATATGGTAGATTTACAAGCTTATAGAAATATCCTTGAAAATATATGGGCATTTAAAATAAATGGAGTAACCATATCACTTTTTATGATATTAGTAGTATTTTTATTTGGAGGATTTGTATTATATATTTTAAATACGAAATTTGGCCAAAAGGTAAAAGCCCTTGGACTAAGCTCCCAGAAGGCTAAAACATTGGGAATAGATGTGGATAAGGTTAGAATTAAAGTTATCATATTATCTACCATAATAGCTTCTTTAGGACAGCTATTTTATGTACAAAATATAGGTATGCTAAATGTCTATACGGGACATTTAAATACAGATATTTTCTCTAGTGCAGCCTTATTAGCAGGAGGGGCTAGCATAAAGGATGCAAAGATAAGGCATGGATTTTTAGGTCTCATATTATTTCACACATTATTTATAGTATCACCTCAAGCAGGTCAAAATTTCTTTAACAACTCATCCCTTGGAGAATATTTTAGAAGTTTCATAGCCTATGGAACCATAGCCTTTGCCCTTGTAATGAATATAAGAAGGGAAAATAACTTAATAAAGGATTAAATAGTATAATATATTCAATAAAGAAGTGAGAAAATTATACTATAATCTCATAAGATATGAATATTATAGGGAAATTTAGAAGGTCTAGATGAGAAATAATATGATTTAGTAAGAGTTTAAATTGAAATTGTATCATTTAATTTATGCAACACATACTAAATATAATTGACATGTGGCAGAAAATAGGTACAATTAAATTACTAATGTTAATAAGTTTAATAAAAAAGAAAAGAGGGACCCAATTGCCAAAACTCACAAACAACAAACTGAAACTATATGGATTTAATAATTTAACTAAGTCTCTTAGTTTTAACATTTATGATATTTGTTATACAGAAACGGAAGAAGATAGAAAAAGATATATTGAGTACATAGATGAACAGTATAACTCAGAGAGGTTAACTAAAATATTAACAGATGTTACTAATATTATAGGAGCATGTGTTTTAAATGTGGCAAAACAGGATTATGATCCCCAAGGAGCTAGTGTGACACTTTTAATATCTGAAGAGGAAGTACCCCTTTATGTATTAGACCCATCTTGTAATAAGGGAATAATAACACCTAAAAGGGAAAATATTGTGGGTCATTTAGATAAAAGTCATGTGACAGTCCATACTTATCCTGAAAGCCATCCTGAGAATAATATAAGTACCTTTAGGGTAGATATTGATGTGTCAACCTGTGGTACCATATCACCTCTTAAGGCACTTAGCTATCTTATAGCCAGTTTTGATTCGGATATTATAACTATAGATTATAGGGTAAGGGGATTTACAAGGGATGTAAATGGTGAAAAACATTTTATAGACCATTCAATAAATTCCATACAAGACTATATTAAAGATGAAACTATAAAGAGATATAGTTTAATAGATATGAACATTTATCAATCTAATATATTCCATACAAAAATGAAACTTAAGGATATTGATCTGGATAATTACCTATTCGAAAAAGCTGAATCAGAGTTGTCAATTGATAAAAAGGATGAAATAATTGAAAAGCTCAATAGGGAAATGACAGAGATATTTTATGGTATTAACCTTGAAAAATAAATATTATGGCTAAAGGTAGGATGATTAATGAAAAGAAATCAATATGAAACGCCCTTATATACAGCCCTATTAGAATACAGTAAAAAAAATGTAATTCCCTTTGATGTACCTGGTCATAAACAGGGAAGGGGTAATAAGGAGTTAGTGGAGTTTTTAGGTGAAAAGACTTTAAAAGCAGATGTTAATTCCATGAAACCTCTAGACAACATTGGAAATCCCATAGGCGTTATAAGGGAATCAGAAGAATTAATGGCAGAAGCCTTTTTTTGTGATAACTCATTTTTTTTAGTGAATGGAACTTCTGCTGGAGTTCAGGCCATGATCATGAGTGTTTGTCATCAAGGGGATAAAATTATTATTCCAAGGAATGTTCACAAATCAGCAATTAATGGTTTAATATTAAGTGGGGCCCATCCAATCTATGTGCAACCAGAAATTCATGAAGGTATAGGAATATCTTTAGGAATATCTGTAGAAAGTTATAAAAGGGCAATAGAGGAAAATCCAGATGCCAAGGCATTATTTGTCATAAACCCAACCTACTATGGTATTGTTTCTGATTTAGAAAAAATAATAAGTCTTGGAAAAAAACATGGATTAGTTACTATAGTGGATGAAGCCCATGGAACTCACTTTTACTTTAGCGATGATTTCCCAAATGGGGCCATGAAGGTAGGTGCAGATATATCCTCTGTTAGCCTACATAAGACGGGCGGGTCTTTAACTCAGAGTTCAGTTTTATTGAGTAATAATGGTCTAGTGGATAAGGGAACTATTAAAACCACATTGAACTTAACCCAATCTACTTCAGCTTCCTATTTACTCATGACCTCATTAGATATAACTAGGAAAATGTTAGCCACTGAAGGAAAAGATATTTTTCATAGGGTGAGAGAACTAAGTATATATGGAAGAAATGAGATAAATAAGATAGAAGGCTATTATGCCTTTAGCAGGGAATTAATAGACGACTATTCAGTTTATGACTTTGATGAAACTAAACTTTCCATAAACACTACAAATATAGGATTAACAGGTATAGAAGTATATGATATTTTAAGGGATGAATATAATATACAGGTAGAATTTGGTGACTCAAATAATATATTAGCCATAATAAGTGTGGGAGATACTAAGGAAAATATAGATGAACTCATAAAAGGGTTAAAAGATATTAAACGCAAATACAAAAAAGAAAGAAAAGCCCCCATGAAATTAAATTTCAGAACTCCTTCTGTCATAGTTTCTCCTAGGGATGCCTTTTATTCAAATAAAAAAAGAGTTAGACTAGAAGATAGTGTGGGAGAGATTAGTGGGGAATCCATAATGGCATATCCACCAGGCATACCTATAGTATCACCAGGGGAAAGAATAGATGGTGAAATGATAGAATATATAATGTATTTAAAGGAAAAGGGTAGTATATTAACAGGAACTGAAGATCCAGAAATGAATTGGATTAAAGTACTAGGCGTATAGGAGGAAATAAAATGGAATTATGGTACACAGAAGAACATACTAAGAATGCTAAATTTTCAATAAAAGTAGAAGAACAAATTCATTCAGAGAAAAGTGAATTTCAGAAAATAGATTTCTTTAAATCAAAGGAATTTGGAACATTTTTTACTTTAGATGGACTAATGATGGTTAATGAAAAGGATGAATTTATATATCATGATATGATTGTCCATGTACCTATGGCTACTAATCCAAATATTAAGAGAGTATTAGTAATAGGTGGAGGAGATGGTGGTACAGTAAGGGAACTTACTAGATACAATACTATTGAACAAATAGATATGGTTGAAATAGATGAAAAAGTTGTAAGGGCCTGTGAAAAGTATTTACCCATAACTGCATGTAAATTACAAGATAGTAGGGTAAATCTATATTTTCAAGATGGATTAGAGTTTGTTAAAAATACGGATAACGTATATGATCTAATACTAGTTGACTCAACAGATCCTATAGGACCAGGGGAAGGATTATTTACTGAGGAATTTTATAATAATTGTTTAAAAGCTCTATCAGAAGAGGGCATATTAGTTAATCAACATGAAAGTCCATACTATGATAGGGATGCACATGAAATGAAAAGGGCCCATAGGAAAATAAAGAAGTTATTTCCAATAAGCAAAGTTTATCAATTCCACATGCCAACCTATCCATCTGGTCACTGGTTATTTGGATTTGCTTCTAAAAAATTTGACCCTGTTAAAGATATAAAGGTGAAGGCGTGGAATGATTTAGGGTTAAAAACCAAGTATTATAATACGGATTTGCATGTAGGTTCTTTTGCTCTACCTACTTATGTTAGGGAACTGTTAGAAAGTGTAGATGAATAAAGTTATAAGAATCCTAGTATTTAGCGACTAATGTCCTATGCTAGGATTTGTTTTATGAAAATGGGCCTAGAATTGACGGTTGTATTAAAAGCATGTAGAATGAATATGTGGAAATTTCCAGTATATTGAAGGGGGTATGACAAATGGGTTTTTTTAAAAATGCAATGGCAAGTATGGGAATAGGAAGTTCTAAGGTTGATACTATTTTAGATAATGATAGGGTACAGGTAGGATCTCCTGTGACAGGAAGAATCTCTATTAAAGGTGGAAAAGTAGAACAGAAAATAGATAATATTTATCTTAAGGTTCAAACAGAATATAAAAAAGAATCAGGAGATGATGAATATACATTGACAGATACGGTTCAAAAGATTACTATTCCAATTGGAGAAGTAATTCAGCCAAATCAACAGGCTAATATACCATTTCAATTTATCTTATCCCCTGATGTGCCTATAACAGCAGGTAAGACGAAAGTTTGGATTTATACAGGATTAGATATAAAAAGGGCCTTTGACCCAACGGATGAGGACTATATAAATGTATTGCCCCATCCATATATGGAGGTAGTTTTAAATGCCATTCAAATTCTTGGTTTTCGAGTAAGACAGGTGGAAAACGAATATATCAATTCTAACAGTGAAAAGGAATTTGTTCAAGAATTTGAATTTGTACCAGTATCAGGTATGTTCAAAGGCCATTTAGATGAATTAGAAGTAGTATTTGGAATCTACAATGATGGAATTAGACTTTGGCTTGAAATCGATAGAAAAGCAAGGGGCTTAAAGGGGCTGTTTGCAGAAGTCTTTGACATGGACGAAACAAAGACAAATCTTCAGATCCATGTACAAGAACTACAAAAGGGACCAGAGTATATAGCAGAAAATCTTGGAAGATTTATTCAATCTTACTTGAGATAATAGATGTATATAGATTTCTTATTTTATAGATTAAAATAATTTGTAGTTTTTGTAATCTTCTTAGCTGGAATAAAGTGCCCTATAAAGAAGTAGGTTCAGTAATGGTATTCGTTTAGGCAAAACATACCGTCTATATGTCCTTGGATTATTTTGTGTTAAAACAAAGTTCGAATTTACATGAAATTTGAAAATTTGTAAAATATATATAAATATGTTATTATTAGGTAAGCACATAAATAGGAGAAGTAAAAATTACTAATAGCTTGTGAACAAGGTGAGATATGCTAGAGTCTTCTAAGACTATGCAGATTTTGTACGAATTCACGTATTTATGCGAAAGTAATTTCGAAAATCAACAGACTAAAGAACTGGGGCTTGTTTAGGATCTATTTTATAGGTAATGAACTATACTATATTAATGGTATAATGTGAGCATTTTATGCGAAACTTAAGCACTCTAACTCTTATCGTAAAGATATGAGTTAGAGTGCTTTTTTAATTTAAGGCATATTCAAAAAATAAATTAGTCATTTCACTGGTTATTTGAATTATTTTCTTCGTTATGGTGTCTCTTACATATGTTTAATATGCTCGCTTACCATGCCTTGAAAATAATCCAAATTCCTCAGAGATCTGACTAGTTTATTTCTTTCATATGCCTTAAGAAAATATCTAATAATAAGGAGGAAAAATGAATAATATTGATTTAACTAAAAAGTTACACGACAGGAATTTCACAAAATACGGATTTGACATGAATTTGTTTGTATCAATGGTATCTACAATTTTAGTGTTAGGATTCATTATATTTACTATAGCTAAGCCAAATGAATCGGCAGAGGTGTTTAATGGGATTAAATCCTATATAAATACCAAGTATAATTGGTTCTTTGCATTTACAATTAATTTTGCACTAATATTTACTCTATATTTATCCTTTTCTAAATTCGGTAAGATTAAATTGGGTGGGCCTAAAGCCAAAGCTGAGTTTTCTAACTTTTCATGGTACTCTATGCTATTTAGTGCAGGGATTGGGATTGGAATATTCTTTTTTGGGGTAGCAGAACCTATTTATCATATGCAGTCAATACCAATGGGGCTTGCAGGAGATAATCCAGTTATAGATGGTTTTAAGATTATGTATTTACATTGGGGATTTAATGCATGGGCTGTATATGGAATAGTTGCTATTGCCTTAGGTTATTTCACATATAACAAGGGTCTACCCCTTTCGTTAAGAAGTTTGTTTTATCCAATTCTAAAAGAAAAAATATTTGGAATATGGGGAGATATTATTGACACATTAGCAGTATTATCTGTTTTGTTTGGATTGGCAACTTCTCTAGGGTTAGGTGCTCAGCAAATTAATTCGGGATTAAATTATATCTTTGGAATACCTATGAGTTACCAAGTTCAAATTATATTAATTATTTGTATCACATTTATAGCAACTTTATCTGTGGTTAGCGGAATTTCAAAGGGAATTCGATTCCTTAGTGAAGCTAATTTTTATATAACGGGTGTATTTTTATTTGGGATTTTAATATTAGGACCTACGTATTTTATATTTTCAACATATTTTAATAGTGTAGGAGCTTATATATTAGACTTTGTTAAGATTTCAATTTTCCTAGGAGTTACTGAGGCTGACATAGCATGGCAAGGTGCATGGACTATATTTTATTGGGCTTGGTGGATTGCATGGACACCATTTGTAGGTATTTTTATTGCAAGAATATCTAAAGGTAGGACAATTAAAGAAATAGGAATAGGAACTATTTTCTGTTCTTCTCTTGCTATCTTCTTTGCCATGACAATTTTAGGTGCTACAAGTGTTTTTGTTAACGATATAAATGATGGTGTAATGGTAAACGCAGTTAATTCAAATGTGGCTACGGCTTTATTTGCAATGATCGCAAACTTGATAAGTTCAAAGGTTTTTCAAGGAATCATATCATTTGTAGGAATGGTTGCTACTATACTTTTCTTTATTACAAGTAGTGACTCAGGTTCTTTGGTGGTAGATAATTTAACTAGTGGAGGCAAATTAGATTCTCCTAAAGTACAAAGGATTTTCTGGGCAGTAATGGAAGGTCTTATTGCAGGTTCTGTCTTAGTACTAGGGGGAACGAAAGCATTAAGTACATTACAAGGGGTTGTTATTATTACTGGGTTACCATTTGGTATTTTAGTATTAATTATGTGCTATTCACTATTCATATCATTAAAAGACGACATAAAGCAATATGAAAAATATGAATTGAACAAATTGAAAAAAAACAGAATTAATAGATGTAAAATAGAGTTAAAAAGGTAAGAGAGCAAGGGAGAGTTACACTGATACATAAATAATTATGAAATAGTAAATTCCTAGTATATACTAGGAATTTTTTATAACCATCTATTATTCTTAATTAATTTCTTCTCTATATAAGCAACAAATTGATACATTAAGGCTGCAAGGATGGCCAGTATAAATACACTCATCATAACTAAATCTAACTTAAATACTTGGCTTCCATATACGATCAAATATCCAATACCAACCTGAGATACTATAAACTCACCTACTATAACACTAACCCAAGAAAGAACGTCTAAATATTTGGGGCGGAGATATAATTTCTGATTTTGTGCTTGCATAGGAAAAGATAGGAAGTCACAGTATTGAGATAAAGAAATTATGGTATAATAAAAGCAATAAATAAATCTTCCAGAGTGGAGGTAAACTTATGAAATGGAATGACGTGAGAAGTCAATATGTTGACAAATGGGTATTAGTAGAGGCATTAAAAGCTAATTCTGTAGATAACAAAAGAATTGTTAAAGATATGGCAGTAATATCCGACCATACTAATTCTCAAGATGCATGGAAAGAATATAAAAACCTACATTTAAGTGATCCATCAAGAGAACTATATATATTTCATACTTCTAATGAAGAAATTGAAGTAATAGAACAAAGATTTATGGGAGTAAGAAGGAGGAACATTTAATGGAAATCCGTATGGAGGATGGGTTACCTATAGTAGAAATAACAATAAAATATAAAGGTAAAGAAAAAAACCTTAGAAATGTTTTGATAGATACAGGATCTTCAAACACCATACTTGATACAGATGCAGTAGCAGATATAGATTTATTTATCGATCCTATTAAAGGAAAAGCAAGACGTATGTATGGAGTGGGTGGAGAAAGTGAACTGTGTTATGAATAAATTGTTTCAAATATAGAGATTGGAGAATTTTCATTAAGGGATTTTACTATACAACTAGGTATAACTAGAGAAAATTATGGATTTGATGCTATTTTAGGTGTGGATTTTATGTGTGAGAAGCATATTGTTATAGATTTTAAGAATTTGGTAGTGAAGAGACAATAATTAGTTTGTCTCAAAGTTAGTATGTAAATAACTTGTTTTGGAATATTTATTTGTTCAAAGGTTTTAATAATAGGCATTTTGCAAATTTTATATATTTTAAAAATTAAGTTTTAAAGAGACAGAAACTTCCTATTATAGGATCAACCCTATAGATAGGAAGTTTTTTTATAACCATCTATTATTCTTAATTAATTTCTTCTCTATATAAGCAACAAATTGATACATTAAGGCTGCAAGTATAGCTAATATAAATACACTCATCATGACTAAATCTAGCTTAAATACTTGACTTCCATATACGATCAAATATCCAATTCCAGCCTGAGATACTATAAACTCGCCTACTATAACACCAACCCAAGAAAGGCCCACATTTATTTTTAAGGCATTAATAATAGCAGGTACACTAGATGGAATAACTACCTTTTGAAGTACTTGAAACTTATTAGCACCAAAGGTTTGAAGCATCCTTATCTTATCATTAGAAACCTCTTTAAATCCTCCATATACTCCAAGTATAGTAACTATAATAGAAACTATCATGGCAGTAACTATGATACCAGATATACCAGCACCAACCCATATGATAATAATAGGAGCTAGGGCTGTTTTAGGCAGAGCATTTAATACTACTAAATAGGGATCTAATACCTTTGATAAAAAATCAGACCACCAAAGGATTATGGCTACCAATGTTCCTAGTATAGTACCCAAGGTAAATCCTATTACTACCTCTGTAGTACTTATTAGTACATGATTAAATAAGGCTCCAGATTTGATCATTTTAACAAATAGTGTAAATATCTCAGAGGGATAGCTAGTTAAGAATGTATCTATTAACTTAAATTTAGCTGCAATTTCCCATAGGGTTAGAATACATATTAGTATTAAAATTTGAGTGACTCTGATTAGTATTTTTCTATTTTTGACTTTCTTTAGAAATTCCATATGCTCTTTACTATACATGTATATCCAGCTCCTTCCATATGCCTTGAAAATAATCTTTGAATTCGGGAGCTTCCCTAGAACTTAGAGGAGTACGCTTAGTATCTAGGGTGAATTTTATCTCATGTATACTTTTTACACTGGCAGGTCTATTAGTTAGTACAATTACTCTGTCTGCCATGGATATAGCTTCTGCCATATACACAAAAAAGCCACTATTGGAAAATAGTGACTTTGTCTTTAACGTTGGCCTAAGAGAGTAACTTCTAAGTGCTCTCCATCCCAGTGAATATATTCAATTATTTGATTTAATAAAGATTTCTTCTCATTAAAATCTATGTTATGAAAATTCTCTATAAGTTTATGGATTGACTCTTCAAGTAAGTCTACATTCATTTGCTCTATGAACGTAGATTCTTTTTCTTCATCAAGCTCCTGAAGTTTAGTATTTATTTCAGTGATTTTTTTATGGAAATTTTCAATTTGCTCTATTATATATTTAGAAGCAATAGAGCTGTCACTTTCAGCTAACTGTAGAGTTAAATTATTAATAGATTCTTTATATTTGTTAACTTCTTTCTCTAAATTATCTTTAGCAGAACCTTGTGTTTTAGATAATTCTTTTATATTATTCTTTCTATTATATAGTTCAGATATTAAATTATTTCTATTGGAATAAATTTTCTTTAACTCATTGATCACAATCTGATCTGCTAAGGACCCATTTAAGTTAATGATATCACATTGTGACTTTCTGGATCTTTCTTTCAGGAGACATTTGTAGTAATAATTTTTAACTTCTCCATCGACTTTCCTATAGGAGATTCTCATTTTAGAACCACAGGATTTACATCTTAGGAATCTAGTTATAAGACCATGTTTACTTGTACCAGTCCGAGGAGCTTTTTTACTATTAGCCTTTAACATATTTTGAACTGTAATCCAATCCTTAGAATTTATTATACCTTTGTGCTTACCTACAGCAATTATCCATTCAGATTCATCTTTTCTAGATACTTTCTTTTTTCTTTTAACATTATTCTTATTAAAAACCATAAGCCCACTGGTTCCATCAAAGTCACTTAAGGGTGCTGCCATTTCCGCATTGAGATTATTAAAATATTCATATGCTAGATTGTCAGCCTTACAATAAACTGGATTAGTGAGAATTAATTTTAATGCACTTTTATCAAAGTTTTTATTATTCTTGGATTTGATTCCTTCTTCTAAGGTCCAGCTCTCTAATTGAGTAAGACTTTGAACCTCTAAATATTTATCATAAATCATATTCACAATTTCCAATTCTGATTGAATGGAAGTCAGTTTATAAGCTTTTCTTTGTACTAAATTTTCATCATGATATATTATAGATTCACTTTCATAACCTGTAGGAGTTTTACCACCTAACCATCTACCAGAGCGTGCTAGTTGGTGCATATTATCTTTAATACGTTCAGCTATAGTTTCTCGTTCTAATTGAGCGAAAACACTAGTAATGTACATCATGGCACGACCCATAGGTGTAGAGGTATCAAATTGTTCCCTGATAGATACAAAATTAATATCATGTTCTTCAAGTAGTTCCATGGTAGAGGAAAAGTCAGAGATATTTCTACTAATACGGTCTAATCTATAGCAAATTAAAGTATCAAACTTTTTTTTAGTAAGATCTTTTACTAATCTTTTAAATTCCGGTCTATCTGTATTGCCACCAGAAAATCCTTCGTCTTCATATATGTATATTTCTTCCACTTCAAAGTGTTTATTTGCATATTCTTTACACAGTTCAATTTGATTTTGAATGGATTCACCTTTACCAGTGAATTTGGATTTTCTAGAATATATAGCTATTCTCATTGCATCACCTTTTCTAGTTTGTAATAATACCATTATATAACTTTTTAAGAAGAAAATAAAAACCACTTTAATCCAGTGGTTTTTATTCTAAAACATGTTTATAGTATATACAAAAGAGATAGTTAACTAACTTTTGTACTAGAAATTTTTTCAGTCATTATTTGAGACTGCCTATACTCTTGGGCTAAAATACTTCTTTTAAATTCAGCAGTAGGATCTATTTCATTAGTTATATTTTCTAAATCGTCAATTGAAACTCTGAAGAACTCTTTTCTAAGATTAACTTTATTTACACGATTACTGTCTAAAATTTTGTGAAGCTTATTTTCTAATGCTGGTGCATCTTCTGAAAAAATAAAACTATGGATATCAAAAGAAAAAGGAACACTAGCACCACCAAGCTCTTTAATTCTATCCATAGGTTCTAGTCTACGAGTCATACCTACTTTAAAAACTTCGTCTCCAAAAGAACCGATGTTACTAATAATATAAACATAACCAGCTTTTCCATTTTGTAAAGATACGATTTCTTCTTTCTTAGATTCAACTTGTGCTAATTGTGATTCTAGAAGCTTTAGACGTTCTTCTAATTGCTTTAATTTATTATCGTCCTTTTCATTTTGAATCAATTCATTAACTGTGGAGATTTCAGTTGAATACTTTGACTCTTCAGCTTCAATTTTCTTACGTTCCTTCTCAAGCTGTTTTCTTTCTTCAGCTTCTTGACGCATTTGTTCTTTTAAGGCTCTTTGTTCCTCTTTTTCTCTTTCTCTTTTTGTATAATATTCATATTCTGTATCAACTAAGTCCATAAAATGACTTTGAATTTCACCGATAAACTTAACTAGAGTACCATATATGCTTTTGTTACCATCTCCTGCGATTGTAAGATATTTATTGGTCATTTTTTCTATAGCATCTTTTGCGTTATCAATTTTATCATATTTTAAGTTGTAAAGAATATTTTGTAGCTCTGATTGTAGAGCTATAGTCATCAATGAGTAGATAGATTTATTGGCTTTTGTGGTGTACCTTTTATCATATTCAATCAATAACTTTTCAATTTGCTTTTGTATAGTTTTAGATCTACTTCTTAGAGCTTTTATATCCATGCTGTGTGTAGGTAATATAATTGTAGGGTAAACTAAGTCCAATATATTTGTATTAAATTCTTCACACTCGCCATATTGCCTGTAGTATTTTACAGAACTAGTAATTGACTTTTGAGCTATTTGTAAATTGGTTACTTTTTTACTTAACGATGCTTCTTTCTTTTCTAATTTTTCAATCTCGATAACTAAGGTATTTAATTTTTCATCTGCATTTGTTTTGTCCTGAATTGTTTTTTGTAATGATTCAGTTATTTGCTTAGCTTCTGCATTAGCATTATTGATTATTTTTTCTGATTCTATATTAGCAGTATTAATTATTTGCTTAGCTTTTTCATCAAGTTCTTTCTCTATATTTCTTCTTAAATTGCTACAAAAGCTTTTATCATGTTTATGCTGTTTGACAATTAGCGCTATACAGATAGGTGCAGGTATAATAAGAAAGCTAAAAATACCTAATAAAAATATAAACCAAGTATTTAAATACCATGGTCTTATTAAGTTTTTATCCATTGGTAATTCCCCCTTTTCTAAGTAGATTATAGCACCATGAAAAGTCATTAAATGTAGAAAATTGTAAGTTTAATCTAAAATGGATTATAAAAACTTAAAATGAAAGATCGTTAATAAGGTTATAGTTATAAGTTGTACAATATATTAAATGGTATTGATTTACAAAAATATCATATGATATAATATTTTTATGGATATATATTCAGGCTAGTCATTTTTAAAGTAGAAAACTATAATTAAATAAGAATATTGATTGTATGTATTTTAAAGGAGAAATTTACAACATAATAAGTGTTGTAAATTAAAGTAGATGTATGAGAGTGTAATTACGGAGGATGATATTCTGGTGCAAAAAAGCATTGTTTAAATGCCTTTGAGGAGGATATTACAGTATAAAAATACTGGTAATATAGATTGATTATATGAATGTATAATCAAATCTGAAGATGTATGAATTTAGAAATTCTTAATAGAACATAACTACTGTTTTGTTAAGCATTTTGAGGAGAGAGTAATCAATAAAATGATTCCCTAGTTTACTAGGTCTGTTCTTAATGCTTAAAAACAGTAGTTTTTTTATTGCTATAAATCGATTGTCAAAATATGCAAGAAAAAGACGAACGATAACGCTATAGCGTCCATTTTTTCTGCTACAATAATATATATAGTAGGCCTATAGAATCATATTTTTGTGTTATTTGTATTTTGTATCGTTATTTTTACAATAACATAAACTGAGTATTTGCAATGGACACAACGGAAATATATAATAAAAAACAAGCACGTGCTAAAAAAAGATAAGTGAAATTTAAAAGAATTTGTATAAAGTGGATATAATATTAATATAGTTAAATTTAACGTTGAAAGAAATAAATGGAAGTAGTATAATATAAAAAAGAACGTATGTTCGACGGGGTTCGAACAAAGGGGGCAACTTATGAAGAAAATAGAGATTAAAGAAATTGAAAAAAATATAGATATAGAATATTTAGTAGATTTAAAAATAAATAATAAAATTATTATAAATAAAAAAAATAACAACAGGTCTAATAAGATCTAGTTGTTATTTTTTTATGTGTGTTTTTTTAAAATATCTAAAATTTTCTTGACATCTTCTGGGGGGATTTCTTTATCCTGCATTTCTTTAGCAAGAGTTAGATACTCAATACCGATATCTCTAAGTTCTTCAGGAAGTTTATCTCCTGAAACTCTTATATGATTAGGATCATCCACTATCCCTAAAAGATAATCAACAGATACATCAAAGAAACAAGATAATTTTTTTAATGTATTAGCATCTGGAATTCTATTTTCTTTTTCCCAATTAGATACTGTTTGCTTAGAAACGTTCATATACTTAGCTAATTGGGGCTGAGTATATTCTTTTTTTAACCTTAATTCCTTTATTCTATTACCAATTGTCAACATAATTAAAACTCCTTCCTTAAGTCAATTATAAACAATTAGTTGATTTTTTAAAATGATTGTCAACTAAATGAATATTTTTTTAGAAAAAAAGTAAAAATACTATTGACAGTAAACAAAAAGTTGACTAAACTGTAAATATATCAAGTAAACATAAAGTTGACCGAGGTGGTGATGAAAGTATGGCTAAAGAATACAAAAGTTTGAAAGCCTATAGAAAGTTAGTAGGTATAAATCAAAGTGATTTGGCACAAATGTTAGGTATAGGAACCAATACATATTCCTTTAAAGAAAATGGCAAAACTCCATTTACATTAGATGAAGCAAAAACCATAGCAGATTTCTTTGGAGCAACTGTAGATGAAATTTTTTTTATGGATACAGTCAACGGTAAGTTGATAAAGACAACTGCTTAAATATAGTTTACCACATGCATATAGGTAAAAAATGAGTAAATATTGGAAAAACAGAGGAGCAGAGAGAAACGAACTCTAGAAAGGGGGCAATAAAAAAGCAGGAGATGAATAACATTGAAATTACTTCTAAAAAAAGTTAGAACACAGAAAGATTTTAGCAAAAGAAAACTTTCTATAGAATCCGGAGTATCAAGATCATTTTTAGATGAACTCGAAAGAGGTAGCAAGAGAAACATATCAGTTAAGCTACTTTGTAAATTGGCATGTGCAATGGAGGTTGAAATAGGGGATCTAGTAGAGTGTAATTGTAGTGAATATGACAAGCAGAATAAAACATAAAGTTTACAAAGGGAGGGAGTAGAATTGGCTAAACCAAAAATCAAAGTTGTTATGAATATTCCAGATATGAAATATGCGGAAAATCTAAAAACTAAAGCATTAGCAGACATAATAATAGCCAGAATAAATAAACTCCCATATGAGCAGAGAAAAGCTGCTAAAGAATACATTGAAAGAGAATATGAGAGGGGGAAGAACAAAAGATGAAATTTTTAAAATTAAATGAGCAAGAAGCAACTATGACAAGTTTAGAGATAGCTGAAATGACGGGCAAAGAGCATAAGAATGTTATAAGAGATATTAAGAATGAAATTGAACAAATAGAAAGTGAAGGCTTAAGAGCTGAGCTCATTTTTGAGCCCAGTGAATACAAAGATGTTACTGGAAGAAAGTTGCCATGTTACAAGCTGAATAAAAAAGGTGTTCTACAGCTAGGTGCTAGATACAATGCTGGAATTAGATATAAATTAATACACTACATAGAAAAACTAGAAGAAGAAAGACAACCGAAATGCATGGAAGATTTAATTATAATGCAAGCCCAGGCCATGAAGAATTTGAAGTTGGAAGTTAATACAGTTAAAGAGATAGCTGCTACTGCTATGGATGAAGTAAAGGAAATAAGAGAGGTTATAGAGATTAATCCAAAAGCAGAGTGGAGAAAGCAAACTAACTTAATGCTTAATAAAATTTCTAAGAAATTAGGAGATTACAGAACACCTAAGGAACAGGCATATAAAGCATTAGAGGAAAGAGCTAAATGTAAGTTAAGTATAAGACTTAAGAACTTACAGAGCAGAGCTATGATGAATGGAATGGCAAAAAGTAAGGTGGACAACCTTAATAATTTAGATGTAATAGCAAATGATCCAAGACTTAAAGAAATATATATTGTCATAGTTAAAGAATTGGCTATAAAGCATAGAGTTAACTAGAAAGGTGGTGGAATAAATGATTAGTGTGGAAACATTAGAAAGACTATATGAGCAAACAGGATTAATTGCAATCTGTAAAAATGGTAAGTTTGTAAAGTTTTCTAAGAAATTAGAAAAAGACCACAAAGCAGCTGCAACTGCATAATAGTGGCCTATAAAAAATACTAGTAATCAAATTATATACAAAACCTTCATTAGATGCAAGGGAGGGACAAGTCGTGAATGAGTTATTAGCTAAAGATTTAGATAAAACACTTACATTATCAGAAAAAGTAGCACGGTTAGAACTTAACAGTAAAAATGTATTAAATCAGTTAGAGGTAGTTAAGAAATATATTAAATCAGCGACTGCGAATAGTGATCCAATTAATAAAGAAATTGAATTAAATGTGGCTAATAATTTTTTAGAAGTGGCCATGGAAGACCTAAAAAAAGTTGAAAGGGGAATATAAAGCATGAATAAATTACAAGTATTAGAGATAAATGAGTTTGAGAAGGTGCAAGAGGAAATGAGAGAAGGGTTTAGAGTTGAAGATAAGGGCCAAGTTGAATGGTGCTTAAGAAAGGTACAAGCCTTACAAGCTGAAATTAAGGATAATAATACATTAGCAGACCAAGAGATAATGAGGATTAATAAATGGAGAGAAGATGAGAATAAGAAAGCTGAGGATAGTATTAATTTCTTCAAAGGATTGCTTGAAGAGTACATGAGAAGTGTCAATGCAGAGGATGAAAAAGTTAGAAGTATGAAATTGCCACACGGAATAATTAGGCTTAAAAAACAACAGCCAGAGTTTAAGTTCCATGAGGAAAAGACAATAGCATGGCTTAAAGAGAATTACCCTGACAAGATCAAGATAGTGGAGAAATTCTCTAAGACAGATGTTAAGAAGATAGTGAAAGATACTGGAGAGGTATTTGATGGCCTAGAAATAGTTCAGAGAGATTATAAATTTGAGATGGAGGTTTAAGATATGGAAAACGTAAGAGAATTACAACCCGTAGGTGGAAGTATATCAATCATAGATGATATAGATGTTACAGCCATACAAGGTACTATGAGAAAAATAACTCAGTTACAAGTAGCAGTACAGAGTACTTTAAAAAAAGATCATGACTTTGGGGTAATACCTGGAACATTTAAGCCTACGTTACTTAAGCCAGGAGCAGAAAAAATATTGATGATGTTCGGATTGACTAGTGAATATGAGTTTTTAGAAAAAGTTGAGAATTACGAAAAAGGTTTCTTTGCATATACTCTTAAATGCAAATTACTTAAAAAAGGACAGAAAATCACAGAAGGTGTAGGCCAATGTAATACCATGGAAGGAAAATATCGTTATAGATGGGTTAGCGAGAAAAATGTACCAGAAGGGATAGCTAAAGAAACATTACCTTCAAGGAATAAGGAAGGGAAGTATGGTCCATATACAGAGTACAAAATTGAAAATGATGATCCATATACACTTGCTAATACTGTTTTAAAAATGGCTAAGAAAAGAGCCCAAGTAGATGCAGTATTGACAGTGGCAAGTTTATCAGAAGTATTTACACAGGATATTGAAGATATGAGGGAGTTTATACAGCAAGAGCAAATGGACAACATGGATGTAACAGATGCCAAGAATTTGAAGATTACTTTTGGAAGTAAGCACAAAGGCAAAACTTTAGGAGAAATATATAAATCTGATATTGGCTATGTGAAATGGTTATCTCATAAAGCTTCTGATGCAGTAGTAAGAAAAGCAGCCACGGAGTTATTAATGGAAAAAGAAAATGAAGGAGAGAAAACTGTACAAGATGGAGACGATCATCCATTCTAACATAGATAAAGGAGAAGGTGAATCTCGATGTGTATATTTTACAAACCAACTGAATATGGAAAAAGCACCTGGGGTGATGTCGTTCCGCCTTCTCCGCCCTGGTGCAAGTTAAAGAGTGTTGAACTCATATCATTTGATAGACAAGACCCCTGCGGAGAGTGCAAATATCGTACAAATGATGAGCTTAAGATTGAACCTTACAAAAGGGAGTTCAATAAAGAATATATGGAACTGGCTATTACTTATGAAGATAATGAACCAATACCATTTTAAAGTAAATGTTAATGTAAAACATTAAGGAGGACACTAAATGCTTAGTAATCCCAAACTATTGAGTATAGAGCGTGCGAGTGTAGGTACACGCTTAAACTCAATAGCTAAAAAGAAAAAGAAAGTTTTTACCTTAATTATATTTTTAGTATTGGCAGTAATATTTGGAATTATACAGTTGATAGTAAAGTAGGTGGAAAAGATGACAAAAGCAAAAAGATATTATTGGTTAAAATTACATGATAATTTCTTTGATAGAGAAGAAATTAAGCTAGTAGAAAATATGACGAATGGTAAGGACTATATAATTTTTTACCTAAAGCTATTATTAAAATCTATCAAAACAGAAGGGGAACTTAGATTTAGAAACGTCATTCCTTATACACCTGAAATGTTAGCTAGTATAACAGGAATTAATATAGATACGGTTAGAGTTGCTACTGATTTATTTATCAATTTGCAGCTTATGGAAAAATGGGATGATGGAACTCTCTTTATGGCTGAAACACAAGCTATGATAGGGAGTGAAACCGAGTCAGCTAAACGGATGAGAAGGAAAAGAGAAAAAGATCAAAAACTATTAGCGTCACAATGTGACGAAGATGTGCAAAAAAGTGACACAGAGATAGAGTTAGAGAAAGAGATAGATATAGATATAAATAATAGTGTTGAAGATTCGGATGAACCTTCAAGCCATTCTGATGAAAAAATTAAATATGATGAAAAATCTACGTACTATAAAGCTGCTATATACCTAAGAGAAAAAATACTAGAGTTTAATCCTAAGTGTAGAGTTCCTAAGGATACTTTAAAGGATTTACAAAAGTGGTCTAACGATATGAGACTTATATTTGAGAAAGATAATAGAACTAGAGAAGAAGTATATCGGATTATTCAATTCATCTTTGATGAAGATGATTTTTGGAGCACAGTAGTTCAATCTCCTAGTGGTCTTAGGAAGAATTGGGATAAAATCATGGCCCAAATGATAGCCAAGGAGAAAAAGAAAGATAGGGTTGAGGTAAATAAACCTAAGGGTAATAATAATAGATTCCATAATTTTAAGCAACGAACGGATAAGTATTCGGCTGAGGAACTAGAAAAATTAGTGCGAAATAGGGGGAAGAACAAAGATGAGCCATAGGGGAGTAAGTAGTCCTTGTTATCAATGCAACGCAAGGTACATAGGTTGCCACGATGAATGTGAGAAATACTTGGAGCGAAAAAGAAAAATATATGAAGCTAAAAAAGTGGAACAGGAAATAAATAATTATATTTGCTGGCAGAGTGGGATAAATGCAGAAATAACTAGGAAATGCAATTCACGATAAGGGGGATAATCATGTTTAAACAAGCTAATGAATTAGCTACAGCAGTAGCGGAGATGGCCTTAGCAGGAAAAGATACTAATGAACTTATAAACCAGGCTAAAGAAGTGATGGGAACATATGGACAAGCTATAAAGTGTGAAATGGGAAAAGGGAAGCTACTGGATGTAGTCAGAGGCAAATAGTTCTATAGGAAAGGGGATCTTCAATGATTAACTCTGCAGTTGAGAAATTAGAAAAGGGACTTGAGAATGAGGATAAAGTAGGAGTACCGGCACGACATATAATTAAATTTTTAATAGCAAGGTGCAAAACAGACGAAGCTTTTTCAAAAAAAGTGCTTGTGAAGGAAAAAGAAGTAGAAGGTTGCTTTAATTATGTCTATGAAGAAGTAAAGAAAAGATTAAGTGGTAAAAGTGGCTGGATGGCTGATGATGAAGTTTATAAAATTGCATCAATGTATTTTGACCCTGATGATACTGAATTTGATTATAAGTCAATAAATAAAGCTAGAGTTGAAAATTCTGATTCAATTATTCAGACAAAGATAGTGGAGCAAAAGGCAGTCACTAATAAAAGGACCACAAGATTTACTAAAAAGAAAAATGGAAAAGTAATTAATTTCAAAGATCAAGTATCAATGTTTGAATTAGTGTAAGTTATTTGAGGGGGATGGCAATGAAAAAGAAATTACTTTCACAGGTGCCAATAGAAGAATTAAATATAGATTGGGATAGTTATGAATATGAAGATAAATTACATCATCTAGCAGCTAAAGAAGTGACAGTAAATGAGAATAAAGTTTTAATGATACATCTGTATAGAGCTAATCCAGAAGAAAGACAAGTAAATTTCAGTTACAGAGTATTCTTAACCAAAGATGATTATATAACACAGGATTTAAGGACAAGCCCTATGAAATGGAAAACAGGAGCCATAGAAAGCTTATTAGGATATGCAGGATATGTGTGGTATAAGAATGCTAAATGTGTTGATCAAGAATCAGCTAGAGTTATAAAAGACTTTCTTAAAACGGAAGATAATCCATGTAAGGCCATATATAAATTACAAGAAGAGATTAAACACAACAGATTGAGAAAGAGACATGCAGCCATTAAATCTAAGATTGATAAAAGAATGGAAAATGTACCACCAGTACCTATGGATTTTAAGGAATGGGTTGAAAATATTGCATTGTACAAGAGTAGATACATTTACTATGAATATAAAAAAGGCAAGAAGAAGCTAAAAGCTTATTGTACCCATTGTAAACAGGATCTTATTGTGGAATCACCACGATACAACCAGAAAGGCACATGTATTTGTGGTAGCCCTACAACGTATAAGTCAGTAGGAAAAGCCACTGGTGTACATGATACAGGGGAAGCAATTTTAATACAAAAGGTAGATGGAGATATTTTATTGAGATATTTTACAATATCAAAGACATACAGAGATCACTACAGACATCCTAAATTATACTATGGAGAAATGAAGAGAGTTTTTCTAAATAGTGAGGGTAGGACCAAAGCCTATGAATGGGCAGATTTTAAGCAAACAGGAGAAATGAGATGGTGTGATAGTCTTGGCAAATATGAAAGACTATATACTGCAGCTGTATATGATAGGAATTTAGAAGATGTTCTAGGAGGAACAAAATATCAGTACTGTGCACTAAAGGAATTTATAACGCATAAGCCAGGCCATAAGGTAGATGCATTAGAGTACTTAAGAAAATATGAAAAATATCCAGTCATTGAGTATTTAGTAAAACTTAAATTATATAACTTGGTTGGTCATATAGTAAAAGAATATAGCTACTCAAAATTAAATCTAAAAGGGAAGTCTATAAAAGAAGTATTAGGAGTAGACAAAGAGTATATGCCAGTACTACAAAGACTTAATGTAAACGATGATGAACTTATGATAATCAAAGAATCTCAGAAAAGAAATATAAAAATTAGTGATGAACAGATAAGGTTTATAGGGAATCAACTCATGGGAAGTCTAGATATATTTAATTGCAGCGAATATACCACTATAAGCAGAGTAATCAAATACATTAAGAAAAATGCATTTTGTAAACCTGGTGAGCGTTATGCCTATGATAAATTCCTAGATTGGAAAGATTACATAGAAAACTGTAGAGTTCTTGGATATGACATAAGAAGTGAATTTGTAATATTTCCTAAAGATTTTAAAAAAGAACATGACAAAGTGTATAAGTTAGTCCAGGAAAATCAAAGTGAGCTCTTTGACAAAGCTATAAAAAATATGAGTAATAATATATCTAGTCTATATAATTGGCAAAGAAAAGATTACATGATAATAGCTCCTAAGAGTGCAGAGGAAATTATAAGAGAAGGAGAAGCTCTTCATCATTGTGTAGGAACCTATATAGAAAAGATGGCCAAAGGCAAATCTATAATACTATTCTTAAGACAAAAGAATAATCCTATAAAATCATTCTACACCATTGAAGTAAAGAATGGGAAAGTAGTGCAATGTAGAGGCAAAAAGAATAAGAGCATGACTAAGGAGATAGAAAAGTTAATAAATAGATTTAGTAAAGAGAAATTAGTACCAATGTTACAGAAGAAAATAGCAAGTTAATAAGGGGGAATTAAGGTGGAATTTTTAATACCGATATTACACTCTAATGAAGAGTTAGGGTTTAAAGATAACTTAGATTTGGATAAGTTAGGAGAAAAATTAATAGAAGAGGCCAAAGAAGTACAGTCAGCTATAAACTGCTTTTTAGAATGTGATGATGTTGGTTTTAAATCTAAGAACATAGGAGATATAGTTGAGGAGGCTATGGATGCAATACAAATAGGTATAGGGATATTAAATTTCTGTATGAAAGAAGATGGTCAGATAACAAAAGAGAGAATGAAAGCTCATTTACCTAAATTGTTAAAAAGAGGATGGTTAGTTGAAAATGTATTGAGAGTTGAGGAGTTTTAATATGAGCAGAGTAAAAGGAAATTACATTAAAAATCATAGAATGGCCAACAAGGGGAAATTATTTGAGAAAGAAGTCATATTATCCAATACGGCCTATAAGAATAGTGGCATAGCATTAATTCAAAAGATTAGTACTCCATGGAATGTAGTAAGGCAAGGAAAGAAAATAGTATCAGCATTTCCTGAGGAAAAAAGTACTTTGGATTTTAGGGGAACTGTAAAAGGTGGTATGTCAGTATCTTTTGATTGCAAGGAGACAGTTAACGAAAATGGGTTGCCACTTAGGAATATAGAGCCACATCAAATAGAGTATATGAGAATGGCCATAGCCATGGGTGAGACAAGCTTTATTCTTTGTTACATGAAAAAACTTAATAAGAGATTCTTGATTCAAGGAAATATTGTTGTAGATCATTGGGACAGATGGCAAGAGAACAAAGGAAAAAGAGGTTTTAACTATATACCTAAGGAGCTTATGACTGAAGTTAAATCAGGTAAAGGCATTATACTAGACTACTTAAAGGGACTGGATAAGATATGAAGAGACAATCTATAGAACTAGACAATTTATTTCCACAGGATATAAAGCAGTATTATGAAGTTGCTCATGAGTACCTAGAATTACAACCGGAGAACTTTAGAGGAGCATTTAAGTTATCTCAAATGGCATGGGCATTAGCAGATAGATGGAATGACATATTGGCTAATATATCTAAATTAGACATTACTAAAGGAACTACTAAAAGTGAGTTACAAAAGTATTGTTATGGGAAGTATAGGCAAATGAAATTGATACATGAGCATTGTAGGAGTATATGGAGGCTAGGTGAAGATATAAACAAATTCAATGCAAAATAGTTGAGGTGAGGATATGAGTTCACAAGAAATGGCCGCAAGGGCAATCATTAGATTATTAAATGAAGAATTCGGAATATTCAGAGAATATAAAAGGGCAGCTATAGAATTATTTGAGGAAGAAGAAAGAGAGATAGAAATACCTAGAGCAAGTTTTCCTATAGGAGAGCTTATACCAAAGAAGGTTAGAAAAGAATTATACGAGATTGCATAAGGGGGATTATCAATATGTTTATAAATGCAAAAAAGGGTCATGTATGGGTTGTTACTGAGAAAGCTGAAAAACAATTTGGAGGGAAGAAAGCTGGAACACCACTTAATAAGGCATACAAGAAGAAAGTTCATGAAAGCTGGGTTAAAAAAGGTTATGTAGAGGAAAAGAAGGTGGATGCCAATGTATAACCAGGAGTTAGTAACAGAGAATATGGGATTGGTACATATGGTTTGCCAAAAGTATAGACAATCCATAAATGGAATAATTGACTATGAAGATCTTGCAGGAGTAGGAACTGAGGGGTTGATAAAGGCAGCACAAATATATGATCCATCAAGAGGAGTTAAATTTTCAACTGTAGCAGTGACTTGGATTAAAGGGTATGTAATGAAATTCATTAGAAATTGGAGCGATGGAATTAAGTATCCAAGACAAGTGAAGTTAGATTCTAGAGATATTGTAGAGAAAAACTTAATAGAATCTAATCCAGAAGAAATAGCTAATAAATTAAAGATATCAGTATATAGAGCTAAAGCAGCATTAGATTATTACAAGCACAAAGAAGTAAGGTATTTAGATGAACCTGTACATGATGGAGAAGGAAAAACCATAGTTTTAAAAGATAGAATCGGTTGTGAGTCACAAGAAAATAGTGTAGATAAACAACTCTTGTTAAATGCTTTTATAGGTACCTTAACTAAAAGAGAAAAATTAATTGTAGAGTTACAATTTAAAGGCGAAAGTCAAACTCAGATAGGTAAAATCATAGGAATATCACAAGCACAAGTAGGAAGAATCATTAAAAATATCTATGTTAAAGCAGAGACCTATGGAAAGGAAAATATAGTGGCTTAATAAATGGGCCACTATAGGCCCTAAGCTACAAGGCTGTAATTAAGAGGGGGAAAATATAAAATGAGAAAAATAGATTCAATACTTATAAAGAAGGTAATTACTCACGTAATAGACATGAATTCAGATAGACCATTACTAAATGATTTTACTCAAGAAATAGATGCAACTATTCATGAATTTTTAGAAAAACATATTGTGAAGAATCTACAAAGTGAGGATAACAAGAAGGCTAATTTTAGAAGTGGAGAACAGACTATATTGAGAGCTTGTGAGAGTATATTTGATGATAGTGATACTTTTGTAGCCAACTCCCAAAGAATAGCGGAGAGGCTGTTTAAGGTCATGAAAGATAATAACTATAGTTCATCTTGTGACTTGGTAGTAGTATTGTATTCCTTTGAAGAAAATGATTATGTAGCCATACTAAATTTAGACTACAGTACATCCTTTATACATCAGGTAGAGTTTGTAGAGGATAGATTTAAGATAGATATTAAACCACAAGCTATAGGTCTTCCAGGGACGAATAAGAAGATTAATAAATGTGCATTTATAAAAAGATATGATGAAGAAAGTGAATATGATCTCATTGTTCTAGATAAATATGTGGATTTAAAAAATGATGATATAGTTCCATTCTTTGTAAATGATTTTTTAAACTGCAATATGATTCTAGATGATAGAGATAAAACTAAAATATTTAGGGATTCTGTGGAAAAGTGGGTTAGAAAGAATCTGAGAGAAGATATTGATGCTGCTATGGAGGTTAGGGATGAACTAGTAAATCAATATAGAAATAAAGTGGATATAGATCCTAATGATTTTGTACGACAAGTGATTGATGATAATGATAAAAGAGACCATTTAGTACAATACTTAGCCGATGCAGGAATTAATTCTAAATTTGAAATAGATAAGGATTGGGTTGAGAAAAAGATTAAAAAGAGAAAAATCAAAACTAATACTGGAGTGAAGATTGAGGTAGCGTATGAGGACTTTAAAGATAATTCTAAAATTGAAATTGAAAGAAATAATGATGGAACTATAGATATAGTAGTTAAAAGTGTGAGATTTACACAAGAGTCCTAAAGATGTATTAAGTGAAAAGTATCGAAGAAAAAAGGCAGTTATCCATGTGGATTATGCTGTGTGTTGAACATCTATGTTCATGCTCTACCGCTGAGCTACCTCCCCAGAAAGCCACAACACACAGCATTGGTGATATAAAGTATCGAGTCAAGGAACCCCACAACCTTTCAATATAAATTCGTATAGCTGTAATTTCTTTTGTAAAGAAATCCACTGCTATAGTAAAAGTTACAACCGAAAAAATGGAAAGGATCAATTTCAACACTTCGGGGAGGGTTGGAATCGAACCAACGCACTGGGCATCAAATTGTATTATAAATTTATCACAAACTAACAAATAGTTCAAGAAAAGAAATGGGAATGCATGCAGAAATCAGTAATATGCCTTATATAGAAAAGGTTGTAAATAAGTATGAATTTAAAATAGATGACAAACGGAAGGTAAAGTCGCTAGAATGAAGTTTTACTGTATAGACCGAAAAAGTGATAAGGATAATAGTTAGGGAAAAGAAGAACTATGATGAAAAATAAGAGCAGGATCGCTGCTCTTATTGAGACATTATATACATAAATGTAAAGAAAACGAAAACAAGAAATAAAAAAATCATAGTTAACGAAACTAAATAATTGAGATAATAGAATCCAGCAATAAAAATTAGTAATCCTGCTATGCCAGTTAATCCGTAGACAATAACAGTATAATCTTCATAAAGATTAATTGCTTGTATTATTAATGTTATACCGTTATGAAAACAAAGTAAACCTGCAATAAGAGAACATATTAATGTAAGCATATAATCATCTGTATTAGAAAGTAAGTATTTGCCTAACTCTAAAAATGTTTCAGGTTTGGGTAGTTTTCCAATTAAATAGTTAGAAATAGAAGTAAAAATTGCTCCTGAAACAATAGTTGTTATAAAAATATTTTTATTACGTGAAAGATTATAGAAAGATGAAATTTTGTTAGATATATGATCTAAATCCAAATACATAGCAACCTCCAATATATAGAATTTTATACCAAAATTATACAATGTAATTATAAAGATTTCAAATTTATTTAAGTAAAATAATGTATAGATTTATATAAAAATGTCAAATTAAAGGTTTGGGTAATGGTTTTACTATGTAGGTTATCTAAAAAATTGAATATACAGATTATTAGAATGTATGGTAATAAGAAAATATAAAAAGAATTTAAAAAGATAGTTAAATATTGCAGTAAAGAAATTAAAAAGTTTTGAAAATTTATAACCAAGGAGGGGGATAATGTTTGATTGCTGCAGTAGATACATGGAATGTTCTAAAGAAGGATTCTGTACCAATAAAAATGAGGATCTCAAAAAAGAGTGCTCTTATAGAAAGAAGTTAGAACAGGGCATTAATTTTTATTACAAAGATAGATATTCAAAGTCTTTCATAGAGATACAGGGTAGATTATTTTCAATAGGAGAAAGATCTAGTTACGGAGGATATACTAGGAGCTTAAGTAAAAGTGCATTAGATGAACTTAATTCTAAGATTAATATAAGGGGAGTGGCCCTAGTAAGTCAGGTGAATTTTAAGAAAATACAGGTAGAAAAAGTGAGTGAAGAGAATAGAGCTCATTGCAAAGTAATATTGACCATTGATGGTATTAAGTATAATATCCAAAATTTCAACTCAAGAGCTTTAACTCACGATACTGCTAAAGGCATAAGAGAATTATTTGTAGAGAACGGATATTTATGTGCTATAGAACAATTTGGAACTAGTGGCTATGGACATAAGAGAAATAATAAAATAACAACTTCGAATAAAAGTACAACGAAAGATTCAGTAAAAAAAGAGATAAAGCCTATTAAGATGAAAGATAAACAAATGAAAAAAGAAGAAAAACAGCCACAAACAAATGTACAATTATCAATGTTTGATTTGAAAGTTATATAAGGCAGCATAAGGGGGAGATTACATGGCGAAAGTTAATATAGAAAGCATAATTAAAAGAACAGCACAAGAAACTGTTAAGGAGCTAGAGCGAAATAGATTAATTAAAAGTGATTCATTGACTTACTTTCAGAAAACAGAGAAGTTATTATATAGTTATCCAGATTTATTACAAGCAATTAAACAAAAAGAAGAAGATATTAAGTATATAGAATCATATGGTGTAGGAGAAACATCAAAGTCAGTGGTATTATATACTACTGGCGGTGGAGGAAGTGAACAGGAAAAGTATGTAGAGATTATAGAAGGATATAAAGCTTCAAGAGAAAGAACTAAGAGGCTAACTGAGAAAATAGAAAGAGCCATAGATGAAATAAAAGAGGATAAATATTACTGTATCATCGAGAAAAAATATTTTACTAAACTTACAAGAGAGGAAATGGAAGAAGTTTTAAATATAAGTGAAAGTACCATAAGAAGGCATAGAAACAGACTTATAAACAGATTAAAGGTAATATTATTTGGAGCAGATGCATTAGAATAGTGACCGTTTTGTGAATAATTATTGACCTTTTAGCCAAGGGGGTAACTGTAGTAATATGTTAGTAGAAGATTTTGTGGTTGTCCCCCTTGATGACCAAAGATGCAGAGAGAAAACTTCTTACATAATTATAAAATGGCTATGGTACACCTGATCTAGTAGAGAGGCAGTCGAGAAATCGGCTGTCTTTTGTTATGTACCGAGTAGGAAAGAAGGTGAGGTAATGAAGATTAAGGAAGTGTTGAGTAAAGAGGTTAAAAAAGAACTATATGAAATAAGAGCCAGAGCACCAGTTCGGCAAACTGATAAAAAGAAGATAGAACTAGGGGATTCAGTGAAGAATTTAATGAAGCATAGGAGTTATAAAAGAGTACATGGTAGGATTCGACAAGTAAATGATTAATAGTTAATTGTATTTTTACTTTGCAGTCGGCCTTTTAGACTCAAAAGAATCAAAAAAGGCTGGCTGCTAATATGCTTTTATAGTGTTAAGATATATCATAAACATAAGAACAGCCACGAATAATATAATTCGCAGTATTCTCTTCATTATTTTACCTCCTGTAAAAGAGATAATTTTATTATACCTTAATAGTATAGCAAATTTAATTTGTAAAATATGGTAATTAATTATCGATTATCATATGTCGAAACTTGCGAACGATTAATGTAGGATATTATCTTTTAATGTAGAATGTATAAATTATAAAGTGAGGTGATATAAAAATGATTAAAGTTAAAATCTTTAGCGAAACGGATGAAGATAATCTTCAATATAAAATCAATGAGTTTATTAAATATGAGAAGGCAGTTAAGGATATAAAATTTGATACTGCATTATCATACTCTGATAAGCAAGAACATTGTTTTAGAACATATAATGCAATGGTAATTTATGAAGTATCAGAGTAAAAAATATTATAAAATCAAAGGAAGAGCCAAAGGGCTCTTTTTCTATATTTTTAAATGTCGAAACTTGCGATAAAAATATGTAGGATTTTTTATTTTATTGTAGAAATTATTTAGATATAGAAAGGGGAGGATAGAATTGCTATTTGAATACAAGGGCTTTCACAATTGTGATAGTGTATGTGATATCGAAATATATAACAATATTGTGCTGTGTACAGAGTTAAAAGAGAATGTGGGCACTAGTATAACTAATATGGCTGAAAAGGTGGCCACGCTTGCATGTGAGAAGTTTAATATACCGCAGGATAAATTAATTTGGATAGAGCATTATCCTAAAGGGCGTGTATCGGGTGAAACTTTCAGTATTGTAAGTTTTGATATTTGTGGTAAAAGATTTACATCACCAAGTTGGAAAACAGTTAAGAAGAAAGATGTTGAAGAAATGATAGGTAGGAAGTTTACTTATGATTTAAAAATGGATAAAGATGAGGCAATGTTTTTAAAGAAAGCACTATTAAAACTTTATACAGATGAAAGCTTTATAAAAGATAATCAAAAAATGCTTGAAGCAGTGATTGACAAGGTATCTGAAATAGCGGAAATATATTAAATGCGTAATATGCAGCCAAGGTTGAAATAGTTTTTTATGAAAATATGTAAATAGATGATTTCGATAGGGGGATAAATATGGATGAAAGAGTAATAGAATTATTAGAGAAAGTAGTAGAAGAACTTCAATATTTATCTAGTAGAATTGATAATATTGAACATAATACTACACATACAGAAAGAAATACACAGTATAATAAAAAATATCTTAAAGATATATTTGATGGTGTAGATAGCATAAGAAGAAAATTATAGAGCCAAGTGGCTCTTTTTTCATACCCAAAAACAACACGAATAATAGAGGTGGTGGTGAATGGCTAGAGCTAGGAGTCCGAATAGAGATAAAGCAAAAGCTATTTATATAGAATCTAATGGAGAAAAGAAATTAAAAGACATTGCAGAAGAGTTAGCACTAAAAGATTCTCAAATTCGAAAGTGGAAAAGCCAGGATAAATGGGATCAAGAATTAAAAGGAGCGTTACCAAAAACAAAAGGTAACGTTACTAATAAAAAGAAACGTAACAAAGGTGGCCAACCAGGTAATAAAAATGCCTTAAATAATGACGGTGGGGCTCCTCTCGGTAATCTTAATGCTATAAAGCATGGAGCATATCAGTCACTATATACTAATATGCTTAGTCCAGAAGAAAAAGCTTTATATGAACAAACCACAGCAGTAGTTAATATAGATGATGAAATAAGACTTATAAGACTAAAGATTGCTAGGTTACTTAATAGAGATAAAACATTCTTTTATAATATGTTTGGGAAAAAGCTATATAAGGATATAACTGAGGAAGATAGAGAAAATGGAATTTTACTATGTATGGATCAATTAAGAAAGTTAATAGAAACCAAAGCCGCTATTATAGGAGATACTGAGAAGTTACAAATGGAAAAAGAAAAGTTTGAGTTTAATAAATATAAGATAGATATTGAATTGCAACTTAAGAAGGAAAAGCTTGAACTAGAAAAATCTAAAGTAATGGGTAATGAAGGTGAGATTGGTGATGATGGATTTATTGAAGCATTAGAAGGAAAAGTAGATGAGGTGTGGACAGATGGCGAAGAATAAAATCATACCCTTTAAATTTAAACCTTTCTCAAATAAACAATTAAAAGTATTAACTTGGTGGATGCCTAATTCACCAGTGAAAGATAAAGACATATTAATCTGTGATGGATCTGTTAGAAGTGGAAAGACAGTGGTTATGTCTTTGAGTTTTGTCATGTGGGCAAACTCAAGTTTTGAGGATGAAAATTTTGCCTTATGTGGTAAAACAATTGGTTCATTAAGACGTAATGTAATAAAGCCATTAAAAAAGATGCTTAAAAGCAGAGGATACAAGTGTAAAGAACATAGAGCAGATAACTATATTACAATAAGTAAATATGACAAAAGAAAAGGAAGAGTCGTGAATAACGACTTTTATTTATTTGGTGGGAAAGATGAAAGCTCACAGGACCTTATTCAAGGGATTACTTTAGCAGGAATATTATTTGATGAAGTTGCTTTAATGCCACAAAGCTTTGTGAATCAGGCTACTGCTAGATGTTCTATTGATGGGGCAAAAATGTGGTTTAACTGCAATCCAGCAGGACCATATCATTGGTTTAAGCTTGAATATCTGGATAAGCTAGAAGATAAAAATGCATTACATCTTCACTTCACAATGAAGGACAATTTAAGTTTATCTGAGAAAGTTAAAGAAAGGTATTCAAGAATGTACTCTGGAGTATTTTTCAAAAGATATATCCTGGGTCTTTGGGTGCTTGCAGAAGGAATCATATATGATATGTTTGATGAAGCAGTACACAAAGCTAAAACAATCCTAAGAAAATATGAGAAATATTATATTTCTATTGACTATGGTACTCAGAATGCATGTGTTTTTCTTCTCTGGGGATTATATAAAGACAAATGGTATATTGTTAAAGAATATTACTATAGTGGTAGAGAAGAAGGGAAGCAGAAGGCAGATGTTGATTACTCTAGGGATTTAAAGGAATTTACAGAGGATATTTCTTATTCAGGAATAATAGTGGATCCATCTGCAGCAAGTTTTATTGCTCAACTTAAAAAGGATGGATTTAAGAATATTATTAAAGCTAAAAACAATGTGGAAGATGGTATAAGAAATACCGGAACAGCATTAGCTAATCAAATGTTTTTTATAAATGATTGTTGTATAAATACATTGAGAGAGATAAGTGGATACATATGGAATCCTAAGGCACTTGAAAAAGGTAAAGAAGAACCACTAAAGGAAAAAGATCACTGTATGGATGCTATGAGATATTTTGTTGAAAAAGTATTAGCTGGAATTATTAAAGCTTTATATGACGATAAGGTTTACAACAAAGGTATGGGTCTTAAAAATAATATGCATAAACAATATCGTAAGAAGGGAGGTAGCGTATTCTAGTGGCCAGTATAAAAGAACAGTTACTTAAATTAAGTAAGGCAGAGAAAAAGGAAAGAAAGCAGGCTAGAAAAGATTATTTTTATTTTCTTGGGAAATGTAAAGATGAAGAAGTAGCAAAGTCTAATCTGGACTTACTAGGTCAAAGCTGGATTGTGACAGATGATTTAGACTATGTTCCAACACAGGATATTAGGAATAAGATTAAACCACTCCTAAAAAAACAGGCAAGGTTCATGTTTGGTAGAGCTCCAACAATACTATTTAAACCTTATGATCCAAAGGATAAAGAAAAATGTGAAGAGCTTAGACAATTTATTGATGATATATTAGAAAGCAATGGCTTTTGGAGTGATACTCTAAAGGCTTTTTTAATGTGTACAGTTAAAAAGAGAGTAATGCTTAGGCTTGAAGCTAATCCAGAGCAATCAATAAACCTTATTTATCACAATATAGAAGGCTTTAACTATAAAAAAGAAGGTAAACATTTAAAAAGCATTACACTAGTTGTCCAGGATAAAGACACCATAGATAAAGAGAAGAATGAGAAAATATACTATAGATACATGTATTACATGGAAGGAGAAACCTGTAAGCTTAAAATTGAAACCTATAAAGGTGGTTTTAATGTAGATAAACCATTTAAAACAGAAATAAAGGATACAAAGTTAAGTAGGATACCAGCATGGGTAATAATTAACGGTGGCCTTCTGGGAGATGAATTTGGAGAAAGTGATTTAGATGATTTGAAAGATGCTCAAAATCAGTATAATAGAAGAGTTTCTGACTTTGCCGATGCACTTAGATTTCAAATGTTTGGTCAGACTGTAATAATAGATGCAGAAGAAGATAGCGTAAATAGACTAAATATAGCTCCTAATGCTATAGCACCTTTAAGGTCTATAGATGAGCGTAAGGCCGATATGAAAAAGGTTGAAAGTACATTTAGCTCAGCAGAACCAGTTGAAATGTATTTGAAACGTGCTGAACATGATATGTACCAGGCATTAGATATGCCAGAAGATGAACAGCTTAAAGAGATACCAAGTGCTAAGGCTATGAAGTATATGTACAATGATTTAATTGCACGATGTGAAGAAAAGTGGAATGATTGGGCAACTCCAATTAAAGAACTTATAAGATTAATAATTGAGTGCTGTAGTAAATTCGGTTGTTATTCCGATTGGAATGAGGAGTGGGGAAAACTCAAATTTAAGATAGTAATTAATTATAATTATCCTATTCCAGAAGATACAGAGGACAAGAAGCGCCTTGCACTTGAAGAAGTTAATTCCAATGTTAGAAGCCATAGAAGTTACATAAAGGATTATTCAGATGAAGAAGATGCAGAAGGAGCCATGAAAGAAATAGCTGAGGATATTAAAACAATCATTGAAGCTGAACAGGATCAATTTCAAAAAGCTATAGATAGTGAACTGAATAATTTAAATAAAAATACTGGTGATGGTTCATAATGAGTGAATATCGAAAAAGGGTTTTAGAAGCTAGAACAAAATTTTTAGAGCTTAATAAGAAACAAGAAAAAGAACTTTTTCAGATATATAAAGATTTAGCTAATCAATTATCAAATGAAATTATTTCATGTAGAACTACTTCAGGTGGGAAATATTTGAAAGAACTGAATCAGATAGTACAGACTTATATGAATGATTTAAACATTAAATTAAGTAGTACTATAAAAAGTAATATTGAAGCTAGCTCTCAGATAGCAAGTTCAGCAGAATTAGCGTATTATGAAGCTATAACTGATGATATAAAACTCAAGTCTATGTTTAATAAGACAGTACTAAAATCATCATCTGACTCTGTTAAAAAGCTGATACAAGGAAATTATTATGCGGATGGTAAAACCTTAGATAAAAGACTCTGGAACATAACCAAAAGCAATGCAAAGGATATAGATAGGTTTATAAAGATTAATGTAACTAGAGGTGCTAATTCTAAAAAGTTAGCAGAACAACTAGAGAAATATATTAATCCAGCCAAAAGAATAGAGGCTAAGACTTTAGAAGCTGGTATGAATAAATCCATTGCGTATCAAGCACAACGTTTAGCTAGAACATCAATAACTCATAGTTTTGGAGAAACTACTATAGAAAATGCAAAAAATAATCCATTTAATAAAGGTATTAAGTGGAATTTGAGTGCTAGTCATAGTGCTAGAATGCATGGTAGAAAAGATGAATGTGATGATTATGCTGGAAGGATATTTAAGCCAAATGAAGTTCCTATGCAACATCCAAACTGTTTATGTTATTTTACAGAAGAAAATGAGGAAATAGATAAGGCTATTGAAGAACTTAAAGCATGGAGCAATGGAAAAACTAATTCTAAGCTAGATAACTGGTATGAAAACAATAAAGAATTAAATATTATTGAATATCCTAATAAACCTAAACCGGTGCAATGGAAAGACTTTAAAGGAAGTAATACCAAATTTAAGAATAAGCAGGCAATAAAGAAACATATGTTAGAAAATTATAATATAAAGTTTTCTGATAGTACTAAATATCCTATAGATAAAGATATATTACAGGATTCAGTTAATTGGTTAGATAAATTTCATAGCTATTTTAAAGGGTTTAAAACAATAGATCCTGTCAAATTACCAGCAATAAAAGTTAAGGCAAGAATGAATGCAGTAGGCTATTACAAATATTATATTAATAAACCTCAAGTAGTAGAATTGGCCTTAAATGGTGCATATTTTACAGATAAAGGGTATAATATTAGTTATATAGAAGAATGTATTAAGAGTAGGTGGACAGTGGCTAATGCTAAACCGTACAAAACATTTGTACATGAATACGGCCATCATGTTGCTAATTCTTTGAAGTGGCTTGATAAGAAAGAAGGTATATCTAGTACTAATTGGTGTAAAGAGTTTATTAGTCATACTATTAAAGAATATAATAAAAAATATAATGAAAATATTAGCTTTAAAGACATAGCACAACTGGTAAGTAGATATGGAGGAACTAAGCCAGAAGAAGCTTTTGCAGAAACATTTGCAGAATACTTCGGTGGGGAAAATCCAAGAAAGTTTGCTAAAGTTTTTGGAGGAGAAGTAGAAAAGAGATTAAAAGAATATATATAAACAAAAGGGTGATGTATAATGGAACAACTTGAACCAAAATTTTTAAAAGAAGGTTATGGATATTATACAGATGATGGATTGCAAATTAGAAATGATGCACCACAGTGGGCAAAAGAAGAATACGGAGAGTTTATGAAACAACTGAATATAAACGAAATTAGTGAATAAAGGCATTTACTGTTAAAAGTAGGTGCTTTTTTTAATGGAAAAAATTAAGGAGGCACAAAACAATGGGATTATTAGAATATCTTAAAAAAATTTTAGGAGATGAGGAAGGTCAAAAGGCCTTTGAAAAAATCAAAGCAGATAATGAAAATGTGCTTTTAGTTGACTCGAAGGAGGAATCCAAGTATGTAGAAAAATCTAAATTGAATGATGCTAATTCTACTATAAGAGATTACAAGAAGCAATTAAAGGATAGAGATAAGCAACTTGAAGATTTAAAGGGAAAAGCAGAGGGCAATGAAGATCTTACAAAAGAAATTGAAAAACTCAAAGGTGAAAATAAAAAAGTTACTGAAGATTATGAAGCTAAGTTAAAAGAAAAAGATTTTAATTATGCTTTAGATAGAGCTTTAACTGATGCTAAGGTGAAGAACCCTAAGGCAGTTAAAGCTCTTTTAAATTTAGAAAATATTAAGCTTGATGGAAATGACTTAATAGGGTTAAAAGAGCAGATGGAAAAAGTAAAAGAGTCTGATTCTTACTTGTTTGAAGAGAGACAGGAAGGAGGAACCGGGACCATAGGGAGCAATATATCTTCATCTACTAATACAAATGATAAAGAACCAAAAAGTTTGGGCGAAAAATTAGCAGCAGAAAAGGCTGAAGCTACTAAAGCAAGTGAAACATTAAATAGTTTTTTTAAATAAGAAGGAGGTATAAAAGATGAGACAAAGTTCAAGAACAATATTCACACAACAGAAAGACATTAGAGAAATTGCAGGAGATCACTATGTAAACATTAATATTAAGGTTGCTAAAACAGATGTTCAGGCAAAATTAGTTGAAGGGGTTTTACCAGCAGGTACTGCAGTTGATTCTACAGGTAGACCAGCAAATGGAACAACTTCACATGGAGTTACTTTTGCTGATGTAGATTTTAACGACTCCATGGGAACTGAAATATTGCCAGTAATGATTCATGGCTTTGTAAATAAAGCTAGGCTAAAAGAATACAGCAGTGAAGATTTAACTGCAGAAGCTATAACAGCAATGAACATGATTAAATTTTTATAGGAGAGTGATAATATGGATTTAAAAGATTTTATAAACTCAAAAGAAATTGCTTTGTATATTAAGAACCTACCACCTCAGGTAAATATTGATGAAGCACTATTCCCAAAAACTAAACAGCTATCACCAGAAATAGAACTTGCAAAGGGAGCAAAGCAAAGACCAGTAGCATTAAGACTATCCACTTTTGACACAGCGGTTAAGGTTAGAGCTTTAAAAGCTGATGTATCTATAGAAAAGAAAGAAATGCCTTTCTTTAAGGAAGCTATAGGAATAAAAGAAAAGGATAGAAGAGATTTGATAATTGCTAAGAGCTCTAATAATCAAAATCTAGTTGAGTTTTTAGTGAAAAATGTATTTGAAAATTACGCCAATTTAGTCGCTGGTGCTGATATACAAGCTACTAGAATGAGGGCACAATTAATGCAAAAGGGTGAAATAAATGTAACTACGAATGATGGGGATGTAGTTGTAGATTACAAAATACCAGCTAATCATAAAGAAGTTTTAACAGGGTCAGCTGCATGGAGTGATCCGACAGCAGATATAGTTGGAGATATAAAAAGATGGCAAAAGGTATTTACAGAAGAGGGGTTAGAAAAGCCAACTAGAATGTTATTGACAGAAAAAACTTTTGGTTATATAACTCAAAACACAGCAATAACTAAGGATTTAAAAGCAAGAGTGCTAGGTGAGGTAATTCTAACGGATGAAGATTATATATCATTCCTAAAGAAAAAATTGGGCTTAGAAATTGCTTTCTTAAATGGTGTTTTTGTAAATGAAGAAGGTCAGACTATGAATTTCTATGAAGATAATTTAGTAACATTAATTCCAAAGGGAACCCTTGGACAAACAATATATGCAGTTACTCCTGAAGAGTTTGATAGCGAATATGGTAGTGGTAAATTGGATACTCAAGTTATAAAGACAGGTATAGCAATTACTACTATGGTAAAAGAAGATCCAGTTGCAGTTGACACTAAGGTATCTCAAATAGTTATACCTTCATTTGATAAAGCAGATGAATGTTTCTTTGCAACAGTAGCATAGGAGAGGGGATTTTCCCTTCTCTTTTTATTATGAATAGAAAGGATGATGAAAATGGCTGGAAAGAAAAGAATTGTAGAAGTTGAAGCATTAGTTAATCTGAAATATGATAAAGAAGTTAAAAAGATAGGTGAAAAATTTAAAGTAAAAACTAAGGATATTAAAGAATTAACAGAAAGAGGAATAGTGAAACTTCTAGAAAACATTGAAGATGATCTAGGGGAGCCTAATGATGAAGGTGATACTAACAACGAAAATGATGAATAATAGTATAAGTTTACTAGGGAGGTTTCACCATGGGTAATAGTATAGAAATTCTGAAGTTCAATCTTCAAGAAAGACAATATCCTTATTTTACAGAGGCAGAATTACAAATGCTTTTAGAAAATAATGATAATGATATGAAAAAAGCTAGTTATCAAGGATGCATTATGAAAGCACAAGCGGATGATGGTGTTAATATTGGTCCTATTAAAACACAATCAAATAGAGAATACTGGCTGTCTTTAGCTGAAAATTTCAAGCCTCCCAAAGTATATAATTACAATACTAGTATGAGAAGAGCTGATGGCCAATGAGTTTAAATCCTGAAAGAATTAAGCAACAAGTTATTAGAGCTATAGATGTTAATCCTACTGAAATTGAAATAGAACAAATAATAAAGGTAGAAAAGGATGGGTACTTTGATGAAGAAGAAGTATCATCCAAAATTAAAGTAGTGATATATCCTTTTAAAAGTAGTGAAGTGCAAGTTAGTAGTGATAAGATAGGTACTTCTTATTCAAGTAAAAAATATAATATGGTTGCTGATTATACTTCTAATTTACAGGTTAATCCTAAAAAATCTATTGAATTTAATTGTATAGAAGGCCATATGAAAATAAAGGCTGTTTATCCAATAGTAGTGAAAGAAATAATTTGTGGTTATGAATGTGAACTAGAGAGGATTGACTAATATGTCCTTTGAAGTTTTAAACCATATAGCTAGAAAAAAAGCCGGCATGCATGTTTTATGTAATCTTATTTCTAGAGACTTAGAAGGACAAGCAAAGCATAATGCTAATTGGAAAGATAGAACATCTAATGCCAGGCAAGGTTTAAAAGGTGGAGTTGAAGGTGGTCCTAATCTATACTCTATATATCTATCCCATGGAGTTGACTATGGAGAAATATTAGAAGAAGGATCTAAGCCACATATAATAAAACCTAAAAATAAAAAAGCTCTTTATTGGAAAGGTGCAGCACATCCAGTTAAACAAGTTCATCATCCTGGTACAAAAGGTTTTAAAACCATAGAAAATACTTTGAAGAATAATAAACCTTTAGTGATACAAAGGATAACAGACTATTGGAGTGATTAAAAATGAGAGCAGGAATAAGAGAAAAACTATTGAGTAGTATTCAGGACCTTAAAGGTTGCTATGAACCTACTGTACCTGATAAAAAGACAATGAAACCATATGCAGTAATAGTTCAGGGGGCTGACAATGAGGAAAACACTCCTACGTCATTTAGAAGAACTATAGAAATATGGCTATATGAAAAGCGAACAACTTTTCAAAAGTTAGACAGCTTAATGAAAGGGGTTATAGAGGCATTAGATATGCAGACTATAACAGACCCCAATACTCAGCAGTCTTATACATGCATGTTTAGTGGAGCTATAGGCCAGGATGTGATTGATGAAGATTGGAATGCAATTGCTAGAGGACTAAGTTTTTCAGTTATAGCATTACATGAGGAGGAAGAGTCAACAGGAGATCCATGGGTAGAGGCATTGAGTCTTTATACAGAAGTGTTAACTAATATGTCTGTGTATAGAGATTACTGGAGAAAAAACTTCCAGGTACCTTCTATACTTTGGAGAACCACTACAGTAGAGAAAGAGCCTATAAATGGAGCTTTATTTAAAATATCTAAAACTATGAGATGTCATGTAGTAAGTAAGAATAGAAGTGAGATAGAACAGTTGCTTGATATCCTAGAAAATAAGCTCATAACAGAGTTGAAAGTACCTTTGGACTTAGAAGATAGAAGATATCTTACCATAGAGAGTATTAAAGAAGATAGAACTGCAGATATGCTAGGTATAGGACAACTTACTGTAATATTTAGTAGAAGGCAAATGATAGAAGATCATACTCCTACTATAGAAAAGATTTATAGTAGAGGAAACATAGAATAAGGAGGAGCAATATGGCTAAAGGCGATACAAAACCAATTGAAGAAGCAAAATATCCTATAGAGGAATTAATAGAGAATTGTGAAGCGTTAACAGGCTATAAGAAAGATGTAGCAGTTGGCGCTTTATTTAATTGTGAAGAAAAAGAAATTACTAAAACAGAATTTAAGGCCAAAGTTAAAAGTTTCTTAAAAAGGAAGGTGAAATAATATGGCAGGAGGATATTGGAGTGAAACTGATAAGCCAATACGACCAGGGTTTTATAATCGATTTAAAGCTGTAGCTTTAGCAAGAATCCAAATGGGTAAACGAGGAATTGTGGCAATGCCTGTGAAGGCAAACTGGGGTCCTTCTAAAAAAGTAGTAATTATCACATCAGAAAAAGATTTGATGGATTGCTTTGGAGTTGATATGAATTATACTGCATATAAACTAGGTAGATTAGTTCTACTAGGTCAGCCAAAACAATTATTACTATATAGACTTGTAGATGGACAAGAGAAAAAGGCTACTACAACCCTTAAAGATACAACAGCTGATACGCCAGTTGATGTACTTAAATTAGAAAGTAAGTATCCTACAACTAGAGATTTTAATATAACCGTCAAACCTAACATAGTTGATGGTACCAAAGTAGATATAGTTTTATTTGAAGAAGCTAGACAGTTATATGTATTTTCTGGACTTTCAGGAACTATAGAGGAAATAGCTGTTGCCATTAACAGTAATTCAGAAAATAAATGGCTCGAAGCTACTAAAGTGAATGATGGAAATGGAAATTTAGCAAGTGTAGCAAATCAAACTCTTACAGGTGGTAATGATGGTGTAGCCACAATAACTAATGAACATTACATTGGAGCTATGAATGCCTTTGAAGGTCATAAATTTAATGGATTTGCACTTGATGGGATAACTGATTCAGCACTTCATACAAGTGTAAAGGCTTGGGTTGAAAGAAATAGAAGAAATGGCAAGAAAATTAGAACTTATTTTGGTGGAAATTCAGATGAAACATTAGTACAAGCTAATAACAAATCAAAGAGTTATAATCATGAAGCAATACACTATGTAGGTGGTGTAGGGGGAATTTTGGATGGAATAGAATACACACCTGCTGAAACCGCATGTTATATAGCTGCCTTAGGAGAAGGTCAGGACCTAAAAGAATGTTTATGCAATGCCACTACAGTATTTCAAGATGTTACTAAGCATTTAACAGATGAAGAAATTGAAAGTGCCTTATTATCTGGAACTATTGTACTTAGATATGATGATGGAGCTGTGGTGATTGAGGACGATGTAAATACTCTTAAGACTTATGGCCAAGACCAAAATGAGACATGGGGATATTTAAGAGCTATTAAGTTCATGGATGCCGTGGATGAAGATACTGCATTTACAGGCAATAGACAGTATGTAGGAAAAGTATTAAATAATAGAAATGGCCAGTTAGCAATCTTAGCAGCGCTTAAACAATATTTTGAAGTCTTAAATGCTGGAGAATTAATAGATGATGATTTTACTGTAGAAATTGATGAAGAATTACAAAAGAATGCAGCTAATGATGAATTCTTCTGGAAATGGGATGCTAGATATGTAAATGTCATGAAGAAAATCTTTGGAACAGGCTATATAAGATAGGAGGGAGAATATGTTAGATGCATCAAGAACTATACATGGTTCAAGAGGAAAGATACTTATAGATGGAGAATGGCAAACGAATCTTACAGATTGTACTGCTGATGTGGAATTAGATAAAAAAGAAGTAAATGTATTAGGTGATACATGGGTTAGATATAAGCAGGGTAACTATAAAGGGACAGGATCTATACGAGGATATAAAGTAACTTCTAAAATGATTCAACAAGGATTTGAAAGGTTTGAAGTTATTACAGCATTAGAAGACCCTGAAGCTTATGGACATGAAAGAATAAGGCTTAAAAACTGTATGGCCGATAAAATACAGCTTGTGAACTTAAAAGCTAATGAGCTTGTAGAAGAAGAAACCCCTTTCACATTTGAAGGGTATGAATTAGTAGACAAAATTGAAGTAAAATAAAAAATTAGGAGTGATTTAAAATGGAAAATAATAAAAGAATAACTGAAGAAGAAATATTAAATATGACTGAGGAAAATATAATTGCAAAGCTTATGGAGCCTACAGAAGCACCAGAAGCTACATACCTAATTGATAGGTTAGGAATACCAATAACTCTTAAAGGGCTTTCAGAAAAAGAAATAAACAGAATAAAGAGAGAATGTACTTATACTAGAAAGGAAAGAGGAAAAAGGGTTAAAGAACTTGATGATGAAGAATTTAACGCTGCATTAATAGAAGTTGCAACTGTAAAACCTAATTGGAATGATAAGAAGTTACTAGATGCGCTTAAAGCTTCAGATGGTAGGCAAGTAATCAGAAAAAAATTCCTTGCGGGAGAAACGTCTGCTATGGCAGATAAGGTACTAGAATTAAGTGCTTTTGATAATGATCTAGAAGAAATAAAAAACTTATAAGTCGGGGTGGCCAAATTACTGCTTTGTATAATTTATTTGTAAAGCACGATATGGACCCCGACTTTGTTATGTCTAGAAGTGATATGGCGAGGAAATTACTCCTCGCTTTTTCTGATTATGAAATTCAAGAAGAAAAAAGAGCAGCAGAGAAAGCTAAAGCTCAAAAGGGGGCGAGATAGTTGGCCCAAAGGGAAATATATAGATTAGATATAAATGTTGGAGTATCAGGTGATGAACAATCTAGAAGAAGATTAAGGTCTTTAGATAGATACACTGAACAGTCAGAGAGAAGATTACGGAGACTTAATAGGATAAGAGCAAGTCCATCTGTAAGGTTAAGAGATAGATTAAGTAGACCTTTGGATAGAGTGGAATCAAAAATATCCAAATTTTCAAAAGTTGCTAGAAGCAAATTGCTAGCAGTGGCCACGGCAGGAGCAGTATTAGTTGGTGGTTTAGGAGTAGGTTCTACTCTGAAAACTTTCATGGACTTTGAACAGGGAATGAAAAATGTTCAAGCTACTAGCCAAGCAACAACGCAAGAATTTGAACAGTTGTGGGGTAATGCAAAACAATTAGGTGCCACCACGGCATTTAGTGCTAAAGAAGCCTCAGATGGCATGAATTACTTAGCAATGGCAGGATTTAAAACAAATCAGATTATAAAAGCTATGCCTGGTCTTTTAGATTTAGCAGCCGCAAGTGGTACTGATCTAGCGACGACCTCAGATATTGTATCAGATGCAATTACAGCTTTTGGACTAAAAGCTAAAGATACCACACATTTGTCAGATGTTATGGCTAAGGCTTCGAGTACCGCTAATACAAATGTTCAAATGTTAGGTGAATCTTTTAAATATGCAGCATCACCTGCCACCGCTTTTGGAATGAGTGCAGAAGAAACTACTACTGCACTAGCTATGATGGCAAATGCAGGGATTAAGGGTTCAATGGCAGGTAATGCTTTAAGAGGAGCATTAACTAGGCTTGCAAAACCACCTAGAATGGCATCAAAATGGTTAGATAAATTAGGAATAAGTATAGCAGATTCCCATGGTAAAATTAAGCCTTTCAATTCTATTATGGATGATATGAGAAAGAAAATGTCTAAATTAACTCAGCAAGAAAGACAACAGGCTGTGGCCAGTATATTTGGACAGGAAGCCATGAGTGGTATGTTGGCTGTACTTAATACAAGTACTGAGAAATTTGATACATATATAGATATGCTTGAAAGTGCTGATGGTGCAGCAAAAGAAATGGCCAATACTAAACTTGATAGCTTAGGTGGGCAATTTACCATACTTAAAAGTGCAGTAGAAGGAATGAAAATTGAGCTAGGAGAAAGATTGGCACCATATGCAAAAGAATTTGTGACATGGTTTACGGATAAGATTCCTGACATAACAAAAGGAATAATTGCAGTAGTGGATACAATATCTAATTTAGCACATGGATTTAGTGAATTGAGTCCAGCAACTAAAAAATTCATATTAGGAATAACAGTTGGTACTTTAGCAATGGGACCTTTCTTAAAAACTGTTAATGGAATTACAATGGGTATATCAGGATTAATGAAATTAGGATCTGGAGTAGGCTCTTTCTTTGGATTATTCAAAGGTGCTACTGTAGCAGCAGAAGCCACCACGGCAGTTGCAACATCAGCCGAAGTAGCAACAGGCAGTATAAGCGGATTTGGAATAGCAGCAAGATCAGGAACATTATTATTAAATCCTTGGGTACTTGGAATAGGAGCTGCAACAATAGCTGGGATAAAGTTATATACACACTTGAAAAAGGATGCTATTCCAAAGGTTGAATTATTTGGTGAAGAAACATCTAGAGCAACAAAAAAAGCTATTGGAGCATATTTGGAACTAGAGAGAAAAGCGACTACTAGTTTGAATCAAATACAATGGAGTGGAGCTAAAGTCACTCAAGAAATGAAGGATACTGTAGTTAATAACTTTAATGCTATGGCAACTCAAATTACAACTAAATTAGATGAAACTAAGAATAAGAGTATGTCCACATTGCAAAAAATGATTTCTAATTCAAAAGGAGTAAGTGATGAAGAAAAACAACAGTTAATTGCTACTACAGAAGAAGCTTTCAAATCAAAGGAAGAAATAATAAATAATGGAATGACTAGAATTGAAGAAATTTATTCAAATGCAGCGGCTGAAAATAGGAAAATAAAACAGGAAGAGTATAATGAAATATTAAGAATTAAGTCAGAAATGTCTAGCGCTGCTATACAAATCATGAGTGAAACTGAAGCTGAACATGCGGCGATACTTGAAAAAATGAGAGCTAATGCAAGTATACTAACTGCTCAACAAGCAGCAGATGTTGTTAAAAATTCATTAGAGCAAAAAGAAAAAACAATAGCAGCAGCACAACAGGAGTTTGATACAAGAATGAAGCTAGCAGCTATGATGAGATCTTTAGGAGGAGAAAAGAACGAAAGTACTGCAGATTGGATAATACAAGAAGCTACAAGACAAAAGGATGAGGTAGCAAGTAGGGCTGAAGAAATGCATTCTAGAGTTGTAGAGCAAGCCAAACAACAGGCAAAAGAACATGTTACGGAAGTTGATTGGGAAACTGGTCAGATACTAAGTAACTTTGACGCAATGATAGAAAAGGCTAAAGAGTTCTATAAGTTAACTGCTAAAGAGCAGTTTATAAGCGTAACTCAATCAATTAATAGTGCTTTTGAGAAACAAAGTAATAAAGGGTTAGGGAATTATACAGGACCAGGTTCCATTCCTAATATTAGACTTGAGAAAGATTATGCAAATGGAACAAATTATGCAACATCAGGAATTCATCAAGTTGCAGAACATGGTTTTGAGATTGTAACTTCTCGGCAACATCGTTTATTCAATGGGGGCGAAAAAGTTTTGAATCATAGAAAATCAAAGAAATTATTAAGTGATATGCTTAGAGAAAATTCAGAAGTAGATGGTGTTCAAAAACAACAATTTTCAGTTGCAAGACCTACTGTAGCAGGTGTTGGTGGTATTAGTGTGAATGTTGGAGATATTGATGTACAAAATGAATTTGATTCGGATGTTGATATAGATGGAATAATAGATGAAACAGTAAAGCAGGTAGCTTATAAATTAAGAGAGGCATTTAAGAATATAAAAAGGTAATATAATGCCCTTCTCGATTTGGTATAATATAACAGAAAGGGAGGGGTATTATGAAAAATGCATTTTTCATGATTTTAATTGCTGTTGCATTTCTATCATTTGTAAACATGGGAAGCGAAAAAAAATCTCAAGAGGTCTATGAAAATGAAGAATTGGTTATTACTAAGAATGAAACGGATGGGAACGGTAAGTCAAATCAACAAGTTATGACTAATCATAAAAAAGAAATAAATATAAAGGAAGAGGCTGTTAAAGCAGATTTTATAAAACTAAATGGGCATACAAAAGAAAATGCTAAGTTACCAGTATTTGCAGAGGGTGAGATTTCTTGTGTAGACTATGAAAATGTTATGGATGTAGTTCCTTCTTTCTTACTTTCACAAAAGGAAGGCGATGGGTATGGGATATATCATATTGCAAATGTTCCAGCTTTTATAGGAAAAGATGGGAACATCAAGTTAAAAGATGGTGACATAGTTAAAATTTATGGTATTGTAGATGCAGAAACTGCAAAAGACGGATCAATTAGAATAGTTGCAACGAGCATTGAAAAGGTTAATAATACAAAAATTGAAATAGAAAATACAAAGGAAACAAAAGGTGAGAATAAATCAATAACGGATAAAGAAAAAGAAAGTAAAAGAAAAGTGGATCGCGAATCTGAGATAGAAACTACTATAAGAGACAAGTTTTATAGTGAAGATTATACAAATGCTAAACTTAGTAGCATAACCATAAATGAAAATTTAGGGACAGATACGTCTGATGATTATATAGCTCTTGTATATATTAAATTTGATATAAAAAATAGTCGTGAAACAGGAAATAAAATTATGAGAATGTATTCAGATGATTTAGTTGCCAAAGTAGCAGAGTTAGGAATAACAGATATAAGTGAAGCGGCAATATTTTGGGAGGATGAATACAACAGCAGAAGTGTTAAATATTCATATGAATATAAAAATGATGAATTTTATATTATGGATATTGCAGGAGAATAAAATTAATGAGCAATTCTTAAACTGAAGATGTTTCTATATTGAACAGTATGTAGTAAGCTTATCGAAAGACCACAATTTTGTGGTCTTTTATAATTCTTATTATAGCTTTGTAATTATTCAAAACATTAATAAAGGCAGGTGATTGCATGGATGTATATCTTATAAACGACAAAGAAAAAAGTACTCTTCATTTTCCTGTAAATCCATTTTTCATAACTGTAAACAGAAATAAAAGGTATGAAACAGTAGATATTATTGACTTTGGGGAAGTTGATTTTAGTGATAAGGGTAAAAAGATAAAAGAATTGACCATGGATACATTATTACCTGCTAAATATGATACTTATTGTAAGTACTCCGATATCCCTAAACCTATAAAAACCATGCAAAAGTTAGAGAAATGGATGAACCAAAAGGAACCGTTAAGACTTATTGTTACAGATTTTGGTTTTAATGAGCTAGTTAATATTGTCACTATACATGAAGAAGAAAGAGCAGGAGAAACAGGCGATAAATATATAACTTTAAATTTTAGAATGTGGAGAGAATTAAAAATTGAAACTGTAGTTTCAGCTGTAAAGAAAACTTCAGGCAGTGACCGAAATAAACAGCTAAAAAGAAATAGATCTATAATTAATTATTCATCTAAAACTTATACTGTTAAGCCAAAGGATTCATTATATAAGATAGCAAAAAAAACATTGAAAGATGGTTCTAGATGGTCAGAAATATATAGTAAAAATAAAAAAGTTATTGGTAAAGATCCTAATCGTATTTATCCAGGTCAAAAGTTGGTGATTTAAATGGCTATTCTCATATTTAAAGATAAATATAAAATAGACAATTTAAATGAAGGGATACAGCTTAGTGAGGCAATAGACACAATTGCTTATACAGCGACCATACAACTTACAATAACAGATGAGCTTGATAAGATAGGAATAGATAAAGGGGATGCCATTGAAATACTTGAAACGAATTTTGAGACGAAAGAATTAGAATCAGTATTTAAGGGGATTATCTGGGAGAAGGATACAGATAGAAGAATCAGAAAAGCAGGAAGAATTATTTGCAAAGAAAGAACGGTATATTTAGAAGAATCAGAGGATGAATATTTATTTCCAGCAGGACAACCAGCAACTCAAAGAGCAAAAAAACTTTGTAGTGATTGGGGTATACCTATAGGAAGTTTTGAAAATACCATAATACCTTTATCAAAGGCTGTTTATAGAAGTGAATCTATATATGGGATTATGTTAAAGGATCTTCAAGAAACAGCTCAAAAAGGTGGAGAACTTTATATATATCAGATGAAAGGAAATTTAGATTTAATCAAGGTAGGTAGTAATAAAAAGGTATGGGATATATCAAACATTATAGAAGAAGTAAATCAAAAAAGTTCTTTAGATGGAACTGTAACACAAGTAAAAGTACTAGGTAAAGAAGAAAAAGATATAAAAACGCCTGTGATTGGAATTTATAAAAAAGATGCAGATAAATATGGAACTGTACAAAAGATTATACAGGATGAAAAAATTAAAAGTGCTGCAGATGCAAAAAGCAGAGCCAATAATATGTTTAGTCCTGGTACTGGAAGTATAACCACAACAGGAATTGATATAAATTCTATAAGAGCAGGGGATAAGGTGAAGTTAAATGGATTTGAAATTTTTGTTTCAGAAGTTACTCATAAACTAGGGAATCCTGGTCGTATGAGTCTTACCTTGGAAAACTATGATCAAATAAGAAGGAGATTTTACAATGGAAATATTTAATGAGATTGTGAGAGAAATTAAAGGATCTTCAAATAATGCTGCAAAGCGTACTTCTGAAACTGTTGGATTAGAACTAGGGACTATGACGGGAGAAAGAAAGGTAAAACTTGATAATTTTAAGTATGAAGTATCCTGTCTATTATCAGAGTATGTAACAAGACAACACAAGCGAATTGTAACATTAACTCATGAAGAAATGGCTCAGAGGGATCTAGGGGATAAGACTGAAAATGACTACCTAGATACAGACGATAAAGTTCCTCTTTACACAAGCTATAAACATAATTTTATAGAGCTTCAGTTCGAGGATGTTTTGAAAGTAGGTGATAGGGTATTGGTAGCTTTAGTTAATGGTGGAGTTGATTTTGTTGTGTTAGGGAGAGTGGTATAGTGCCTAATTTATTCCCACAAAACATGGAATTTGAATATGAAGAGAAAAGCATAGAAGATTTGGAAGAACCTTTAGAATTTAAGGGTTCTTATTTATTTGACTTTGAAAAGGGTGAGTTTGTAAAAAATCCAGATGGAACAATAGCAAAATCAAATGATCTAGAAGCTTATGTACAGTGGTGTAATAAGACAATGTATTCTCCAAGATATAAACTAGCCTATAGTGATCTATATGGACAAGAGTTTAATAAGCTTATAGGGACCTTACTTTCTAAGGATGCCATAGAACTTGAAATAAAGAGAATGACAGAAGAAACACTCATAGTGCATCCAAGAACTAGAGAAATTACTAACTTTGTATTTAAATGGTCTGATAGTAAGGAAGAAGTTTTCTATGAATATGAGGTCATAACCATAGATGGTGAAAGGTTTATGCTAGAGAATAGTGTGAAAGTGAGGTGATACAATTGGAAAAAGATTTACCTATGCCAGGTTTTTTAGAAGAGGATGCTGATATTATACATAAGAGGATGTTAGAAAAAGCTCCACCTGGTATAAGTACTATTGAAGGTGATTTCTTTTGGGATAATACTAGACCTACTGCAGAAGAAAAAGCAGAACTTATTCAACTAAAGTTACAAAATATTTTAAGGCTGGCATTTCCACAAACTTCATATGGTCTATGGCTAGAATATCTAGGAGAATGTAAAGGTGTATTTAAGAATCCAGCAACTAAATCCACAGGGGTAATAAAAGTAAAGGGTAAGTTTGGAACAGTAGTGGAAAAAGGTAAGATAGTAGGTATTCCCGCCACAGATAAAAAAGAAAGTATAGAATTTGAATTCACAGAAACTGAGGCAATAGATGATACAGGGATAGCTTATATTAATGCAAAATGTCTCCAAGAAGGAACTGTAGGAAATGTATTACCTAATACCATAACAGTACTTATTACTCCTATAAATGGTATAAAAAGCATTACAAATGAAGAAGAGTTTAAGGGTGGTACTGAAATAGAGGATGAAGAACATTATAGAGATAGAGTTATAGAAGAAGAACAAGATGAAGATTCAAGCGGAAATGATGAAGACTATGTGAAATGGGCAAAGCAAGTACCTGGTGTAGGATTTGCTTATGTAATATCAGAATGGGATGGTGCTGGAACAGTTAAGGTATTAATATTAGACAAAAATGGGCAACCAGCAGTACCAGAACTCATAGGTGAAGTACAAAAGTATATTGCACCAATAGTCCCCAAAGGACAAAATCGAGGAGGAAAGGCTCCTATAGGTGCCATAGTAACTGTAACTGCTCCAAGTGTATTAAATATAGATATACGAGCTCATTTTGAATTTGAAGATGGTTTTAATACTGAAGAGGTATTAAATAATCTGAAGGATAAAGTAAATGCATATCTAGGTGGAATTGATGTAGGTGGCACCATAATTTATAAAGTTATAGATACTATTGCCGGATCCATGATACTTCAAAAGGAAGGTCTTAAAGATTTCAATAACCTTACTATTAATAATGGAACAATCAACATTGAACTCATAGATCAGGTAGCTACAGTTGGAGAGGTGAATAGCATATGATTAATTCACCTAAAGGAAGAGATATGATCTCTTATGTATCACCTATCTATGGACAAAGTGAAGTAGCAAAAGCAATATTTGAGTCGATAGGGACTGAATGGGATAATGCAGATGAATTAGCGGAAGATATTTTGCTACAACTTTTTCCACAGACAGCTACATGGGGACTAATATTTTGGGAATTACGATTAGGATTGTCAACTAATCTAAGTGAAGATATAGAAAAAAGAAGAAGAAGAGTAATAGCAAAAATGCAAAGTAAGTACACCATTAATCCAGAACGAATGGCCATGATACTTAAAAATTATACTGGGGCAGAAATAGAAATAATCGAGAACATAGCACCTCATACATTTGAAATTAAATTATTAGGAAGTGAAGGATTCCCTAATAGCTTAGATGATTTATATAAAAGAGTGAAAAAAATTAAACCTTCTCATTTATCAGTGAAGTATAAATTAGTATCTATAAGCAACATGGATATATACTTTGCAACCTTTATGAGAACTGGCGAAGAAATAACTGTGTACCCATGGACACCTAAAGATATAGAATCCAAAGGACAAATAAATATAGCTATGGCCAGTAGTACTGGCTCAGAAGACATAACAATATATCCTAAGAAGGAGGGATAGGTTTGGCAGAACAATTTTATACCATATTAACCCAAATTGGTAAGGCTAGAATAGCTAATGCCAATGCATTTGGAACCAAGATAGATTTAACAACATTAGTAGTTGGGGATAGTGGAGGTTCTTATTATGATCCTACAGAAGAAAGTGAGAATGTAAGAAATGAAGTTTGGCGTGGAAATATCAACTCAATAACTACAGATGAGGAAAATCCTAATTGGATAGTAATTACAACTGTTATTCCATCTGATATAGGTGGATTTATGATTAGAGAAGCTGCAATATTAGATGGTGAAGGAAATCTTATTGCCATTGGAAAGTATCCTGAAACATATAAGCCCAAAATACAAGATGGAAGTTCTAAGGATCTAATAATAAAGATGATATTAGAAGTTTCTAACTCATCTAGTGTAACATTAAAGATAGATCCTACAGTTATATTAGCTACTAAAAAAGACATTCAAGTTGTAGAAGATAATTTAGAAATTAAGGCAAAGCAAACACAAGATTTGATGAGAGCTTCAATACCTAGTGGGGTTATAGGTTTTAAGCAGTTAGAATTTACAATGGAACCTAACAAGATTATACTTCCAGCAGACACGTATCATATAAATGGAGAGATTATAAACTTACCTGGGCAGGACATAGTATTACCACTACCACCAGTTACAGGCGAGCGTGACGACTTCGTATTTTTAGAAGTTTACAAACAGAAAAACGCAAGCGGAAAAACTGAGATTAAGCACCGTATAAGGGTAGTTGAGGGGGTAGATTTCGATAAATACCCCGAGGGTTTCGTATCTAGCAATATTGTGTCGGGAAGTAGTTTAGTAATCAACCCGAAAATTACGGCACAGGGCGCAAATTCAGAGCCTATGGAGGTTGTAGATACAGGAGAGAGTCAAGCGTGGAACATACAGACTTTTGTCCACCAAGCTATGAGAAATTATTCGCAACGAATAGCAGGAGACGACGTAGGACTTTATGTAGCAGGACTAGGCGACCATGACAGTAAGACTATATTAGGCACGACCGACGGCTACGTGTATGCCGTACCACTGTTTCGCGTAAAACGCAGGAACACGGCGTCGTATAGTGATGTGAACCCAGGAGGGGCGCCAAACTTCATACCTGTAAGTGTCACAAGACCCGAAGAAGTAGCACCCAGCCAATCGTCACAGATAACAGTAAATAGTAATTACGACAAATTAGCTGTAGGCGACATATTAGAAACTATGGAAGGCTTAGACGTAATGAGGGTAGACCGCTTAGACGGTAATAACTTAATAACTGTAACTAACGTATATACGTCTACGATAGGGGCTATATCTCATGATTATAAAATAGGCGGAGCGCAAAGACCCGATAGTCTACACTGTGACGTAATAGACGAAAGGGACATTATAGACCTACGCCACAAAGTAAGCTTAACAGGAGTCAATTATAATCAACTCCTAGAGCAGAGTTTTGACAAATTACTACGCGGAGAACTTCAAACGAAGGATAAGAAGCAAATGCGTAAAACGTACCACGGTGTACGTAAGACTCCTAAAGACGCGAATACCGTGTTTTATGCGTCTTTAGATGGAACTACTACGGCGGAAGTAGGCGGCGCACCTACTGAAATAAATACTACAGAGGGAAGCGGCTACGCGCCAATGCCTACGGGATTAGGAGGTAAAGCAACTGTTAAATATGACCTAACAGATATAGACACAACAGAATTAACTATGGATATGTGGGTTAAAACACCACCTAATACAGATAGTAATGAACATATTTTTACTATCTATGCTAATGATGGAAATTGGTCTAATGAAAATATAATGAAAATGTACTTCGGTGGTCCGACTGGTACGGGTTATCTTAGATTTAGACCTTTTGGTATTACATGGGATATTAATATGTGTAAATACAAGTTTAACGAAATAATCCATATAAGGATTACCGTAAGCAATGATAAGTACACGGTATACGTTAATGGTGAATCCGTTTACGAAGGTATTGTCGCAAACATAAACGAAAAAACTATAAACAAACTGGAAATTACGTGTACTAGTGCAACTAAAGTTGCCGACTTCTCTATCTCAAACATAGACCGCGGTGCGGACTTCGCTACACTTCCACAGGACTTTATAAGCGGTCACGCGGATATTACGGCGGCGTTTAGCGGACAAAGAAACGTACATAGCGATGCACTAACTAGCCAACCTACAATAGGTATTGCTAGAGGTAGTGGTAGCGGTCACAGCTACGGAGTAACAGCTACACCTGGAACCTGGGCGGCTGGTGATACCGTGAAAGTCAAGGGGATGGCTGGCGAACTAATTTCGGGCGTGCTAGACAGTAATACGGCATTAGCTAGAATAGAGGAAATAGTAAGCAGTAACCAGGTCAGAGTAACCGACGTAGCTAAACTGGTTGTAGGCGATACTGTAGACGTAATAGGTAGCGACTTATCTAATGGCACGTCTATAGATACTACAATTATAGCTATAGACGGTGATGTAGTTACCGTAGATAATGTAGCGTTTGACGCCGCACATGTTGGATTTTACTTAATAGAGACAACAGCCAGTAATTCCAGTCCTATAGTAAGATACTCAAGCGCAGGAGTTTCATATATAGTAACTGGAACCTGGGCGGGACTAGGTACGAATGAGGCTACATTCACACTAGGAAGTAACGCGGGCCTAGTAAACGCGGACCTACAAGTAGGGTATGGCCTGAACATGGAATCAGGCCAGGCGGGTATACCTGTAGTGTATACCGAAACCCTACAGGGAGAGGTTAACGGTAAAAAACTTATACCTGGAGTAGTGGCAGTAATAGACGATTTTAAGGGCAAGGTAGAAGGAAGTATTGTAGAAAATCCTAACGTAATGAAGGCGAACTATGGACAAACTACCTTACAACCGCCTACGGGTACGTGGAATAGCGTAATAACAACGCCTGCATACGACTTAGTAACAACGCTAAACAATAACCTATTTACACTAGAAACAGCTCCGAACGGTGCTATACCACAACAAATGTTCTCCTTTAATTTAATCCGTATTGTGGAAGACAAATACGGGCCTATCCCTGCGGCGGATAAGGTAAAGTGGCTTAAAGACAACTTAAATAAAATAATCGTGACATACTACGGAAGGGCGGAAAACCCGACTGACAATATTATGTATGTATCCTGGTGGCAGGATGGTACTGACGACTGGGCAGCATTTCCACCAGGTTCGTCTTATGATACAGATACTACAAACGGAGTTACTAAATTTACAAGACCCTGCTATGCTACTAATTCCTGGTGGTCCGAGTGTATGGATATAAATGGGTTTGTCCACCTATTAGCTAGTACGAAGGCTTCCGACGGTGTTAAACCTAGTACGATTTACACGGACTACGTAAATATAGAAGTAGAATTAAAAGGTAAAACGGACTACGATATGTTAGTCCCAGAAAACCCACGCCGCGACGACGGAAAAGCTGGGGTACTCCTGGTAAGAAAAGAAACTAGGGAAATAGAGACATATTTCCCGGCCGAGGAGTCCGACGGCGTAATTACATGGGGGGACCACACGCCTTATGGTGGTTGTATAGATGGTAAAAGTATACTAGACGCAACCATAAGTGGTAAGGGCTTCAACGTATCGGGTGGTAACTTTATTACGTGCCTTAAAAATGTGTTTGTGTCTCCATTCTGTATAACGAATATTTCTAGGCTGGACCTACTACCCGTACATGCTAACTTAAAAGTATTTGATAACAGGGGAGCGCTGATACATTACGAAAACCCTATTATCAGTAATAGTGTGGGCGTTTACGCTATTCCAAATACTGTATATGGAGACTTTAGTACAAATAACAGCGTTAGGCCGCTAACCTTCTATGTACATGAAGATATAGCAAAAATTTATATGCAATCTGAATATGAAAGAGATTTACTGTATATGTCAACGGGCATATACGAAGTTAACGGGGAATTATACTTAGGGGTATCTACTAATAACGACCATATAACTAGGGAAACAGGCGAAAATGCTAGTTTTGACCTGTTTAAAATAGAAGGTAGACCACTAATAAAGGGGGTATAAACTTTTGAAAATACTAATAAACAGACAAACTGATAAGGTAGTAGGGGTAAATATTCCCCCTACTCCTTTTACTATAGCGTTAGAAATTCCCGACGACCTACAGGTAACGAAGGTCGTAGAGTACCAGGACGGGACTAAGCACAAGAAGAACGACCAGGACCAGCCACTATATAAGGATAACGTCGTAGTAGATCCCGAAACACAGGAGGAGACATACGACGAAGTGACAGAGAAGTCAAAAGCTGTAGAGTGGGAGGACAAGGACATAGTAGAGAAGCACGTAGGCGACGACGGGACCATAACCGAAGTAGATAGGGTTATACAGGTACCTACGAAATTCGAGGAACTGGACCCCGTAATAGTGCCTAATATGCTACATAAGTCCGTTAGATTAAAAGAGGAGCCTACGGAGTTTACCTTGGATGAAATTTTAAATGCTAAATATCTTGAAGTTCTGAATCAAACTGAAATGGATTATATTTTGGCAGACATCTTTTTATCAGAAGATGATATTGACTTGAAAGACGAAAGTCACAAGGCTAATACAGGAAAAGCTATTGTGCAGATCCTTCCACAAGGACAGGTAAAAACTAAGAACATTCAATTAGCTTCTGCAACAGATACTTTCAAACTGCTAGAGCTAAATGTAGATGATGGAATTGAAATATATATAGCTGGTAAAAAGTTCGTTGATGGGATAGTGGATTTATCTACTCCTATTGAGAGCTGCACAATTAAATTTTTAAATACAACAGACAAACCTAAAATGGCCTTTAGTTATGCCATAGGATATAAGGAGGTGATCTAAGTATGATTCAATTAAAAAGAACCAAACCCAAACCTATAAAGAAAGATTAAAAGCACCTAAAGTATAGGTGTTATTTTTATACTCAAATTTAAAAATGGAGGAACATAGATATGATTAATATTAGAGTGTATGATGGACAAATAACAAAGAATTTTAACATCAAAGAATTTAAATGCAGGGCTAATGGAGAAGTACTTCTAAATGAGGATGTTATTAGCCATATAGTAAGATTACAGAAATTTAGAGAATGGTATGGAAGGACCATGAAAATTAACTCTGGTTATAGAACTACTACTTACAATTCAAAAATAGGCGGAGCTCCAAAGAGTAAACATATGCAAGGAATAGCTACAGATTTTGCTTTACCTTTAAAAGAATTCAGTGGGTATTCACAGGACAGAAAAAATGAATTCTTGGATAATGTAAAGGAAAAATGGTATCAACTTTGTGAAGAAGATGGAGTACAAGGTGGAGTAGGATTTTATGATACGTTCATACATTTAGACAGTAGAACAGATAGGCAAGCATTTTGGAATATGAGAAATAAATAAAAATTGAAAGGGGTAATTGAGATGAATTATAAGAACATAATAAATAGCATTATGGCAGCTGGAGCTACAGGAGTAACACTTTTAATTGGAGGATGGGATAGTGTAATGAAAATATTAGCTATCCTTATTATTTTAGATTATGTTACTGGAATAATGAAGTCTGCAAAGGAAAAGAAATTAGATAGTTCTGTTGGGTTTAATGGACTACTAAAAAAGGCAGCGATATTCGTGGTTGTAATATTGGCTCACCAATTAGATTTAACAATACCACAAGAAGTACCTGTATTTAGAACAATGGTAGGCTATTTTTACATAGCTAACGAAGGAATAAGCATTACAGAAAACATAGCTATCTTAGGAGTGCCATTACCATCTGGTCTAGTAGGTGCATTAAAGAAATTAAAAGAAGAAAATAACAATGTAAACAATGAGGCAGATTTATAGATTATACATTTACACTTCTTAATTATAGCAGTTTAAGAATTAAGAAAATGGAAAAAATAAAAATGATGTTATGAATAGGAGGTTAAAAATGACTAAGCAAGAAATGATAGATCAATTAATTGAATGGAATCAAGATCCTGATGAACTAAAAGAGATGACTTATAAGGAACTAAAATCTTTTTATAAGGAAATGAAAGAAGAATTTTCGGATGATTATTTACTTTTTCCAAATGGTAGAGATCGAGATGCAGAAGATGAAGATGGTATATAAATTGGTATCAATGGTTAAATGAAAAAATGTACAGTATCTTAATATGTAATAAAATATTTTTAGAGGATTACTTAATACAGGGGCTCAGGCCCCTGATTTTTTAGTTTTTGGGTAAATACTATACTTAACTTAGGTGAATGAACTTATAAATAACTTATTGCAAATACATGTAATTATAAAAATGTTATAATATATATAAATTTTCCAGAATGTTGAATTAAATATAATACATAACTAGTAAGGGGGACTACACATGTCAAAGGAAAATCATAAAATATTTTCACTAGAAACAAAAGAGGATTTTATCATTTACCTGAGTGAACTTATAATATTGGTTCAGATGAAATTAACTATATTGAAAAGATATTTAGAACAGCTTGAGAAAGAAATAGAAATATGTGGTTTGGACCAGAATCATAATGTAAAAATATCACCGAATGTTTATCAGGAATATAGGGACAAATTGATGAATACGCAAAACTATTTACTGAATTTAGTTGGGGATGAAACAAAAACAGCTATGTCATATAAAAAGTTCAGGAAAATTTTAGAAAAGAAATCAAAATCTATAGGTATAGAATTTGATAAGTTGAAAGAAGAGTTGCAAGCTTTAATAATAAAGGCTAATGTGTCTAGAAATTGGAGCATGCATGTTCCAGAATCATTATTAAATGCACAAATGGAATATGACACTGAAGAAAGTGGAGAGGATATTAGAAAATTTATCTTAGATAATGTAAATCCAATAGGAATACCGCATTATGAATATTATGAAGGAAAATGGTTATTAGATTTATATGAAAATAGTAAGTTAAGTTATGAAGGCACTAGAATGATACATCAGCAAATGAAGAAAGATTATTCAAAATTAATTGGTGAAAGTGTGAGAATACTGCCAGTAATTAATGAAATTCGTACATTTAAACAAATAAATATTCCTAAAATATCTATGGATATGCAGCTACGTAAATACAAGAAAAAATAATTTTACATAATTATTTTTTCAATTTAAACAAACTTTTGTAGTCTGTTATTATGTAATAAACGTGTGATTAATGCAGGGGCTTGGGCTCCTGTATTTTTTAGTTTTTGGATAAAATTTGTCGAACGATTTTTAGGAGAAAATAGAAAATACTCCCTCGGATCTATTGTTTAAAAACAATAGATGTGGTATAATGTAATTAAGAAAGAGAGGTGAGAAAATGCTAGATGATATAGGAAAAGTCGTCCATATCATATTCGAAGTAGTCAGTACCATTGCCATAGTAATTGCACTACTTAGAAGAGATATAAACGACTAACACCAGGGGCTATAAAGCCCCAACTCTTAATATTATTATATCACATCTAGCGATAACTTATGAATAAAAAGATTATGCTAATAGGATTGTTGGTTATTCAAGCATTACATTTATTGACTCCATATAAAGTATTTGATGTACTATTCTATTTAGGAATTACATTATTAATACTTAATTTATTAAGAAAGAAATAGGGTGATAAGGTGAAAGATATAAAAGAAGTGCTGGGTAAACTCTCCATAGAAGAGCTTACTCAGCTGATAAAAGATGAAATATTAACTAGTAAAGAAGTCCAGGAAGAATTAGGTATAACACAACAAAGACTATCGTCAATGAATAAACCTGGAAAACTTCAACCAATTAAAAAAGGAATTTATTTGAAGCGTGAGGTATTATTAAGGAAAGAAGAGCAGGCAAATTTAAGGCAAAAATACCTTCATACTGAAGAATATAAAAAGTAGTATTAAAAAGTATATTCATGTGAGCCAAAGAAAAGTAGATGAAAATGGAGGTGAATTTATGTTTGATGTAGTGGAAATTCCATATGAAAAATTAGAAGAGCTAAAAGAGCAGGTAGAGTTAGAGTTGTTACCATATTTCTATAAAAAAGCTGGACTAATCTTTACAATTTCAAACCATGAAGGAAATATAGGAATAATCATTATTAGAGAATATAGTGATGGATTTCTTATTGAATACTTTGAAATAGTTAAAAATCAAAGAAATAAAAAATTAGGCAGAAAATTTATTTATGATTGTATACAAGATCTCAAAACCAATATTTATGTAGCTCCATTTCCTGAAAAAGAACGATTTTGGAAAAATTGTGGTTTTAAAAATTATAAAAATATATCACCAATGTTATGTTACAAATATGATAATGATAATTAATAATAACAAAAACATCTTATGATTTGTTTTTAGATAATATGCTATTTTTTATGCATTAAAAAATTGTTTAATAGGTGTAGTTAAAGGAAAAATAGGTCAAGGCAATAGAATTGAATGTTAGCTTTGAAAGAAATATTAAAATAGGAGGAGATTAGAATGGATATGAATAAAAAACTAACTACAGCTTTATGTATTCTTCTGATGTCAATTTCTATATTGTCAGGATGTGGAAATGACTCAATTAAAGATACAAACGCAGTTTTAAAATCAAATGAGGTTGCTGAAACTATTGCTTTAGATAAAGAGCAAATAAAAAATGAAGAAACTTTGATAGCAGAAGATTCACTTGAAGGAAATAAATTAATTGAAGTTGATGGTGGAAATCAATCAGGCCATAGAGAGCCTAACGTTGTTGTAGATATAGGATATGGTGATAGAGAATATTATGCTTACACGAATGAATATGGTCAATTGGTGAAAGTAACAGCTAAGAAAATTACTTTACAAGATGAATCTACTGAACCTGTTCTGTCAACTGGAAGGTATTACAGGGACGAAGCGAAAGTACCTGGGGTGGAAAGTAAAACTTTAGACGAAGGTCATGTAATAGCTGATTCTCTTGGTGGAGTATCAAATGCATACAACATAACTCCTCAAAATAGCACCCTTAATAGACATGGAGATCAAGCATATATGGAAAAAGCTATTAGAGATGCTGGAGGTTGTACAGATTTTGTTGCTGTTATAACTTACCCAAATGCAAATACTCAGATACCAAGTCATTATAGTTATACATACACTATAAAAGGAAATACTGTAAAGGATGGATTTGATAATGTCAATCCAGATGAAGTCAATGCAAAATTAGAAACAAATGCACCACCTGAGAACCAAACAAGTGAGATGAGTAAAGAACTAATGATTACTGAGCTGGATAAAAAAGCTGAATATATTGTAATTACAAATTCAGGCAGTAAATCAGTAGATCTTACAGGGTGGAAGATTATGTCAGTAAGAGGTAATCAGTCTTTTATATTTCCAAAATTCATTTTAGATTCAAATGCATCTGTAAAAGTTGGCGACTCCGCTAAAAACTCAGGTGTAGAATTCCATTGGCTAGATGGCAAAGGTACTTGGAACAATAGCAAAAGCGATCCTGCAGAGTTATATAACACTAAAGGTGAACTTGTTAATAGATTTGATGATTAATAGATTAAGTGAAAGGAGAATAGGTGCTATTTTCTATGCACTAAACGTGAGATTAATGCAGGGGCTTAGGTTCCTGCTCTTTTTTAGTTTTTGGATAAAAACCTAAATTAGAAAATGTAAATTAATGTATTCAAGTAAAGAATCATAAGTATAAAACTATAATTATGATATAATATGGATATATTTGACATGTGGATTGTAAATAGATGGAATCCTTTTTGCTTTTTTATAGAGAGTTATTACTGATAAAACTGTTTTTGGATGAAGTAAGTTTTCATAAGGAAAGCTTTTATTATAAGGAGGGCATAAAATGAATGATTTTAAAGGAGAACTATATAATATGTATCCAGCCATTGGTATAAAAGGTTATTGGGAAAATCAAGATGGATTGTATAGGATTAAAGAAATGGATGAGCTATGGATAAAAAATACAATAAATATGTTGAAAAATAAGAATGGAATTAATTTAACGTCACTTGAAAAGTGGATTAAAACTGACAGGGATTTCTTTAGTTCTACTCAATGTAAAAATCTTGAAAAAGCAATAGAATTAATTAGAACAAAAATTGAAGATTTAGAAGATCATTTAAATGCAGGTTTGTATAAAAAATAAATAATATTTAAGTAAAAATTTCTTGAGTATTATGTTAGACTTTTAGGTTTACTATAAGATTAAAAAAACTAAAAGCGTACAAAAAAAATAAAAAAAGGTATAAATTCGCTCTAAAACGTGCAGAATCTTTAGTAAAATGATACAATTAGTATTGAAACATATAACTTTTAAAGTTTGTATGTTTGATAATAAGGAGTGAATTTAATGTATATGCGTACTGAAATATTAAAGATAATTGAAGGAGGATTAGAAAAAAATCGTGATAAAGTACAAAGTTATGCATTATTATTTTCTGAAAAACTGAGAGAAGAAGGAGAAGATAAATTTGCAGACAGAATAAAAAAAATAATTGATAAAAAGTCTGTACATCCAGTATATCTAGATGAATTTCTTTCTAAACCAGTTGATCAAGACAGTCGATTGGATATGGTTGACGTCGCGATAGAAAGTAATAATCATAAAAAAATTGTCTTACCTGAAATTACAAAAGTAAAGGTTGACAACTACATAGAATCTTTGAAACACAGAAGTAAATTTATAGAATTAGGTATTAATTTACCAGAATCTTTGCTATTATATGGACCACCAGGTTGTGGGAAAACTAGTATAGCACATTACATAGCACAGCAAACGCAATTACCATTAGTAACAGCTAAATTAGATGGATTAGTATCATCTCTTTTAGGGAGTACTGCTAAAAATATTAGAAAAATTTTTGAATATGCAAATGAAAGGCCTTGTATTTTATTCTTAGATGAATTTGACGCAATAGCAAAGGCACGAAATGATGAACATGAAGTTGGTGAATTAAAAAGGGTAGTTAATAGCTTGCTTCAAAATATTGATACCTTTAATGAAAATAATATATTAATTGCTGCTACTAATCATGAAAAACTTCTTGATCCAGCAGTTTGGAGGAGATTTACTACTATTGTAGAAGTTCCAAAGCCTAGAGAAGCAGAAATTGTTGAACTTATTAAGCTTTATCTAGAAACAGTAAAATATGATTTTGATAAAGATAGAAAAAAAATGAATACATTAGCAGAACTTTTATTAGGATTTAACGCCTCAGATATAAAAACATTATGTTTTAATTCAATAAAGAAAAGCATAATATCTGAAGAAAAACAATTAACCTATGCTACAGTTTTGTATCAAATATATTTGCACAAGGGATTTAAGGAAGACGAAATTACACTAGTAAGTTTTTTGAATACAAATGGGGTATCTCAATCAGATATATCAAAGATTTTAGGACTTTCTCGTAGGCAAATAAGGAAAGTTTTAGATGATCAGGGGGAATAAAAGATGAAAGAAAAACATCTACCAATTAAAATTTTCGAAAAAAGACTTGAAGTTGATGAAAGGCAAACAGAAGGAGGTGGAAGTGATAAACCTCCTAAATGGGTATTGAAAGGAGAAGCATTAATTCATAAAGCCAAAATACTTAAAGAAGAACTTAGTGAAGCAAAAACACAAGTGGAGCAAAAAATGGAAAAATACAACAACGTACCTGCAATTCTTAAAGCAAAAATTGTTGAGGATGCATTAGCGAAATCACATCGTAAAGAAATATCTCAGCTATTTTATTCAAATCAAAAAAAAGATAGAATTATAGGGTTATCTAGAGATCAAGAATTAATAATAAGAATTGATGATGTTGCTGAACTTGAAGCGATTAATAAAAAATTATTACAAACACAAAAAAATGCAAAAGCAATTTCTGGTGTGGAGTCAATAGAATCATTTGAACCTATGATTGATACGTCTAAAACTGAGATTACGAAAAATGGGAAATTTATATTTAAAGTTAGACTACATGATTATAGTGATTATCATACTAATAAACAAGTGTTACGTACTTTTGAAAGGTTATTAGAAAGAAATAAATATCTCAAGTTGGATAAAACAGTAAAATATTCAGAAAAGCTGTATATTCATCAAATTACAGCAGATTCACTGGATGCACTAAATGATATAGATGACTTTAGCGGGATTTTATCCATTGAACCAATGCCATTATTAAAGGTGATAACAGATGATTTTTTTCTTGAGAATGTAGTTCAAGTCCCTGCACCAAATAAAGATGTTGAATATCCTGTAGTGGGTGTTTTAGATTCAGGAATAAGTGATATACCACAATTAAGACCATGGATTATAGGTAAACGTCATACCAATTATCCAACGCAAGTAATTGATCCGTCCCATGGAACTTTTGTTTCAGGAATTATTGGATTTGGAGATTTATTGGAAGGAAAAAGTTATACAGATGTTAATGGATGTAAATTATTTGATGCGGCAGTTTTTCCAAATCCTAGAAAAGAAGAAATCTCTGAAGCATATTTAGTAGATAATGTAAGGGAAGCTATAGATAAACATAGTGATACAATAAAAATTTGGAATATGTCTTTAGGAAGTGAATATGAAGTCAATAATGGGGATTTTACAGAATTTGGAATAGCGTTAGATAGTATTCAAGATGAAAATGAAGTGCTAATAATTAAATCAGCAGGTAACTGTAGGAATTTTTTAAACAATAAATGTGTAAGTAGAATTGCTAGAGGTGCAGACTCAGTTAGAGCATTGACTATAGGATCTATAGCACATTCTAAAATTAGTACCGATCTTGCTGATATCAATCATTTGTCTCCTTTTAGCAGAGTAGGACCGGGACCGGCAAATATTATAAAACCAGATCTTGTCCACTATGGAGGTAATTGTGGGGTTAATAGTGGACGCCCGATACCAAACGGTGTATGTTCATTTGACATTAATGGCAATCTAAGAAACACAATAGGAACAAGTTTCTCGACTCCAAGAGTATCAGCAATTGCTGCAGATCTAAATGATAAATTAAAAGAAGGTTTTGATCCAGTATTAATAAAAGCTTTACTTATACATTCGGCAAAATACCCGCAAGAAGTAGATTTAGATATAAGTGAAAAATTAAATCAATTAGGGTTTGGACTTCCAAGTTCGTCTTCTGGAATATTATATAATGACCCGTCGGAGATTACTCTAGTATTAAGAGAAAATCTAGTCAAAGGCGAATATATTGATATCTTAGATTTTCCTTTCCCTGAATCATTAGTAGATGATGATGGATATTATTATGGTCAAATAATCTTGACGGTAGTGAATACACCAATTCTTGCAGAAAATGAGGGAACTGAATATTGTCAATCAAATATTGACGTGAAATTGGGGACATATAACAACAAATGTCAAAGAGATACAACTAAAAAAACCATAAAAAATCCAATAGGCCGTGATGAGGGGTCATATAACTTGTTAAATACTAGTTGCTATAGTAAAAAGAAATCTAATATTAAACATAAAAATTTTGCTACTGCTGAAAAGATGTTAGTTCAATATGGAGATAAATTCTATCCAAATAAGAAATATGCTGTTGACTTATCTGAATTAACTCAAACGAACAAAGAAAAGTATATTCAAGCACCAAAAAAATGGTTCTTAAAGGTAACAGGTTTGTATCGTGAATTTGCAGAAAGAAAAGCTGAGATTGAAAGAAAAGAATTATCACAGGAATGTTGTATTATAGTAACTATTCGTGATCCATATAAGGCAGAACCTATTTATCGAGAGGTTACAAAATTATTAGAGAGAAATAATTTCTTGCACAGAGATATCAAACTTAAGCAAAATATTCATATTAATCTAAGAGGAAATCAAGAGGTTTAATAAAATATAATTTTTTATGTAGCAACTAAAATTACAACATATTATATGAAAGGAGATAGATATGAGCAATCCTAATGTAAATTTACTAGATAAGTTATTAGAAAAAGTATTACAAATATCAAAAGTTTCTTATGAACAAGAAGTTGATAGAAGTAAACAATTACTAGCTAAATCTGATTATCTTATTAAATACCTTTCAACAATATTTGTTTTTGTCAATATATTTTTACCTTTGGCATTTAAATATAATATTATAAATTTAAAAGTCTTGGCATTTATATATTTTGCTATTTCAGTACCTTTGATATTCAGTTTATTTTTATCAATTAAATCTCAAAGATTAAGGCTAGGAATGTTTTTTCCAACAGGTAAGTATCTCTTAGAAGAAATGAAACGAAACCAAGATAAATTTAATACTGAAATTAAGATGAAGAACAAAAGCATTCTTTATTATAGTACTTCAACAGAAACATTGCAGAAAACTAACGATGAAAGGGCAAAAAACCTTAAAGCAGCTTATACATCGTATTTTTCAAGTATTATTATTCTTGCAGTTGCAATATTCTCTATAATGATAATAGTTGCCTAAATAAGGGGGGATTTTATGCTACAACATACTAATGCTAGACCTGAGGGTCAGAATGATTCAGTAGATACTACTTTAGAGGATTTAATTTCTAATCTAGATACTAATAAGCCTACTGAAATGAGAACTGTTTGGGATGGATTTTCTATGGATGAAGATGTTGATTCACAAGAAAAAAAATAAAAGTAATAAAGCATTCAGAGATAATAAAAATTATATTGGGAGGTAATTACAAGGGAGTTAAATCAAAAGGATAAAGAAACTTTAGTTAGAGCAATAGCATTTTATTATGAAAATTATGTTTGGGAAGATTTGCTTTCAAAAGATAGTAGTGTAGCAAGCGACGAAGATTATAATTTAAGACATGTTGTTAATAAATTAAATCTTAAATGGCCAGCAGAAATTCAATATAGATTGTAATAACTAGAGTAGAGCCTACATAATATGGGTTTACAACGTTAATAGTGTGTTTAATACAGGGACTTAGATTCGTGCTCTTCTTCTATTTTGAATAAAATTTTAATATCAGGTCAATACTCCGTAAAAAGCTATAAGGGGAATGTTATGGTACAAAAATTAATCTTGCAAGAAATTGCCAAAATATTAGAGGATGAAAAAGAAACAAATGAATATATAACGTCATATCACATAACAGGTCAGCAATTAGAGAATATGACTAACAAGCTAAATGCACTACATAATCATAAAATAGAATTATACAAGCAGTTGCAAGAAGTAAAATATAATAATATCTTTTAATAAAAATATTAGACCAGGGAGACCTGGTCTTTTTGCATATAATCCAAGTATAAAGAAGGAATATCCAACTCATTATCTAATACATAATAGAGTACAAAAGATAAAAGGGGGAGCCATGGGGGTACGACATAAATTAAAAGAAATAAGAATGAAAGAATATATGATGAAGCAAAACGAGTTCGCTGAAAAAGTTTTAGAGATGGACTATCGGAAGTATAATAATTATGAAAATGGTACTACTCCATCTGGAGAAGCAATGCTCCATATAGCTAAAAAATTGAAAAGACCTGTTGAAGAGATATTTTACCTGGAAGATTAGCCAGGTATTTTTTTATGTAAAAAATCAAAAGTTTTGGAAAAAATACATATGGACATGCATTAATTCTAACTATTTTAATATACTTTATTAAGTAAACAAAATGTTAACAAAATGTTAACAAGGGAGGTTTTAATTTTGAATTATGGAGCAGATATAGGCAGAGGAAATGTAAATATAGTTAGCCTTAACAAAAGAATAGCATTTGAAAGTTATTGTGGTAGAGCTAGAAGTTTGGATTTTGAAGATGATAAAACTAATTACATTATGACCATAGATAATAATGGATATTTTGTAGGTGAAAAAGCTAAACTTGAAGGTTTATCAAGAGGATTTCAAAAGAAGAAAATTGATAAATTAAGGAGTTTACCATTATTGCTGACGGGGATATTTTTAACCACAGATGTTGAAGAAGTAAGAACTAATATAGTAACTGGAACACCTGTATCGGATTATAAGAACCAAAGAAAAGAGATAGAAGAGTTCTTGAAAGGTGCTTATAAAGTTGGAATGTATGGAAGTACAAAAAGTATTGCATTAGAAAATGTAAGCGTATTTCCTGAAGGAGCAGGAGCTTATTTTTCCCTTGTATTAAATGATAAAGGTGAGGTTGTAAATAAAGAATTAGCCACTCAAAAAGTTGGGATGATAGACATAGGTTACAAAACCATAAATTTGGTTGTATTTGAAAATATGAAGTTCATTGATAAATACAGCTTTACTGTTAACTTTGGGATGCATCAAGTGTATAACATGATCTACAAAAGACTTTCAAGGGCGGAAGATATAACACCAGAACAGGCTGAAAATATAAAAACAGGACCGGAATATGACGTGTTAGCTAATAGAATTGATAATGATGTAAATAAGTTTTGGGGGAATACATCATTTAAAATATTTTTATGCGGTGGTGGGGCTCATTTATTAGGTAAATACTTCCCTCAATTCTTTGTAATGGATAATCCTGAATATGCTAATGCGAATGGCTATTTCAAAATAGCTCAAATGCTATACAAACCTAAAAAACTAGTTTGGGAGATGCCAAAATGAAAGTTATAGGGGTTAGAGTCGCAAATGAAGTTTATGATTATTATATGGCTATAGAAAATAAGAAGGAGAGAGCAGAATTATTAAGAGGAATATTAACTAAAGCAGCTGGTTTTAGTTATGATGATAAACAAGAATTATTTAATGTGAAAGAATTGGTTATGAAGTACCTTGAAGAAAATATAGGTAAGTTTAACATATTGGAAAAACATTCAGATGAGATTAATGAAACTATGACAGAAAAAGCTTTAGATTCTATATTAAAAATGATGAATTAACATAAAAATAGCCGGCGAAGTTAGGCCAAGTGAGCTGTGAAGCAAATACCTTTGCTAACAGCATATGCAAGAGAAGTGTTAAAAATGCTAGTCTACTATAAAAAATTAACAATTATTTTTGCAATCATACAAGAAGTTGAAACTAGTGCAAGCCCTAATCCTAACTCAAACATAATTTATCACCTCAATAATATTATTCCACACGGGAGGAGGGATATGCGTGATCGTATTGATTATTTTAGACATTGCCTTATTGGTTTTGGGGGGAGGTTTGATATTGAAAGGAATATATAAAATTGTAAGGGGGATTTTTAATGAATGGAATAAATAATTTATCAAAGATAGTTGATAAGATAGGTGTTATTATTACTGACTTGGTTATTATAGCCTCTAAAGTAAGTTGGAAGGCTTTGATAGTAATGCTAGTGATAGCAGGAGCCTTAATGATGTTTGGAAATGAATATGGTTCTAAAATAGTAACTAAAAGAGCCATACAAGGATTTTTATTTATACAACTAGCCTCAATGTTAATATAGGTGATGTTATGAGAGTTAGAATTGTACCTAATTATTCATTAGATAATAGAAAAGTTTTAGGAATGCTAGAAAATATCCACTACTACAAAACACCATATAACAGAACAGAAATAACCCATGATAAAGAAAATATATTTATAGACTTGAACCCTAAGAATAATATTTCATACGAGATAAAACTTACTAAAAATGATTGTAGCTTTTACTTAGGATTCCCCGACAGAATAAAGGGAAATGTGCTTACAGAATTGAATATATGCTACCCACAAGCCACTATAAAGGAAGATAATAAGATTGATATCCCAATAGGTGTTAATAAACAACTAGAATTAAAAGAGCACTTTTTCATGTCCTTAAAAACAAATATGAAAGGCCAGTTCCCTTTGTCTAATCTATTAGAAAGCCAAAATACTCTTAAGGAAAATGAAGAAATATACATAAGATTTGATTTAGAACCATGTAATCCTAGCTGGTACAGAGAGGTTGAAAGTTGCATAAAGAAATTTAATACTAACGGGAAGGTAACAACCAAAACAAGTTTAGATTTAAGGAAGTTAACATATGGAGGCATTGATTTTGCATTAGAAACCTGTTACTACGGAATAGATCTTTTAAATTCGGTTTTTAGTAAAGTTGAAATAGAACATGAATATCTAGGGAATGATATGTATTCAAAATTACTTAGGAATGGATTGAGTGATAATACATTGACCAAAAGCAGATACAATGCCTATAAAACTAAGATAAATGTAATAATTAAAAGCGAAAGAGAGGATATGTTGTTTAGAAATGTACTAAAATCTTTCAATTCCATGAGTGGTGACAATGAATTTATTCTTAAAGACAAAAGTCATTACAAAAATATATTATGTTCAAAGGAACTTGCACAAATTATGCAGCTACCCACAAAATATTACCAAGAGACATATAGAATAAACAGCATAGACAATAGAGAAATAGAAGTCCCTAAGGAGTTACAAGGTGATAGAATACCAGTGGGCGAAACTACTGTTAGGGGTAACGAGGTAAAAGTTAGCTGGTGCAATAAATACAATGTAAGGGCCTTGCCAAAGGTTGTTGCTGGACCTCCGGGGGCTGGAAAGACAGAATACACATGTAATTATATAAAAGGTGCTAATAAAATCGGGGATTGCACAATAACATTTGACTATATTAAGAATTGCGAACTTACTTACAAATCAATAGAAGATATTGAGGATCCAGTGCTAATAAATCTTGCAGATGAAAAACAATTATTTGCTTTTTCATACCCAGAGGTGTCTAGCAATATAACAGAAGAATCTACATCATGGGAAAAGATATTAGTCGCTAGTGAAATAGGCCAACAAGTAAAGTATCTAGTTAACAGTATTTCTGACGGAGACAACAACGGACCTTTATCATCACAAATGGCTAGATATTTAGTAGCAGCAGTCAAAATTGTATTTATACATCCTGATGAAATAGTAGATAATGTTTTTAGAGTGTTAGAGGAGTGGACGGTTAGGAATAACTACATTAGAAATAGTAAAGGAATATATGATTATGATGATAGGGTTTTAAATACTCTTAGGGAATTGAATGATGTTGATTCTAATGGTAAAATTACAGGAACTAAAACACATCTGATTAGTGGGATTATAAATAGAATTAATACATTGGTTGAAAATCCGAGGTTAGAGAGAATGTTAAAGGCTCCTATAGATAATCATGATTTCACTGAATATATGAATGATGGTAGAGCGGTGTTTATTATGATGCCAGAGAAAGCATTTAAAGTTCCTATGACTAAGGATGTAGTTGTTACCTACTTTATGACTAGAATCCGCATGGCATCACTAGAAAGGTGTGAAGTAGATAAGCCTAATATAGCTCATATAATAACCGATGAAGTCCATCAAGTGCCTACAGCGGCCTCATTTTTTAAGAATCATATTACAGAGTTTAGAAAATTTGGGTTATCTCCTTATTTCACCATACATTACATGAAACAATTCAAAAGTCTGTTAGATGCTATTAAGTCAGCAGGAGCAAGCTATATGTTAATACAAGGGATAGAAAAAGAAAATTTGAAGATGCTAGAGGAAGAAATTAAGCCATTCACAGTAGAAGAAGGTTTAAATATGAAACCTTTCCATAGTTTGAATATAATAAGCTATGGAAATCAATACGCAAAATTCATAAGTAAATTACCAAAACCATTGTAAAAGCTAAGGCTATAAAAGACCTTAGCTTATTTTTCTCATTACATTTTTCACTATACCCAGTATGTTAGGTTGGTCATTGAAAATATCCATATGAACTTTATCCTTATTCATATAGGCAATAACATCTCCAGTAGAAGGAGGAAGACAAGACAGTGTTAGGTAATCTCCTTCTAGTATGCCTAAATCTATCCTAGTATAAGGAGCCCTTATGATGTTATTTCCGTTAAAAAACTCTTTATTTAATACTTCTATAGCTCGTGGCTTAGTAGGGGTTCTCTTAATAAATCCTTTTTTCTCCAAAACTTCTAAGTGATGGTGAACTGTGGAAGGAGAACTAAGGCCTACAGCGGCACAAATTTCTCTAACAGAAGGTGCGTATCCTTTAAAGTCTAATTCTCGTCGTATGTAATCAAATACTATTTGTTGTTTTTTAGTCAACATTAAATTCACCTCATGATAATATTATCATGTTTTGGAATGGGTAGCAAACGTATGTTTGTGAATTGCATGGAAAATAAATGAAAAAGTAACTTTTTAAAAGATATAGCTTCTGATATGTCGTGTGTAATCATTATGGCTGTTTTCTTCTCCTTTTTTAGTATATTATAAATATCATCTGCTACTATCAATCTAGTCTGATAATCAAGGGCAGAGAATGGTTCATCAAGTAGAAGTAATTTAGGCTCTATGGCTAGTGTTCTAATTAATGCAACCCTCTGCCTCATACCACCAGATAATTGACTAGGGTAGTGATATTTAAAATCCTTTAATCCATAAGTATCTAAAAGCTTTTCAACCATTTCCTTTGAATCTGTTGTCAATTTCTTTTGTACTTCAAGTCCAATAAGCACATTATCTAATATATTCCTCCACTCAAATAAAAGGTCATTTTGGAACATATAACCTACATCTTTACGAGTATCAGTCACTTCTATACCTTCAATGGTAACTTCACCAGAGGAAGGTTTGAGTAAACCAGATATGATAGACAACAAGGTGGACTTTCCGCAGCCACTAGGACCTACTATGGTTATGATCTCTCCCTCGGATACATGAAAGGATAGATCTGATAAGGCCTTAGTCTCGCCACCTAATGTATGATAGCTCAGGTGCAAGTTATTCACTTGTACTATTCTTTTTTGAGGCACGATCAACCCTCCTTAAATAACTATAATTTATATTATTCAAAGAAGGGAGTTTTGCTACTGATGAAGTTATTAGTTTACTAGGAAAGAATATTTGAATGAAATTTTGGTCAGTAGTAAGGGGAAGATATGGGATTTTTTTAGATGTTGTGGATGAAATATTGAAAACGGTGTTTATGAGTATTTCAGGGCAACCGTACCATAAGTGATGGCGGTTTTCACTAAAATTGGATAAACGTAAACTCACCATCCACTATTTAGTCAAGAAAGTTCAAGTTATTTGATTTTCCTGGACTAGTTTAATTTATATATATTTATAGAAAAATTATTTATAAATATAAACTATGAATAGCAGAAAATATCAGGCATACATTTTCTAAAAATGATAACTTTATATTACAAAATAAAGTTAAGGAGAAAAGTAGTTATGAAAAACTTGAAAGCTTGTTATTATGAATTAGAAGGTACAAATTATGAAGTGGGTAAATTATTGGGAGAAAAAATAAAATCTGTGTCACAGTTTCTGGAGAGGAATGAAATGCCAAAATCTCCTTTTTCAAAAGAGGAAGAAATACAAATTATAAAAATGTTTGATGAATATTGTCCAGGAATTAATGAAGAAATTGAAGGTTTTACAGATGCATTAGGACTTGATAAATTTCAAGCAATATATTATGTAATGTCATTTCTTAAACCAGGTTGTAGTCAAATGACAGTATTACCTGAAAAGACGAAAAACAATCATGTGCTATTGGCTAGAAATTATGAATTTAATGATGAAATGGAAGAACTTATTTTGTGTACAACAAAGATTAAAGGGAAATATGCTCATATAGGTACATCTATGGTTCAATTTGGTAGAGGGGATGGGATGAATGAATGTGGTCTTGGAGTTAGTCAAACATCAACAGGTCTACCAGTAGGAAATTTTCAAGGGTGTAGAAAACCTGCAATTGTGGGATTACAATTTTGGTCAGTTATAAGATCAATATTAGAAAATTGTAAGGATGTCAATGAAGCTATAAAATATATGGAAAGTGTACCAATAGCATATAATATAAATCTTATGGTTGCTGATAAAATGGGAAATGCAGCTTTAATTGAAAGTCTTGATGGTAAAAAGGCAATTAAATGTATTTCAGCTAATACAAAAGAACAATTTTTATGCTCTACAAATCATGTTCATTTAGAGGAATTAAAGAAATATGAACCTAAGGCTATGAAAAACTCAGTAGTACGATATAATTTAATCAATAAATATTTAAATGAAAAAGAAATAGTCTCACAGGACAACCTTAAATCATTATTAACTACAATGTATCCAGAAGGACTATGTTGTCATCATTACGAAGATTTTTTTGGAACACTAAGAGGAATGGTGTTTGATTTAAATGATGGAACTGTAGATGTATGTTTTGGATCAACCGCTTTGAATGACTGGCATACTTTTAAAATAGACAATAGCCAAAAAAAATTAGAGTATACAGTAAAAATTATAAAGCATAAAGCACCAAAAGATTTTTATGAATTAATATAAGAAGCTAAAAAAGCAGAGTGAGTTAGAGGTATGATGTGAAGTATATAATCAAGAAAGGATTTTGTGATAGGTTATGGATTATACTAAATCATTAGAAAAAGCAATTATGTACATTGAAGAAAACTTGAATGAAGAGTTGAAAACAGAGGATGTAGCTAAATCTATTGGTTATTCTTACTATCATTTTACTCGGTTATTTGAAGGATTACTAGGTGAAAGTATTGGAAATTATATACGAAAAAGAAGAATCACAAAATCAGCACAAGATTTAATATATACGGATAAAAAGATTGTAGACATAGCATTAGACTTTCAATTTAAATCACCAGAGGCATTTGCAAGAGCATTTAAAAAAATATATGATTCTAGTCCTATTGAATATAGAAAGAATAGAATTCATGTATTAAAAGGAAACAAGAAATATATGGATAATGAAAGATTAAAGCATATTTTAAATAATATTACCATTCAACCAGTGATTAAAGTTATACCTGAAGTTAAAGTTATAGGTATAAAGGGAAATATTACACTGAAAAATAATTTATTACCTGATCTATGGAATGACTTTAATAGTAGTAGTTCAAAAATAATAAATAGGGCTGAACCACTTAAATATTATGGAATTTGTGAAAATGATAGACCAAATAATCAATTTGGTGAAAATGTAGCATATAGTGAAATTGTGGGCTTAGAAGTTACCTCTTTTGACTATATACCAGATGGGATGATAACTAAAGTTATTCCACAGGGGAAATATATAGTATTTACTCATAAGGGAAGTATAGATAAATTAAAGGAAACTTATGAATATATTTGGGGTACATGGATTCCTTTGTGTAAGGTAGAGATTGATATGAGAGATGATTTTGAATTATATGATGAAAGGTTTAAAGGAGCAAATAATCATTTATCAGAAATTGATATTTATATTCCTATAAAATAAAAAATGATATACTTTATTATCAATCAAAAACTTAATTTGTACGTGATATAGTGAATCGCATCATAGATGATTATACCCCTGTCAAGTGCACGCATAATAGTTTACTAGTAAATAGGATTTGAATATGCCTAAATAAGTTGAAAGAATCTAATATGGATTTAGCACTTCTAAAAAAGGTATAATTAAAAGTAAAAGGATGATATTATATAAATGATACATAAAAGAATTAATATGGAGGGAGCGTATGAAAAAAATATAAAATTATGTACACTAGATTTTTATTAGGAAATCTATATAGGTTTCCTATGTGAAAATAGAATAATAAAGGAAAAGGATGAATAAGAATGATAAATTTTAAGGTGAAGAGATTTATAAAATCAGTATGTATGGTATTTGTAATGGCAATATTTATAACGGCATGTACCAACGAAAAAATAAGTGAAGGACCAAAGGAAGATGTTAAGATCCAACACCCAAAAGTACAGATAGAAATGAAAGATGGTAGCAAGATGGTTTTTGAACTATATCCTGAGTATGCACCTACTACAGTTGAGAATTTCATAAGTCTTTCTAAATCAGAATTTTATGATGGACTTAAATTTCATAGAATCATGAAAGGGTTTATGATTCAGGGAGGAGACCCTAAAGGAGATGGAACTGGGGGATCTAAAAATACTATCAAAGGTGAATTTGCAGAAAATGGTTTTTCCCAGAATGAGCTTAAGCATACAAAAGGTATAATTTCTATGGCTCGTAGTAATGATCCAAATTCAGCGAGCAGTCAGTTTTTTATAATGGATGGAGATGGAAGTTTTCTTGATGGGAAGTATGCAGCATTTGGAAAACTAATAGATGGAGAAGATACGTTAGATAAAATAGCTGATACGCCTGTGAAAAATAATCCTTATTCAGGAGAAGCATCTACCCCTAAAGTAGATGTAGTAATAAAAAAAGTAATAGTATTAGAGCCTAATAATTAATAATATAGAAAAGAATTTTTTTATATGGGATTTAAAAAAATTAAACTACACTCTATGAGATGGTAATTTTGCCATCTTATTTTTTTTGTCCAAAAACTTTTAAATTCACTATCTATATAAGTGAAGAACTTTAGAATCCGTAAGACCTAAAACAAAGGGCAGGCAAGCGTGAGTTTTTGTGACAACTAAAAAGAGTGTGGTTAATCATATCCACTATAAAAAAATATTAACGTGTTGAAAGATTAAAAATCACGATAAAATAACTTGCCGTACCAACGGTTTAGTCGCAGGTTAGAGCTGCATGGGTCTATATGTATTAAAAAAATATATATAGACATTTCCCAGATAAGTGCAGCTCCGTTGTGGGGCATCCTCAAATGTTTGGTATACATACCTGGTAATCGGGCCTGGGCAGGTTTGAGAGGATGTTTTCGAATAAGATATTATTCAAATAAGAAAAAGGGTATACGGATACCTATGGCTCCGCCTTGTATAGTAAAACCCTTCTCCTGTAATTTTTTTTCTCAAAAGTTACAGGGGGAGGAGTAGCCGTTGTCCTATTCACCACTTTGTATAGATAAAGAATCTGAAGAGTATAGATTTTGAAAATATATTATCTAGGCTACAAGGGGGATAAAGAATTATATTAATCTTTATAGTTTAAATATATGGAATTATTTGTTTTGTAATTATTTCCATATTCATGTATCATATTCTTATTAGGGAGGTTTTTATCATGAATAAAAAAATATTAATTGTGTCAATCTTACTTATCTTTTCTTTATTTTCAATTACTGCTTCAGCACAAAATAATGGTTTTATTAAAGCTAGTAGCTTAAAGCCCTTTGAAAATATGATGAAGGAAAAAGTGAACTTATATGAATTATACAAAGAAGGAGATTTAAATATTTATAATAAAAGTATTTCCATAGGGAAAGACGAAACTCTTACATTAAATGCAATTTTAGCAGATAAAGCCAATGTTATTATCATGTATACCTTAAAAGGTAATTCAGAATATCATGAAATATCCATATCATCTAAAAATTTCAGATCATATTTAGATGAAAATAAAACTAGTGCCTATAGTGCAGGTATGCAATCTTTTACTGATAAGGAAAATACCTATGTAATTTTAGATTGCAATGTCCAATTAGTTCCTAATTATGACAATACTATAGTTCTTACTATAGAAAATGATGATAATACATTTAGAGAACTGACTATTCCTTTTGGTGATGAAAACTTTTTAAGATCTAGTGTAGATTATTCACCTAATGTCCAATTAGAAGGTTTTAGGGATAGGGTAACCTTATCAAGGGTTGTTTCTTCACCACTGGGCCTTACTTTGTTTTCCACATACACAGAAGATCCTTCTAATAAGAATCCTCATAATTTACCTAGAGAAGTGGATTATAAAGGTTCTTCATTAGTTACAGAGGATACTGAACTTGAATGTTTTGGTGGTGGTGGAACTAGAATATCTGATAATATATTTTTAGATTATTCTTCTTATTCTCCAATTCCAAGGGATACTAAGGAAATCTATTTTTATACTAATGGTAAAAAATATACAATAAAACTTCCAATCATTCCAACCGTACATCATCCAAAGGATGCTTATGAATTAGGTTCTACCATAGGGTCTAATAGAACCATCTATTTAGATGATAAGGAATATAACTTAAGTACTATTCTTTATGAAACAGATGTTTTACAAAAGAATCCTGTCCATGATGGAAAAGAAATTATAATTAAAAATATAGAAAACTTAACTATCATAGGAAAAGAAAATTCTAAAATAGTAGTAGAACCTAGGTATGCCAATGTCCTTACCTTTGAAAATTGTAAAAACATAAAATTACATAACCTAACCATAGGTCATACAATAGAACCTGGACATTGTACAGGGGGAGTTATTAAAGCTTTAAATACTACAGGTCTTACTATTAAAAATTCTAAATTATTTGGTTGTGGTACTCAAGGTCTTGAACTAGAATCTAGTAATGATATAAAAGTTTTGGATTCTGAAATTTATGAATGTAGTTATGGCATAATGGCTATTAGAGATAGTGGCAATATATTATTTAAAAATAATACATTTCACGATAACAAAGAATTTTATGGTGTGGAAATTACAGAGGGAAATAATATAACTTTTGAAGACAATAAATTTTATAATAATGAAACTTCTGATGATGAATCTCTTATCCATATTTATAGTGGAAGCAATATTTCTTTTAAAGATAATATCTTTGAAAATAATAAATGTAGATCAATATATAATTAAAAATGAAGTAATATATGGCTTAAACCCATTAGGTTTAGGCCATATTAATTACTGCTATAAAGAATTCAATTTAAAGTAACTTAATCAGCTCTTCTAACTCTTCAGATAAAGCTTTTGCAAGCTCAAAATCCATATCTTTTAAAGCCAATTCTATTTTCGTCTCAATTGATTTTTTCTTTTGTTCAATTTCTAAATAGTCTCTATCAAAATGATTAGCATAAATCTTCCTTCTAAATTTTTTCATACTCATTTTTCTAATGGTTTTATCTTCAATGATTAGAACATAATCCATACAATTGGCTATAGAATAGTAATCATGAGAAATCATTAGAATGGCCCCTTTGTAGTTTTCTATGGCTTTTTCAAGGGCTATTTGTGAATAGGTATCTAAATGACTTGTAGGTTCATCTAAAAGCAGGAAGTTTCCCTTATTAGCAGAAACTTTAGCTAATTGAAGTACATTTTTTTCTCCCCCAGATAAGGACCCTATTTTTTGATCAAGTATTTCTCCATGAAAACCGTAGTTTGAAACATATGATATAACCTCATCATAGGTTTTAAAACCTGCATCTAGGAACTCTTCCATTATGGTATTAGACTCACTTAGTGTTTCACCTTGATTCTGAGATAAATAGGCCATTTTAATACTAGGATTAATTTCAATTGAATCACTATTATTTTTAAAAATATCTCTCAATAAAGTGGTTTTTCCAGTTCCATTTGAACCTATAAGGGCTACTTTATCAGTAGATTTAATCTCGAAATTAACATTTTCTAAAAGTATCTCATCATAGGCAACACTGTAATCATTAACTTTTAAAGCCATGATTTCTTCCATCTCATTATCAATATGAAAAGTGATATTGGGTTCTTTAATATGTACAAAAGGCTCTTTAATACGTCTTGCTTCTAATCTTTCTTGAATTTTCACTCTAGCCCTTAGGGACCTTCCTTTAGAAGCGTCAGGATTATAGGTTGCAATATATCTTAGCTTATTGATTAACATGGCGTTTCTCTCAATTTCTTCACTATCGGCCATAGCCAATTCTTGTAACTCAATTTTAGTTTGAAGTAATGAGAACTTATAATCAATATATCTTCCATCAAACTCTTGGAGTTCCATGTTTTCAAGGTGCAGAATTTTGTTAAAACAATGATTCAATAGATATCTGTTGTGGGTTATAACTAATAGTGTTCCCTTATGTGAATTAATTAGGTTTTTAAGAGAATTAAGGTTTTCAAAGTCTAGGAATACATCTGGTTCATCCATAATCATTAAGTCTGGATTATTGAGCATTTCCCTAATCACTTGTATAAGTTTGAATTCTCCACCACTAAGTTCAGATACCATTAGATCTTTATGCTTAGCTAGGTTTGCAAGATTCAGCTTTTTATTTATGATGCTGTCAAAATCATCCCCACCAATTGCATTAAATGCGTCTAAAGCTTCCTGGTATTTTTCTAGTAGAGTATCAATATCCGAAGATGTTTCCATTTCAGTACAAATGGATGTTATTTTATTTTGTAATCTAATAAATTCTTTTCCTATATATTCGTAAACTGTAGTATCTTTTATTTCCTCTAATTGTGAGAACTGACTTACATACCCAATTCTACAATTAGGGTCCATCTCTAACTTACCATCGAACATATATCTTTCTGGGTCCATAATTATATCTATTAATGTACTTTTTCCACTGCCGTTTGTTCCTATAAAAGCACAATGTTGACCATCTTCTAATGAAAATGAAATATTATTGTATAGATCCTTTTGGGGGAAGGAGTAGGACAAGTTATCAAATTTTATCATATTTATTACCTCTCTTTATCACTTAAAAAGAGCCTATAAAAATAAGCTCTTTATCATATAATATTGCCAATGAAAATTTTGCAATTCAATATAATGTAGCAATGATATTATTTTTGGTTTTCAGTTGATAGCATAACATTTTTTTTCACTAATTTCAATCATCCTCTTTAAACTATTTATTTGCAAGTATTATTTCTTTTAGTGAGATATGAGAATTTCGGTATCTAGTTTTACTTTTCTCTCCATTAAAGCGAATTGCATTACTTGGACAGTTTTGGGTACAGGCATAACATCTAATACATTGTCCTTCAAAATTTACTTTGTGGTCTACTTTAATATTGTCTTCAAAATATATGTTGCCTTCTTTCAGCATTTTAGGAATGGAATAAGTTTCACCACCAAAAGATTTAGCCACCATTAGGGAATTTCCAGTTGCAGTAAAATAAAATATCTTCATCCAGATCACCCTTTTATATTCATAGTTACACACTTGTGTAACTTTTACAGCATTATACGGCTAGAAAGCCCACTCCTTTAGGTGTGGGATGAATAGGCCCAACTTGCTTGTTTTTTCAATATTTATGTATAAAATCATATTAAACATACACAGAATGTTATATAATAGTCATATGATGAATGACTATAGAAGAACTAAAACAACTGTATCCTTAATTAATTATCATTTTGTATTTTGTCCAAGGTACAGAA
>NZ_JAOART010000024.1 GCF_025210435.1 Anaeromicrobium sp.
CCCCGGACACACGGCTTAGAAGGCCGTTGCTCTATCCAACTGAGCTATGAACCCACACTAAAACGATACTGGAGCGGATGATGAGAATCGAACTCACATAACCAGCTTGGAAGGCTGGAGTTTTACCACTAAACTACATCCGCATGCTTTAATCACCAAAATTTTATATTTTGTGTCATTAGAGTACTCACAAACTTTTAGTTTTTGAGCTTCCCCTATCTATATAAAAGTGGTCGGGGTGGCAGGATTTGAACCCGCGGCCCCCTGGTCCCAAACCAGATGCGCTACCAAACTGCGCTACACCCCGCTTTCACTGACGAAGATTAGTATAAAACATATGGAGTTCATAGTCAATAGATATAACATATCATTATTCTTAATAAAACAGTTTTTTCTCTTTTTTTCTCTCTCTTTCTTCCTTTTTCTATAGGTTTCACTTTTTTTATTTTCAATTCCATAAATAGCCTTTCAATTATATATTTTCCATCAAAATGAATTTTATACATATTTTATTAACGAAAAAAGGCTTAAAATTATACATTTCAAGCCTTTTCTCCTATATTTCTATAATCTTAGCACGAACCCCATCTTCTTCCACCTGTAATATGCCATAGGAAGCTTTGCTCCCCCTAGGTTTAGTAAGACTACCTGGATTCATTATTAGTACATCTTCAGTTTCTTCCTTTAAGTTTTTATGGGTATGACCATATAGGGCCACACTACATCCTAAGCTTTTAGCCTTGTAATATAAATTATTTAAAGTCATTTTCACATTATACTGATGACCATGGGTAAGTAATAATTTATGACCTTCTATATCCAGTATCATTTCATCCTCTGCATAATCTTCGTAATCACAATTTCCTCTTATTCCTACCACTTCTAATCCTAACTTATCATTTATATATACGGCATCTTTAAAATTGTCCCCTAAATGTATACATAAATCTACTTCTTCTTTTTTCACTATTTCTTCTGCTATAGTGGTATTTCCATGGGTATCACTAAGTACTAATATCTTCAATACAATACCCCCTATAACAACTCTACTAGTTTCTCTCTTAATTTCACTAAGGCATTAGCCCTGTGGCTAATCTTATTTTTTATATCTGAACCTAGTTCTGCAAAGGTCTTGTCATATCCGTCTACTATAAATAGGGGATCATATCCAAATCCAGAATTCCCCTTTTTTTCATATCCTATCTGACCTATACATTCTCCTCTAACATGGAACTTTCTGCCATCAGGAAAGGCCACAGATATGACAGATACAAATCTAGCTCTTCTATTTTCTTCCTTTTCTAGCATATCTATTAATTTGTTATTATTATCATCATCTGTAGCATTTTCCCCTGCAAATCTAGCTGAATATACACCAGGCCTATTATTTAGAACATCCACTTCTAATCCAGAATCATCAGCTATTACTACAGCATTGATTCTATTCATAACTTCTACTGCCTTCTTCATAGAATTTTCTTCAAAAGTTTCTCCATCTTCAACTACTTCTAAATCTCCTAATCCAACTTGGTCTAGACTCTTAATATTAATATTAAATTCCTTCAATATTTCACCAATTTCTTCTAATTTATGTTTATTTCCTGATGCTAACACCATCTCTTTCATTTTATTACTCCTCCATACTTTTTACCCTATCAATTGGGCCACAGAACCTAGGGCTTCCCTTTGTATTTCATTTAATTCTCTATTACCCTTTTCTGCTAATTCTAATAATCTATTGAGTTCATCCCTTGTAAATGGACTTTCTTCTCCAGTTCCCTGTACCTCTACAAATTCACCCTTATCTGTCATAATAACATTCATATCAACCTTTGCCTTTGAATCTTCTTCGTAACATAAATCAAGTACAGGTTCTCCCTTAACTACTCCCACACTAATGGCAGAAACCATGCTCTTTAAAGGCATTTTCTTAATTGCCTTTTCTTCATATAGTTTATGTAAGGCTAGTCCTAATGCTACAAAGGCTCCCGTAATAGATGCAGTTCTAGTTCCTCCGTCTGCCTGCATAACATCACAATCAATCCAAATAGTCCTTTCTCCTAGGGCGTCTAAGTCTACTACAGATCTTAATGCTCTTCCTATTAACCTTTGAATTTCCTGTGTTCTACCTTCTACTTTACCTCTGCTAGACTCCCTTATCTTTCTAGATTGGGTAGATCTTGGTAGCATAGAGTATTCTGCTGTTACCCATCCTGTTCCTTTACCCTTTAAAAATGGAGGTACTCTATCTTCTATAGAAGCTGAACATATTACCTTCGTATTTCCCATTTCTATTAAAACAGACCCCTCTGCATATAATAGAATATCCTTATTAATTTTAGTATTTCTTAATTGATCTATTTCTCTACCGTCAAATCTACTCATTTCCATCTTCCTCTCGTTTCCTTTGTTAAGGCATATTCAAAAAATAAATTAGTCATTTCACTGGTTATTTGAATTATTTTCTTCGTTATGGAATCGCTTACATATGTTTAATATGGTCGCTCACCATGCCTCGAAAATAATCCAACTCCCTCAGAGTACTGACTAGTTTATTTCTTTCATATACCTAAAACATATTCATAACTATTTTACCATATCTTTTATTTTCTCCTAAAGATATATTTTTATTGATTTTTAAATAATTATAGATTTCGTAACACTAAGCTTTCTTTATACAGCAACTTGCCTATAAGGGAAACTATTAAAAATCTTTGGAACCCTGGAACGTCACAACATCCTATGCTACTCCAACATGAATCATGAACCTATCTATGAAGATTCACACTTTCGCTTGTGACAAGGACTTGGGTGGAAAAGATTTTCAATAGTTTCCTGAAGTAGGCTCAAATAAAGTAACTTTCCAAATAACAAATCTATCCCAAAAGGAAAAAGCCAATGAAATCATTGACTTTTAATATTCATTAGCAAAGGTTGGCACAGCTACAGGTTCCTTATTTTCTTTCACTTCTAATTTTTTACCATCTTTAAAGAGCTTAACCCCAACCACATCACCATATATTTCTTTTACTGTTAGAGCAAAGTATTTGGATACTTTTTGTGCAAGTTCTTTATCTTCTTCTATTTCACCAATTTCTTCCGATAGATTAATACATGCAACACTATCATTAATCTCTACTCCTATAACCCTAGTTCCAGCTGGAATATCACTATAAAGGCCACTTCCTTCTGGTGGCCCTTCCACTAGTGCATCTAGAGCATTTAATAGGGTCACACCTGTTTGAGCTGTTTTCTTTAATTCTTTAGTCACTGGAACAAAATAGGATTCGATTCCATTTGTAGTACTTTCATAATATACTACAGCCTTATGTTCATTTTCATTATTTCCCACATAATTTATGTCTTTTCTAGTCATACCATCAAGGCCCATATCTGTTCCAAATTGAAATTTGTTCACTTCCTTTCCTTCTATCATAAAATCTACCTTATCTATAGTATTAAACTCTGTTAATGTATATACTATTGATCTAAGTACCATTTCCTCTTCACTTTTTGAGGCAAGGTTTAAGAACTCTTTAGAAAAATTCACTGTACATAATCCATCTTTAATATTCATACCTTTAATTTGGGTACTTGATGGAATAACAGGCATTAAACCCATACCTTCCATTTCAATTTTATTCTCCTCTGTATTAATGAGTTTTTTAAGTGTTGCCTTTCCTATTCCTTCTTCCCAAGGAATTTTTCTCATTACAGGTACTAAAAATCCCTTATCGTCCTTATAATATAAAACAGTGTTTCTAAGACCCTCTTCTTCTAAATTAACCTCTGTACTATCTACTATTTCAGAAGAATCACCATCTTTAAAAATTTCCATTACCATACTTATGGGATTTATATATATGACTACACCAACCATCATTACTAGGACCAAAAGTATGGCTAAAATCCTATTTTTCATAGAACCCCTCCCTAAAAACTATATCTATAAAAAGTATATTAGCTTTTTCCTCAACCTATGTATACTTTTTCTTTTAGAGAAGGATTATTTTAGGTTATAAAAAAACAGCCCTCAAAATTTGAGAGCTGTTTATTCTACAACTTTGAATCAAAATATGCTTTTATACCTTCAAACATGGCTTGGGCAGCCCTTTGTCTATAATCATCTGTAGCTATATTGGCTTCTTCTTTATTATTAGATAAGAATCCCATTTCCGTTAATACGGCTGGCATTTTTGTTTCTCTTATTACTACTAGTTTTGGTCTATGTACAATCCCCTTATCTGGAGCATTTAATACACTTACCAATTTATTTTGCATTATCCTAGCAAAGTTTTTGTTGTCTCTAAATGGGTCATCTCCATTATAAAGAACTTGAACTCCCCTTACTTCACTATTTGGATGCCAGTTGTAGTGCACACTTACAAAGGCATCTGCATTTAATCCATTTGCTATTTTAGGTCTTTCATAAAGACCCACATAGGTATCATTTTTTCTAGTTAAATGTGTTTTAAATCCAGCCTCTTGAAGTAATTTTTCAAGCCTAAAAACCGTATCTAAGGCCACGTCCTTTTCATTTACCCTTATGACAGAACCGTGGGCTCCTGGGTCCTTACCTCCATGACCTGCATCTAGTATTATAAGTTTTCCTTTATACTTAGACCCAGCTATGGCCTGGTTAGTAAACTCTAACATTAGAGAACTAGTACTATTATCCATATAGTCTTTATAAGTGATTTTATCGTATAAGTATACATTTACATAATAGAACTTTCTATCATTCCTTATACTTATATTCTTCACTATGTCATCATACATTTCTAGGTCTATGTCCTGAAGCTTGGCATACTCTTTAGGAACACTTACTTTTAATTTATTTTTAATCCTATCATATTCAATGTGACTCTTTACATTTTCCTCTAATTTAATTGTTAGGGATCCTCTTTCCTGAGACTCCTTGTAGTAATTGATAGTATCTAATGGTTTATTATTTATGTATATTACCACATCATTTTCCTCTGTAGATACGAATATATCTTCGGCACTTTGTCCTTCTTCTAAATCTAGTACGACCCTTACTATTTTATCATCTTTATCATAATTTATATCTGGTTCAAACTGAGCCATCCTTATGGACTTAAGGCCTGCCTTGTTTACATCTATTGTATTTTTATTTGTAGCTAGTTCTGCATTTAAAATATCCACAACCATCCTATTCCCTAGGTTAATAGTATTAATTATAGGATATTCTTGAGTATTAATAACTACTGCATCTATACCTAACTTTTTAGTAATCTCAACATTTTTAACCCTATTGGAGAATTCAATTTTAATTCCCCCTTCTTTTTTATCATAGTATACTCTATGGGATCTTGGATGGGATAAATCAATAACTACCCTCGTTACCTCACGTGGTTCTTTTTCAAACAAGGATGCCCTAATTGAAGCTATACCATTAAAATTTATATCCTTTTTCCACAATCCTGTTATGGCAACATTGGAGTTTGGTATATCTAATGAAGCATTTGGTATATCTACAACCAATCTATCTTGTCCTCCATATTTACTCCCTTCTAAGTACAAATACTTAGAATCTACTTCTCCTGTTGTTTTAATGCTAACATAAGAAGTAGCTCCTATTTCATAATAGGAAATATCTTTAATAGATTGCTTTGGAAGGTCTACTGTAGCTGTCATAGTTTCACCAATCCAGTTTACTTCCATACCTAATTGTTCTACTACAAATCTTAAAGGAACCATGGTTCTATAATTCCCGTTATACCCTAGAAGTTTTGCTGGAACATTATTAGGTAATTTTACTTTTTTTCCATTTACATATGCTGTGGCACTGTCAATTTTTAAAACAATCATTTTATCATCTGATACTATGGTAGCTTCTTGTTTTTCTTGATTCCAAGAAATTTCAGCTCCTAGTTTCTCAACTACAAACCTTATGGGTACTAAGGTTCTGCTTTTGCCCTTTATAGTGTATAAAATAGATGGCACATCAGTGTAGACATCTTCGCCACCCATTAATAGGTTAACGCCTGCTACTTCCTGAGTTTTTTTGGAGATACCATCTACCACTTCTACCATACTTCTCTGCTCTTTTTCCCCAAAGGAAAGCATAGTAGTCGACATGAACATTAAAATAACTAACAATATTGATACGATACGTCTCATGGCATGTCCCCCTAATTTTAATTTTGGCATAATTAGTCAGTATTTTTTAACATATATAATTACAAATCGACTAATTACTCTACTTTAGATTGTATACGTTTTTCTAATGTAATTCAATGTCTATGAAACATTTGTAATATAGATGTAACCACTTAACCCCTTACTCTTATTTTTTCAAAATGTATTTAACATATATTACATTTTTTTCAAGTAATAAATTAAATATTATTTCAAATACTATTATTATGGAGGGACTTAATATGGTAAACATCAATTGTTCTCTAGGTTGCATATATGAAGAAGACGGAAAATGCAATCTAACCCATATTGCATTCTCATCCTCAACTCCTCATGCCGAATGCATGTATTTTATTCCAAAAGCAACATCAGTTCCTTCCTCCCATTTATCTAGTAGCATATATAAAAAAACCGAGTAGGCCCTCGGTTTTTTTATATATGTTATATTTAATTATTTCATATCCATGAATCCAAAGAAATAGTGACCTAACTTAGTTCTTTGTAAGTTAACTAGATTTTCCCTTTCTAAGGCTGGTTGAGTGTAGTAATTAATTGGCATTACTATCATTTCATCCATCATCATCTTTTCTGCATCGTATAACATTTTAAATCTTTCTTCTCCAGTTGTTGACTTAGCCCCTTCAATTAGCCTGTCATACTCTTTATTTTTCCATTGAGCATCGTTATTTCCAGAGTAAGATAACCATAAATCTAACATGGTCATAGGATCAGCATAGTCTCCTAACCATCCAGCCCTTGCTATAGAGAAGTTACCATTGTGTCTTGTATCTTGGAATACTGCCCACTCTTGGTTTCTAAGGATCACATTTATTCCCAAGTTCTTTCTCCACATTTCTTGAACAGCTTCTGCTACAGCTTTATGTTTCTCATTAGTGTTATATATTAATTCTAATTCAGGGAAGCCTTCTCCATTTGGATATCCAGCTTCAGCTAATAATGCCTTAGCTTCTTCCACTTGTGCTTTATTTGGATCAATTCCATAATTTCCAGCAACTTCTCTAAATTCTTTTCCATTATTATCTACTAAGTTTGGAGGAACGAATCCAGTAGCAGGAATTTCTCCACCTAGCATTACATTTTCAACGATTTGCTTTCTATCTATAGCTAAGGTTAAAGCTTTTCTTACCCTCACATCATTAGTAGGCTCTTTTTCTACATTGAATATATAATAGTAAGTTCCAACATATGGGTAAATTCTAAACGCTGATTCTTCCTTTTGAAGTCTTGGAATTTCTTGTAGAGGTATTTCAGATTCAACAAAATCAATATCTCCACTCTCATAAGCTGCCAATGAAGTAGACTGATCTACTATCATTAAAACTTCTGATCTATCAATCATAACTTTGTCCGCTTGCCAATAATTTTGATTCTTTTCTAAAACAATCTTATCCCCTAAATGGTACTCTGTTAAAATGAATGGTCCATTTGATACTGCAGTTTCAGGGTTAATAGCCCATTTTGCTGGATCCTTATCTACCATATCCTTTCTTGCTGGCATGAAAGTATAAAATGCTGTTAATTCTAAGAAATACTGTGTAGGAGCAACTAATGTTACTTCTAAAGTCTTCTCGTCTATAACCTTAATAGCCACATCGTCTAAGGTCCCTTTTCCTTCATAGGCATCTTGAGCACCTTCTATGTAGAATAATTGAAATGCATATTCAGCTGGTTGTGGAATTAAGTTAGGATCTAGGGCTCTCTTCCATCCATATTCAAAATCAGATGCAGTTATAGGCTGGCCATCTGACCACAAAGCATCTCTTAATTTAAATGTATAAGTCTTTCCATCTTCACTTACTTCATAACTTTCAGCTACTGCTGGAACAATCTTTCCATCTACTTCTCTCATTAAACCTTCGAAGGTATTTGTAATAATCATACCTCCATCATGGGCACTATTTTGTTGTGGATCTAGTGTTTTTGGCTCAGTACCTAGATTCCATTTAAATACTTTTTCTGCTTTAGCCTCTTCTTTAACTTCTCCTGTTTCAGGCTTGCTACCACATGCTGCAAAAGAAGTTATAACTAGCATGAAGATAAGGATCAGTGATAATGATTTTTTCAACACAGTATTCCCTCCCGTTTTTGAAAAATTTTGTTGTTTCTGAAAATTATAACATCTTCATAGGTTATTTGTCCAGTTTTTCTGGATAAAAATACCATCTGTACATATATATGTCCTAAAAGAAATTAAATACCATAAATTATTAATGAAAATAAGGATATTTCCCCATATGGTAGGAAATATCCTTATCTTTTATTATATTATTTATCGGTTTTTATTTCTAAAGTAAAGGTAATATCCTCATATCCTGTAGATTTTATAGTCATAGTATAGGTTCCCTTCTTAATATTTTTTATAAACCCATCCGTATGTGGAAATAAGTTTTTATCAAGAGTTATATAATAATTATGGCTTAACATTCTCTTTTCAATCTTATAATTTTCATTTTTGCCATTACTATTTCCATTAAATATAAACTCTGTGATATTACTTTTCCATTCTTCATCATGATTTTCTATTTTAAAGTCCACAGATCCCCATATTTCATAATCCTTCACTTCATCATTTATACTAGGAGCGTCTTTAAGCACTTCTTCATCTGCCTCTACAATTACCTCTCTAGTTACTTCGTCTGCTGTATTTCCAGCCTTATCTGATACATTGTAGTGGATAGTATAAGTACCTACAACTGAAGTTTCTATTTTATCTACTGATTTTCCTTCCTTTGTATAAGTAACTACTGCCTTTAAATCTTTATCCTTATTATCTGTAATAGTTACTCCCTCATCATCGTAATCATTTCCCTTTTTCACAGTTACACTACTGTTTCCTTTTAATTGAATTAGAGGTTTTTCTGTGTCTGATTCTTCTGTAGGTTTTGAACTAGAATCCTTTTCTTTTACTATTATATGTAATTCTTTTTCCTCATAACCTTCCCCCTTTAAAATAATTGTATATTTTTTAGGAGTTTTAAAGTTATTATAATCTAATATTACATAGTAATAATCATCATCTAACTTTTTAATTTCATAATTAGCATCTTTTCTCTCTATTTCTATAGTTCCCTTTTCTAAGGCATCTTTATACTTTTCTGGACCACTAAGCCAAGAATCACCTATTTTAATCTCTAGGTCTTCACCCTTATAAATACTTTCTGTTACTGTCATAACAGATGATGGAACGGACTTTTTCTCAACTTCTGGGTTGGATGGTTCTTCTTTCTTTACATATTTCACTGTATAAGATTCACTAGATTTTAATCCATCCTCATCTGTAGTCTCTATAGTAATACTATTGTTACCTTCTTCTAAAGTCACTTCATACTCAATAGTACCAGCATTTGGTGTAACCTCAGTATTATTTAATTTCACTACTGGATTAATTTTTTCTCCTGAAACTGAATCTGTTGTTTTTACTGTGAATTTAAATACTTGACTATTTACTGTTTCATCAGATAGATTTGTTGTAATCTTTGGTGCTACTTTTTTCACTTCTTGGGATACTGTTGTATTTTTAAATCCATTGACAATAATTTCTATCTTATATGTTCCAAATGTACTAAATAGTGAAGCATTAAATGTTAATTTTCCATCTTCCCTTTGAACCTTATTTAACTCCTTAGACTCTAAAGACCTATTATTTATCTTTATTTCTTGGATATTATTAATCCATCCACCACCATGGCTAAATGTTATTTCCATATCTTTTCCTAGATAATTATCTGTTGTATCTGCATTTAACTGTGGAGCATCATGGTTAAATTGTGGTATTTCTTCTCCTGTTACGGTTATGTTAAATACTTTGTCCTTATATCCAGCTGCCTTAAGTACTATTTCATAATCTCCAGGTTTATTGAAGTTTTTGCCTTTTATAGTAACATTTATAGGACTAATAGTTACTTTACTATCTCCACTTAATTTTTCTTGTCCTAAGTATACTTCTGCTACCTTATATCCATCTATTTGAGATGGAACTTGTGATAAATCAATAACCAGGTCATTTCCAGTTCCTATTTGGCTACCTCCCTGTAATCTAACCTGAGCAGGCACATCCTTAGGATTTGTTACCATGAATTTTATAGTTGATTCTTTATATCCATCTGCAGTGAATTTGACAGTTACCTCACCTGGCGTATCGAATACAGAACCCTTTATTATAAACTTTCCATGTGAAGTGTTTGTATAGTAATCCGTATCTTTTGTTAAGGTCTTACCATTTACTACTATTTTGTTTATGGCCTTAGTCCACTCACTTCCTTGAATAGCTAAATTCTCTGTTTTATTAATATGTTTAATATGTAAAAGGCTTGGTGGTGTTAATAATTGTCCTGGTTTGTCTACACCTATTTCTTTTACTATTTTTTCACTTATTTGTCCATCTTCATATCCATAGGCTACTATTTTTACAGCATATGTTTTTGCTTCCTTAAATAAGCCTCCATCAATGATTATCTTACCCTTTAATATTTTAACTTTATCCTCTGGTACTTTAGAATCATCAATGGTAATTTCTTGTATACTTGTTCTAAAGTCTTGACTATCAGCAAAAGTAATTTCCACATCTTCTCCTAATTTAGTTTCTGGTGCTGAATTTAATGGAATTGCTGATTTTTTAACCCCTACAAATTCACTAGTAAAATCCTTTACTGGCACATTAAATTCTGCTTTTTCATATCCACCTGCTAAAACTTCAATTTTATAATTTTTTTCTTCAGAAACTACTTCCTTATTAATAAGAACTGACAATAGTTCCTTTGTATATTTTTCATTATCTATTACCACATCATTAACTTTCATTTCTTTTATGGCATCAATCCATCCATATTGATTAACTGGAACACTTATCTTCACTCCATCTGTTGTGTTTGCCTCTGTTACAATAAAGTCTGGTAGACTTCCTACCATATGCTGAGTAAGCTCTAAATCTATATAATTTGTTGCTTTTATAACTATCTTATTACTTCCTTTTCTAAATACAGAAGAGTTTATAGTTATCTTCCCCTCATCTATTGAATATTTCTCTCCATTTATGCTAATGTTTCCTACTACTATTTGGGTTATGGCTTCTCTCCACTTAGGATTATCATTTTCCCATGTAATTACCACATTTTCACCTAAAGTACGCTTTGTAGTTTTAGCCCTTGGTACCACATCATTTATTGGATCAATTACAACATTTCCTTTTTCTAATATGAATTGTAACATTTCTTCTTCATATCCATAGGATTTCATTGTAAGTGTTTGTCGGCTTTCGTCCTTAAATAAATTTTTATTTAATACGATCTTATTATTTTCAACTTTGTATCCCCAATTTCCTGATCCTACAGCTTCTTTGCTTAATAGTCCCTTTCCATTTAACATTACACTTTGAATATTTTTTGCAAAATCTTCTGTAACTCCTAATACGTTTATATTTTGTCCTGTTTTATTTGTATCTGGATCAATGGATAAATCAATTGAAGATTTTTCAACGGATACATTCACCTTTGTGTCTTTGTATCCATTAGCCATAATAGTAACTATATTCTTTCCCCTAGTAAATCTAGTACCTTTTAATTCTATTTCTCCATGACCCACTGTATACTCACTATCAAATAATATAGTTGATCCCACTTTGATACTTTCAATGGCATTTGCCCATTTTTCATCTGTAAATATAAGTTTTACCTTTTCTCCTAATTTTCCATCTTCAGGAGTAATAGAAGGTGCAGAAGGTAAATCTATTTGATTAAATGGTTGAACTTCACCATATAGACCATCTTCTAATACATATTTTACATTATATGGTCTATTCTCATAATCCTGAGCATTAGGGTCTTTTAAATAATCTTCAAATGTAACATGTTTATCCTTAGCCTGAGCATCTAAAACTCCATTAGTAAATCCACTCCATGCTACTATTCTATTTTCTCCATCCTTTGTGGCAGCATCCTTGTGAGCACCATTCCAAACTGCTAGTACACTTTTTGAATTTTCTGTTTCTTTACCTATCTTTTGAAGAATTTTGGCATTTGAAACTAATTCAAAATCAAATACTAAATTGGCTAATTGGTCTAAACTTCCACCACCGCCTTCAGAACCTCCGTCAGAGCCACCTCCTCCAGATATGGACGCTCTACTTATAGCATCTATGGCTGGGGATTGGTGTGGACTTGACACTTGGCTTAAACTTGGTGCACTTTGAATTTCATTATCATGGTTTGTAGCAGGTAATCCATAAGTTCCATCATTTTCTACTACTTTAAAGGTCTTTACAAAGTCTTTGTAACCCTTTGCCCTTATAGTTACCGTGTGTGTACCCTTAGTAATTTTTTCTAAAGCTTTATTTTCCAGTCTAACTATGTTAGATACCACATGGTACTCTTCACAATCACCTTTTAATTTTTCACCATCTAAAAGCACTTCATATATGGGATTTTTCACTCTATAATTAAAATCTTTAAGTACAAACAATAAATCTAATCCTTCTACAGGCTTATAATCTGGATGTATTTCAAGTGTACCTTCTTCCACTATATGTATAGTTATATTCTTTGTCTCATATCCTGTAGCATATATTTTTAATCTGTGCTCTCCATTAAAATCTATTGGCCTTGAATCACTATATAATGTAATTTTTCCATCCTCTATTTTAAAATTCACATCTGACTCTAGGTTTTGATTCCCTTCTACATAATCAGATTTTCTTGTTATTCTATATATATTACTCTGCCATTGTTTTGCCTCTACTTCATTATCATCAAAGGTTATCTCCACATGATCTCCATAATCCGTATCCTTTGTATGTAATTCTGGTATTCTATGGTCTACCGCTACTTGTCCTTCGTTTTCCGTATCAAATAATACAGTTTTAGGCTCAATTCTTATTGTTCCATCTTTACCATAGTTTACTTGATGATAATCCCACTTTTTCACAGTCTTATGGGCATGTATTTTACTTGGAGCTGCATATACAGAACTTGCAGATGTTAAAATCTGTGTGGCTATTAATGCAGCTGCTAATTTTTTATTAAGGTTTTTATTAAGGTTTTTATTAAGGTTTTTATTAAGGTTTTTATTAAGCATAATAGACTCCTTTCAACTTCCGTTATTCTTGCATTTTTTAAATGAATCAATTAAAATCCATCCTAAGGAGTTTCACCTTAATTAAATTTTATATGGATTTCCTTTGCTAGTCCTTCAAAATTATCTTGTATATTTTCAAACAAATCCTTTAATAATATTAATTTTATTACCTTAGAACCCCTTTGAATATGATTCGTTGCCTTTCCAACCATTTTTAGTTCTAAATTTTTATCGTCTAATCTGTTTATATTTAACTTTAGTCCTGCTGGAACTGGTGTATCTTTAGGGATGCTAGCCCCTGTAATTCCATCTACATGTCCAGAATTAATAGCTGATGAAAATTTCACATTCTTATCTTCTTTTATGGATAATTTAATGCTATTTTCAATGGCTCCATCATTTCTTTTAGTCTCTTTAAATTCTAATCCTTGGAAAATCAAATCTCCTATTGTTAAGTCTTCTTTTTCTTTTATAAGGTCCTTTTCTCCAAACTTAAATGTTTCTTCTTCATTTCCATTTTTGACCTTTAACTCTTTAATATCTTTTTTAGATACTTCTGTTTTTAAAATAGTTCCCTGTTTATTTACCCTTTTCATGTTTACAGCTTTACCATCTAAGTAAAACTCGTAACCATCTACATTCCCCTTCTTTAAAGTCACAACAGCATATAGTACACTTTCGATTTCCATTATTTCTGTTCTATATGTGTCTATAATTTTATATCCATTATCTGGCTCTGGTTTTGAAGATGAACTTGAGGATGAACTTGAGGAACTTCCTCCACCTCCGCCTCCGCCACCTGAAGGTCTTTTCTTCGATGCTGAAGTTTTTCCATCTATTTTGTCTTCACTTTTCTTAATTCCCTTACCTTTTATATATATTTTTTGATTTTTTGCAACTTTCTTACCGTTTATTTTTACTTCTTTACCTTGAACTTTCAAATCATCTATCTTACCTTCATTTTTTATCTCAATCTCTTTAACTGTTTTCCCAATCTCTAATTTCTTTATGTTAGAATCTTTCATCACTTCTATTTTGGCATTTTTTTCCATCTTCATGCTATCTACTTTTGTATTATCTTTTAATACAACACGTACTTTACCATCCTTTTTAGCAACTACAACTTCCCCAACTGATGAATTACTAAAGTAGATACTATTAAGACCCCCACCTTCTATAAAAACCTTCCCTAATATATGGGAGTTGTTTATTTCAACGTCTCCATCACCTATACCTTCTGTTAAATATAAGTTTCCTTTAACTTTTATATTTTCTAATATGATTCCTTGCCTATTTACAACTAAATTAGATGAAATAACCTTGTCCTTATAAGTTCCCTTTGTATTGTATAGTTCTCCCATAGTATTATTTAATATGGATATACCTTCTGCTCTAGATAAGAGTTTTTTAGGTTTAAAAGTATTATCTTCATATCCACTTAAGTATTTGTTCCCTACTAATATGCCTATGTTATCTCTTGCATAGGATGCAATCTCTTTAGAGTCTTTAAAGGTTAATTTACTATGATCATGGCCATCTAATTTGAAAGCATTAACTACCATAGTACATGCTTCTTCCCTTGTTATATACTCATTAGGCTTAGCTAATAATTTTCCATTTATTTCATAACCCCTAAATATTCCAGCTTCTTTTCCCTTTAACATAGGTTCTTCATACCATTTAGAGGAATCTATATCTTCAAATATATTCTCACTCTTTTCTTGAAGTCTTAATATTTTTCCTATGATAGTTATGAATTCTGCTCTGGTAACAGATTTATCTGGCTTTAGGGTACCATCTTCATATCCACTTATTATTCCCTTTGATTTTAACTTACTCATCATGCCATAGGCCCAATGATTTTCTTCCCCTAATTCCTTTTGTATATTTACATGTTTTTCTTCTATCTTTTTATTAATCTTCTTTTTCTTATCTATGATCCTTTTTACTGGTTCTTTAGCTTTAGTGATTTTTTTTACGCCTTCCTTTGCAGTATCTTTTTTAGATGCACTAGATGTACTATCTGGCAAACTAGCATTGGCAAAAGATGCACTAGTCATAGATCCGAGTATTAGTAGTGCTGTAAAGACATAGATTACAGTTTTTTTCATGTAACACTCCATTTCATAGCCTCCTTATAATCTTATGTATCGATAATGATTATCGTTACCAACATTTTTATATGATACCACACTGGTTTTGACATATCAACAATTATTCATATGTATTCTGAAATTTTTTTCAATATATGAGTAATTTTTACATATTTTTTAATTATTAACAGTATATAATCCTCTAACTCCTCATTTTCCCCAATAAAAAAAACTAGGAAATTATATTTCCTAGTTTTTTATTTAACTTATCCTTGTATATCAGCAAATCCAAAGAAGAAATGTCCAAGTGGAGTCATTTCCCAACCTGTTACTTCAGGTTTAACTAATACTTTTTTAGTATAATAGTAAATTGGCATTACTATCATTTCATCCATCATCATCTTCTCTGCATCGTATAACATCTTAAATCTTTCTTGTCCAGTTTTTAACTTAGAACCTTCAATTAAGTTATCATATTCTTTACTATCCCATTGTGCATCATTGTTTCCTGAATAGGATAACCATAAATCAAGCATTGTCATAGGGTCAGCATAGTCTCCTAACCATCCAGCTCTGGCTATGGAGAAGTTTCCACTATGTCTAGTATCTTGGAATACTGCCCACTCTTGGTTTCTTAATTCCACACTGATACCTAGGTTTTTTCTCCACATTTCTTGAATAGCTTCACCTATTGCCTTATGTCCTTCTGAAGTATTATATAGTACTTCTGCTGCTGGGAATCCTTTACCATCTGGGTATCCTGCTTCAGCTAATAATTTCTTAGCTTCTTCCAGATCAGAAGTTTCTTTAATTCCATAATCTCCTGCTACAGTTCTAAACTCATTACCTTCTGCATCTAATAATCCCGGCGGTACAAATCCAGTTGCAGGAAGTTCTCCACCCTTAGATACGTTTTCAGTTATTTGCTTTCTATCTATAGCCAATGTTAAAGCTCTTCTTACCTTTGGATTATCAAATGGAGCTTTAGTTACATTGAATATATAGTAGTAAGTTCCTATGGAAGGCTTAATTTCAAATCCTGAATTTTTATCTTCTAAAAGTCTTGGTATTTCTTGAGGCGGTACACTTCCTTCATTAGCATGGATATCTCCTGATTCATATGCTGCTAAGTTAGTAGAATAATCAACTATCATAAATGCTTCGATTTTATCCATTTTCACCTTATCAGCTTGCCAATAGTTTTCATTTTTCTTTAATACAATCTTATCTCCTAAAAGATATTCACTTAAAGTAAATGGTCCATTTGATACGGCAGTTTCTGGGTTTGTTGCCCATTTAGCTGGATCCTTTTCTACCATATCCTTTCTTACTGGCATGTAAGTATAAAATGCTGTTAACTCTAAGAAATATGGTGTTGGAGCTATTAACTCAACTTCTAGGGTCTTGTCGTCTATAGCCTTAATTGCCACATCATCTAAACTTCCTTTACCCTCATAGGCATCTTGAGCACCTTTAACATAGAATAATTGGAATGCATACTCTGATGGTTGTGGAATTAAGTTTGGATCTAATGCTCTTTTCCAAGCATACTCAAAGTCTCCTGCAGTAATAGCCTGTCCATCAGACCACTTTGCATCTCTTAATTTAAATGTATAAGTTTTACCATCTTCACTAATTTCATAACTTTCTGCTACTGCTGGTGTTACCTTTCCATTCACTTCTCTCATTAAGCCTTCAAAAGTATTGTTAATTACGTGTCCACCGTCAGCTGCACTGTTTTGCTGTGGATCTAGTGTTTTTGGCTCTGAACCTATGTTCCACTTTAATACTTTTTCACCTTCTACTACTTCTTCTTTCCCTCCACAACCTATTAATGTGGTAAATGCTAGCATTAATACCATTGCCAAGGCAAGTATTCTTTTAGTCATATTATCCCTCCTAAATTTCTGATCCTTTTATGATAATATTTAGTACAAGGTTAACCTTGTACTAAATAACCATACAAAATTATCCTAATAAATGACATGCAGCAAAGTGGCCTTCACTGATTTCTATCATCTTTGGTTCAATTTCTGCACATTTTTCCATAGCATATTGACATCTAGTTCTAAATCTACATCCAGATGGAGGATTTAGTGGACTTGGTACATCTCCCTCTAAAACAATTCTGTTAGTTTCCTTAATCACATCCGGATCTGGCACAGGTATGGCAGAAAGAAGTGCTTGAGTATATGGATGCTTAGGATTATCATATACATCATCACTAGTTCCTATTTCCACAAGTTTACCTAGATACATTACTCCAACTCTGTCAGATATATGTCTAACCATGGAAAGATCATGGGCTATGAATAAATATGTAAGACCTAATTCCTTTTGTAAATCAGATAACATATTTACAACTTGAGCCTGAATTGACACATCTAGAGCTGATATGGGTTCATCACAGATGATAAATTCTGGGTTTACAGCAAGGGCCCTTGCAATACCTATTCTTTGACGCTGACCACCACTGAATTCATGGGGATATCTTACAGCGTGTCCAGGAGATAGACCAACCCTTTCTAAAAGATCATGGATTATTTTTAATCTTTCTTTTCCCGTAGCTATATTGTGTATATCAATAGCTTCTCCTATAATGTCACCTACTGTCATACGAGTATTTAATGATGCATAAGGATCTTGGAATATCATTTGTATCTTTTTTCTATAGGGCATTAATTCCTTTTGAGACATTTTAGCAATATCTTTTCCGTCATATTTAATTTCTCCACCAGTTGGCTCATATAATCTGATTAGGGTTCTACCTGTAGTAGATTTTCCACATCCTGATTCACCAACTAGGCCTAAAGTCTCACCCTTATATATTTTAAAGGATACATCATCTACGGCCTTTACATGTTTTATATTTCCTCCAAAGAAACCCTTCTTAACTTGAAAATATTTCTTTAAATTATTTACTTCTAATAGTATCTGTTTATTTTCCATAACTTACCCCCTCCTTTTTACACCCGTATCTACTTCTATTTTCGGCGCATCCTTATGAAGTAACCAACACATGGATCTTTGTCCTGTTTGTGTTGTGAAATAAGGAGGTTGCTCTGTTTCACATATTCTCATAGTATAAGGACATCTAGCTGCAAAGGGACATCCCTTTGGTGGATTTAATAAATCTGGAGGAGTACCTTCAATTGGAACTAGTCTTTTATTTTCTCCTAAATCCATTCTAGGAATAGATTTTAAAAGTCCCATTGTATATGGATGTTTAGGATTATAGAATATTTCCTCTGTAGTTCCTTCTTCCATTACAAGTCCACCATACATAACAATTATTCTACTACACACATCTGCCACTACTCCTAAGTCGTGAGTAATTAATATAATAGATGTATTAATTTCATCTTTTAATTTTTTCATAAGCTCTAATATTTGAGCTTGGATAGTAACATCTAAAGCTGTAGTAGGCTCATCTGCTATAAGAAGTTCCGGTTCACAGGATAGGGCTATGGCTATCATAGCACGCTGTCTCATACCACCACTAAATTCATGTGGATACTGGTCAATTCTCTCTTCTGGAGAAGGAATTCCTACTAACTTTAACATTTCTATAGCCTTTTCCCTAGCTACTTTTTTATCTACTTTTTGATGCTTTATGATTGATTCCATTATTTGATTTCCAATAGTATAAACGGGATTTAATGAAGTCATTGGATCTTGGAAGATCATGGCTATTTCATTACCTCTAATGGACTGCATTTTCTTTTCAGGTGTGTTTACTAGATTTTCACCTCTAAATAGTATTTCTCCATTTACTATTTTCCCTGGATATTGTAATAGTTTCATTACGGACATGGAAGTAACACTTTTTCCACTTCCAGATTCACCAACTATACCTATAGCTTCTCCCTTTTCTAAAGAAAAACTCACACCTCTTATAGCTTTTATCTCCCCAACATGGGTAAAAAACGACGTTCTTAAGTCTTTAACTTCTAATATATTTTTCAAACTCATCACCTCTATTTACGTAAGCGCGGATCTAATGCGTCCCTTAGACCGTCTCCAAAGAAATTAAATGCAAGCATAGTAATACATATGGCAAGTGCTGGGAAGAACAATTGATGGGGATATGAATTAAGTCCTCCTAGTGCATCACTTGCAAGGGATCCCCAGGATGGCTTTGGTGCCGATACTCCAAGACCTATAAAACTTAAGAAAGACTCTGTAAATATGGCCGATGGAATCATCATTGTCATAGTTACTATAATAGGTCCCATTGCATTTGGAATTAAGTGTCTAAGTAATATTCTCTTTGTGCTAGCTCCTAAAGTTTGGGCTGCTAGTACATATTCTTGTTCCCTTAAGGTTAATATTTGTCCCCTTACAATCCTTGCCATTCTAACCCAATAAATTGTTCCTATGGCCAAAATAACACTAGTAAGACCTGGTTTAAATACAACCATCAATATGATTGCATAAAGTACTAGGGGTATAGTTGATATAATATCTACTATTCTCATCATAGTATTATCTATTTTTCCACCTAAGTAACCTGATATGCCTCCATATATGACTCCTATGAAGAAGTTAACCACACTGGCCACTACGGCCACTGTTAATGAAACCCTTGCTCCATAAACTACCCTTATGAATAAGTCTCTACCATGGGCATCTGTTCCGAACCAATGCTCTGCACTTGGTCCTTCGTTAGTTCTCATTAAATCCTGGTCCGAGAAATTATACTTTGAAATAATTGGACCGAAAATTGCTATTAAAAATATAATTCCTATGGTTATAAGGCCTATCATAGCAAGGGGATTTTTCTTTAATCTTCTCCAAGCATCTTGCCAGTATGTTATGATAGGTCTTTCAATTCGCTCTCTATCCTTATCTGCATGAGGAACTTTTTCCCACATATCTGCAGAAATATTTTTGTTTATATCCATCCTTGTAGCTCCTTCCTATTCATCCAGCTTAATTCTTGGGTCTATTAATCCATATAGTATATCTACTATAAATACCATTACTATTAAAAACATTGCATAAAATATGGTTACACCCATGATTACTGTATAATCTCTGTTATTAACACTTTCTACAAAGTATTTTCCCATTCCAGAGATAGCAAATATTCTCTCAACTACGAAAGATCCCGTAAGTATAGCTGCAACTAATGGTCCTACATAACTTACAACTGGTATTAATGCATTTTTAAGGGCATGTTTACCTATAACTGTAAATTCTGATAATCCTTTAGCCCTTGCCGTTCTTATGTAGTCCTGTTGCATAACTTCAAGCATACTTGAACGAGTTAATCTTGCCACAAAGGATAGTGAAAATCCTGCAAGAGCTATAACTGGTCCTATATAATGCCTCCAAGTACTAAGTCCATGGGATGGCAATAGGTTAAGTTTAGTACTGAAGAAATGAACTATTAATGTTCCTAAAACGAAACTTGGTATGGTTACTCCCAAAGTTGCCATAAACATGGCCAGTTGATCTTGCCATTTTCCTTGTTTCATGGCTGATATGATTCCAATTGGTACTCCTACTATTAGAACTACAAGTACAGATATACCTCCAACCCTGGCTGAGGTAGGGAATGTGCTCTTAATAATTTCATTAACAGTCCACCCAACTCTTTGAAATGACGGTCCTAAATCTCTATTTATTATTACATCTTTTAAGTATATTACGTATTGTTCCCACACGGGCTTATCTAAATTAAATCTAGCCTCCACTACTTTCATTATGGCCTCTGGTAGTGCCTTTTCTCTAGAGAAAGGTCCTCCAGGTGCTGCATGCATTAGGAAAAAAGTTATGGTTATTACGAATAACAGAGTAACTACCATGGATAACATTCTATTAGCAATAAACCTTCCCATCTTATCACACTCCTTTTTTATCTTATATTCTTATTGTTTCCATAAATGTGTTTAAATACGTATATAACAAAAAAATTATAAAGATTTTAAGTCCTTCCTTCAAAATAGTTTTACTATAGGCACCATTCCTCCTCGTTGCAGTTTATGAAATTTTTCGATAATTCACTTTCTTCCCCCAACAATTTCATACAGTATCAGTACAATTCCATACATATTCTATCATATTTTTTTGAATTTTTAAAGTATGTATGCGTGGTAGATACATTCGTTCTTACAATTATAATTGAACCAGTATACAGAGATACAATTGATACAATTTTCTATCAATTCCGCCTATGACGTACATTCAACCACTTATAACCGAATCTTTTAAATTTTTTAGCACTTTTATTTCGTATTTCTACTATATTAGGTTCCAGGAAAACATTTTCTTATTTTTTTCTTAAGATGTATAAAATTACTTCATTCATAATTTGAAGGTTGTCATAGCCCTTCGTTTTTCTCATGATAGCCCCGCAGGAAATCCCAAGACCTTTTTCTTGCCATTTTTATAATCTTTTATAGATTGTGGATTTTCTCCCAATACTTCTTTTACAATTTTACAATATCCTCTTCATGGTACAATTGAACTATTTCCTTTTCTTTCATTATTATTTCTGGATTTTCACCTATTTCATGCATTATATTATATAACTTTTTTGCCATATTATTACTTATATGTCCATTTATAACTAATTTAAATAGATTTATGAAACTTAATATATGTTTTCCCAAAACAATCTCACACAAACCCAATTGCCATTTCATAAGTATAAAGGCTAGTCTAAAGACTAACCTTTAATTTTAAAATAATTAGGCATATTATTTAACCATTTCTTCAAATTCATCTTCACTTATAATATTCACACCTAAATCTTGAGCTTTAGTAAGCTTAGACCCAGCCTCAGTTCCTGCCAATACATAATTAGTTTTTTTACTTACACTACCTGATACTTTACCACCAAGATTTTCTATTATCTCTTTAGCCTCTTTTCTTTTATACTTAGTAAGGGTTCCTGTTAAAACAAAGGTCATACCTTCAAATTTCTTTTCCACAGACTCATCTTGGACTTTTAGGGAATTCATATTTACTCCCACATCCTTTAGCTTACCTATGACCTCCATATTCTTGTCCTCTTTAAAATAGTTAACAATACTACTTGCCATCTTATCTCCTATTTCAGGTATGATTACTATTTCATCAAAGGAAGCTTTTATGAAATTATCCATAGTTTTAAATTCACTAGCCAATAAATTTGCTGCCCTCTCACCTACTAATTTAATACCTAATCCAAATATAAGTCTTCCTAAATCATTGTCCTTTGACTTTTCTATGGCATTTATTAAATTAGTAGCAGATTTTTCACCCATTCTCTCAAGGGGTAATAGTTCTTCCTTCTTTAAATAATATAAATCGGCTATATCCTTTATTAAATCATTATCTAATAATAATTTTACTATAGATTCTCCCAGGCCATCTATATTCATGGCGTTTCTAGATACAAAATGAATAATACTACGTCTTAATTGGGCCAGACAGGATGAATTAACACATCTAGTTACAGCTTCATTGTCTATCCTAATAGTTTTCTCCCCACATACGGGACAATTTTTAGGCATATGAAATTCACCAAGATCCTCTGGCCTTTTATCCATTACTACCCTTACTACGGCTGGAATAACATCTCCTGCCTTTTCTATTATCACATAGTCACCTATCCTTACATCCTTTTCCCTTATGTAATCCTCGTTATGAAGGGTAGCACGACTAACAGTACTTCCTGCCACCTTTACAGGCTCTAATATGGCCGTAGGAGTCAAAGCTCCCGTTCTTCCCACTTGAACTATTATATCTTCTAGCCTAGTTTCCTTCTGCTCTGCTGGGAATTTATATGCTATGGCCCATCTTGGACTTCTAGATCTAAAACCTAATTCTTCCCTTTGGGATAAATCATTTACCTTTATTACCATTCCATCTATCTCATAGGGTAGACTTCCCCTTTTATCTCCAAAATCTTCACAAGTTTTTATTACATCTTCTATGTTGTCACAAATGGTATAATGGGAAACCTTAAAACCTAAATCTTTCAAATACTCTAATCCCTCTGAATGACTTTCAAATTCTTTTCCATCTATGGATTGAATATTAAATACAAATATATCTAAATTTCTCTTAGCTGCAATTTTAGGATCTAATTGCCTTAAGGATCCTGCTGCTGCATTTCTTGGATTGGCAAATAAATTTTGTCCCTTTTCTTCTTGTATCTTGTTTAACTTTAAGAAGTTTTCCTGGGAAATATGCACTTCTCCCCTCACTTGAAGATTAATGTTGTCCTTTAACTTTAAGGGAATAGACTTTACTGTTTTTAAATTATGGGTAACATCTTCTCCCACAGCTCCATCTCCACGGGTTGCTCCTTGAACAAATATTCCATTTTCATATTTTAATGAAACGGATAAACCATCAATCTTTTGTTCTACCACATATTGAATTTTATCACTTATTACCTTTTTCACCCTTGAATGGAAATCTCTTAGATCTTCCTTATTATATGAGTTCCCCAAACTAAGCATAGGGACACTATGTATCACCTGATTAAAAGACTCTAGGGCTTTTCCTCCCACTCGCTCTGTAGGGGAATCTACTTTTTTCAAGTGTGGAAATTTTTCTTCTAGCTCTATTAATTCATTTAACATCATGTCATAGTCATAATCAGATATTTCTGGACTATCTAATACATAATATCTATGATTATGCTCATTTATTTCACTTATCAATTCATCTATTTTTTTCTTTGCCACTTCTTTATCCATAACTACCTCCAAAATATTAATTAATCCAACAGACATATTTTATCATAAAAAGACAATAATTAATTCAACCTTTGTCTTTGATGATTATTCCTCATAAATATGTATTTTATAACCTTTTAATACTTCTACCATATTATATGTTTTTCCTGTTTCCTATAATAATATTTATAGATTTCTTGATTTTAAAATTGTTTTATATAGTAACTTGCCTATAAGGGAAAATATATTGAAAATCTTTGGAACCCTGGAACGTCACAACATCCTATTCTACTCCAACATGACTTATGAACCTCTCTACGAAGATTCACACTTTCGCTTGTGACAAGGACTTGGATGGAAAAGATTTTCAATATTTTTTCCTGAAATATTCACACATAAAGCTTGTTTATAATCAAGAAATCTGTATAACCATTTAAAGTTTAGGCACACCAATTTGGGACAAGGGGCATATTATATTATTGCAAAAGGACATACATAATGAGGGAGGTGAGAATATAAATGAATAGAGCTTCCAATTTTAAATTTGAATATATACCTAATCCAGTATTATTAAACGATGAACAACAGGAAGAATTTGATAAATTTAAAGCCCAATATGCAGATAAACCTAATAAATATATTCTAAGGGAAATGATGAGAGTAAAGGCCCAAGTACCTCAAGAGATGGTAGAAAAACATATTAAAAACCTTGATCTCATATGTGAAATGGAGGGATTTGATAAGGAAAGAATCCAACCAAGGGTAGATATGGTTAAAAGTTTACTAAGGATAAACATGCCTTCTCAAAATACAATCCAATCAGCAGAACCTATTGTAGATAGTCAAATTTTCTTCGGTGGTGCTTTATTACTATGGTTTTTAGCCCTAGCTGCCATATGGCGTTATCCATATTATAGGACCCCATACTATAGATCTCCTTACTACAGAAGATCTTATTAGGTATATGAAAGAAATAAACTAGTCAGTTCTCTGAGGAATTTGGATTATTTTCAAGGCATGGTGAGCGAGCATATTAAACATATGTAAGCGATTCCATAACGAAGAAAATAATTCAAATAACCAGTGAAATGACTAATTTATTTTTTGAATATGCCTTAATACTAAAAAAACAATAAGCCCCTTAGTATTAACCATAAGGGGTTTATTGTCTCTATTAACCTTTGAACTTTAATTTCTAATTACTATGTCTATGGTAATCATATATGGAAAATACATTTAATTTCCTATCTTTCTTTAATATCCTCCAAATCCACCACAGAATCCAGGACAACAGAATAGTACTACTAGTAATAGGAAGAAGAATAACAATTCACTACCACTATTAAATAAACCACAACCTCCACATTGCTTATCAGCCATTTAATCCACCTCCTTTATTCAGGTATGTAGATTTTAAATTTGCTGAATCACTATATGTGTTCTTTTTTCTAATATAATTTATGCATAAACGAGCATATATGTTACTAATAAATTTAAGCCTATGAAAAAAAATAGACTAGTCAGGTGAAATGACTAGTCTATTTTTTGAATATGCCTTATATTACATTTATAGGTGCATAGGCTAACATTATTTTTTTAATTCCCGCATTATGAAAAGCTATGGTAATTTCCTTATCTCCTGCCTTATCCTTAATAGATATGATGGTACCCATACCAAACTTATCGTGCATAACCTTAGCCCCTGGGTGGATATTTTCAATGCTGGCCTTCTTTGTTGCTTTAGGGGCTTCATTTATAGTAGTTCCCCTATATATACCATTTCCAGGTGCAAGGGCCCTTCTATCTTTAGCTTCAATGGCTACCTTATCCCTATCTAATAGTTCAGAATCTATTTCATCTATGAACCTAGATATGGTATTATAATTGGTCTTACCATATAACATCCTCATCCTAGCATGGGTAATATATAACATGTCCTCAGCCCTTGTTATACCCACATAGCATAATCTTCTTTCCTCTTCTAAGTCCTCATCAGAATCAAGTGCTCTAGATATAGGAAATATTCTCTCTTCCATTCCCGCTAAAAATACTACAGGGAACTCTAGCCCCTTAGCACTATGGAGGGTCATTAAAACAACCTTGTTATCATCATCATCCATAGAATCTAAATCTGTAGATAAGGAAGTTTTTTCTAAAAACTCCATTAAAAGTCCAGTCTCACTATCCTCTTCAAATTCCTTTGCTACAGATAATAATTCTCGTAAGTTCTCTATTCTAGTTTGAGCCTCTATAGTATCTTCCTTTTCAAGTTCCTTTATATATCCTGACTCTTCTAAAACCATTTGAATTAATTCACTAGCCTTTATTTCATCCTTTAATTCTCTACATTTATTTACAATATTAGTAAATTGTTCAAATCCTGCCATTACCCTTCTAGAAAAGCCCTCTAACATATTTTCATCTAGTAAAACACTATAAATACTTTCTCCCGTTTTACTTGCCTTTTCCTCTAATCTCTCAACAGTCCTGTTTCCGATGCTACGTTTAGGAACATTGATTACCCTTTTTAGAGATATATCATCTACTGGATTTTGAATAAGTCTTAGATAGGCCACAATATCCTTAACTTCTTTTCTGTCGTAGAACTTAAGTCCTCCATATATCCTATAGGGAACATGACCCCTCATTAGCATATCCTCTATGGCACGGGATTGGGCATTGGTCCTATATAATATGGCACATTCCTTATAATTCCTAGCATCATTCTTAACCATATTCATTATATTTTGTACGATAAACCTACCCTCATCCTTTTCATCCATAGCCCTATAATACTTTATCTTATCCCCATCTCCCTTGTTGGCAAAAAGGGATTTACTCTTTCTATTAATATTGTTTTTAATAACACTATTAGCCGCATCTAATATGATTTTTGTAGATCTATAATTTTGTTCTAATTTTATAGTAACGGCATCTGCAAAATCCTCTTCAAAGCTAAGTATATTCCTAATATCAGCTCCTCTGAACCCATATATGGATTGGTCAATATCACCAACAACACATAGGTTTTGGTGACCTTCTGCAAGCATGGATACTAGTTTATATTGGGCCAAACTCGTATCTTGATACTCATCTACCATTATATATTTAAATTTGTCTTGATATAAACATAGTATATCTTCATTTTCTGAAAAAAGCTCTATGGTCTTAAATATTAAGTCATCAAAATCTAGGGCATTATTTTTCCTAAGTTTCTTCTGATAAAGATTATATATCTTTGCAATTTCCTCCATTTGGAAATCACCCTCATACTTTTTCTTAAACACACTAGGAGTAAATAATTTATCCTTTGCAGAGCTTATCCTACTTCTGACCATGGCAAGTGGATATAATTTGTCGTTTATGTTAAGTTTTTTATAACATTCCTTTAAAAGGGTCTTTTGGTCACTAGCATCATATATTACAAAGTTTCTATCATATCCGATCTTATCTATCTCACGTCGAAGTATTCTCACACAAGCAGAGTGAAAGGTAGTAACCCATAAATTCATAGGCCTATCTATTAGAGCCTCTACCCTCTCTACCATTTCCTTTGCTGCCTTATTTGTAAATGTTATAGCTAATATATTTCCAGGGTGTACACCCTTTTCTTCTACTAAGTATGCAATCCTATGAGTTAAAACTCTAGTTTTACCAGAACCAGCTCCAGCCAATATAAGTAGGGGTCCTTGTGTATGCAATACGGCCCTCTTTTGAGCCTCATTCATCATCGATAAATCCATGAAGTTTCTCCTTTCCTTTTTCCATCTATACATATGTTATATTATTTTAGCCATTTATACAAATGTTTGTTCGTTTTTTTTGAGAAAGTTTTTTGGGCAATAAAAATACCATTAGTCAAATAAGCTAATGGTATTTATTTTATTTAATTTTTCATACGGATACCCAAAACCCTCCCCCATATTTATTTGACCAACTTAGTTTCCCCCATACCCATAGTAGTTTTATATCCCGTTCCACAGAATATGGAAAAACCTATCAAATTATTTATTATATCCTTTGTATTTTCATCTAATTTCCCATCTATTTCATAATAGGATTTTCCCCTAAATCCTACAATCTTATATTGAGACATGTTCATTATTTCTGTGTTTATATTGTGCCTTATACAGAAGCAATTTTCTTTAATAATTTCTAACACTTGTTCATCTATACTATATTCTTCTCCCACAACATTATTCCATCTACTCATATAACTCTTAAATATATGGGCCACATCTGGAAACAAGTAGTTTCTCCCCAATTTTCTAAAGCTTGTGGGAGATAAAAACTCTAATGCAAATCTATTATTTTTTATATTTCTTTTATTTTTCATCTCATCAATGGACATGACTTCTTTCAGATTCAAATTTTTAATAATAAAATTTATATTCCCAATGGAAATTATTTTTTTATTTATGATATATTTATATACAATATCATAAAAGGCTTTAAATAAATTTTCATCTAAAAAAGATCCCTCTAGGGATACCTTCTCACCTGAGCTTATGTAATATATCCAGTTTTTTAATTTTTTGCTCCTTAGTATGGATACGGTATAGGGTTTGGCATTGTTCATATTATGTAGCTTTTCACTCAATTCTTCATCTTGTTCTTTTAATAGTTTAAAAAACATACCATGAACTAACCTTCCATTACCATAGGCTAACGTACCATCATTTAAAGCTTCTAATTCTATACTCACTTTAGTAAACAAATTTCTCCCACCATTTCATCATTATTTTATATAAAAGAATCTAATAGGCTAAAATATAATTTTGCCTCTAATCCTTCATATCCCCTTAACTCATGAATATTTTCCTCTACTTGTTCTGAATTACAATTTCTATTATATCTCATAAGGATAGTTCTTTCACTTTTTAATTTTCCCTTCACATCTATTGTCATTTATGGGTGGAGGAATTATTTCTTCTTCTATTATTTTATTTGCATTTTCTATTGCATTAATTGTAAGTTCCCTTAGTTCCTCAGTAAAATATACCTCTCCTTTTTCATAGGAACTTGAATAGTATATATATCCCTTTTCTAAGGATACATTCATATTCGCCTCTATTAAAAGGGCTTGGCAGCAAAGTTGTACATGATCATTAATGTTATTTTGTTTTTTCCCTTTTTTATATTCTACAGGATAATATTGACCATCCTTTTCTTCTATCTCATCTAATACACCTACCATATTATACTCTTCTGATTCTAGATATACATTTCTGATTTTACTCCTTTCCCTAGTTTTTAATTTTTCTTTTTCATTTCTTTTATTTTCTTCTATTTTCCCTTTCAATACATGATGGTTATAGTCATTTGCCTTTTCCATAACCCTATAGTAGAAGTTACGAGGGCAGTACAAAATTTCACCTATGGCCGATATAGGTATTCTTATTCTTTCCATTCTTACATCTCCTTAGATTCCCAAAGGGAATTAGTATTTATTAGATTCTGCATAAGAATCTGTTATCTAAAGATTCTCCAATAATCATTCTTTTAATTCATGTATTATGAAAAAAGGTTATTACCTTGTAAGCGGCAATAACCTTTTTTGTATCTCATATGTAAATTCCCAAAGGGAATTATATGTTCTTCTAACGATACAGTGATGGAAGATAAAGTGGACCTGAAGAAGAGTTTCAATTCCCAAAGGGAATTATATGTTCTTCTAACAAGGAAGGTTTTCGTTCTTTGGTATAGGTAAAAAGGAAGTTTCAATTCCCAAAGGGAATTATATGTTCTTCTAACAAAAGGATATAAGTGTATTCTTAGCTATAATAAATGCTTTGTTTCAATTCCCAAAGGGAATTATATGTTCTTCTAACCTTTAGAAAATAGATTGATACCAAAGGTTACAAAATCTACTCGTTTCAATTCCCAAAGGGAATTATATGTTCTTCTAACTAAGAGAAGTTAATAATGACTTTCAAGACGCCAATATATTTGTTTCAATTCCCAAAGGGAATTATATGTTCTTCTAACGTAATAGATGCTATAGTTTGGTTATCGGTCCGAATTGTACGTTTCAATTCCCAAAGGGAATTATATGTTCTTCTAACATAAAATGGTCAGGGAATCATCACACCAATAAAAGTTCAGTTTCAATTCCCAAAGGGAATTATATGTTCTTCTAACAGGAATCAATTATAATTGATTAGAATAACTGGAATTGAACAGTTTCAATTCCCAAAGGGAATTATATGTTCTTCTAACAAAGATATTGATGATAATTTATTTGAGTTTCCTAAAAAACAGTTTCAATTCCCAAAGGGAATTATATGTTCTTCTAACGTGAAAATTATAAAAAAGGATTAACTACTAAAGAATATAAGTTTCAATTCCCAAAGGGAATTATATGTTCTTCTAACTTGTTTTATTGTTGTTACTGAGAAATTTAATTTTGATAGTTTCAATTCCCAAAGGGAATTATATGTTCTTCTAACTAAATATCATCTTAGAGGAGATAAGTTAAGCCGAGCAGAGTTTCAATTCCCAAAGGGAATTATATGTTCTTCTAACTAAAAATATTAGCTAAATTAAAAAACAAAGAAGAAATAAAGTTTCAATTCCCAAAGGGAATTATATGTTCTTCTAACTGAAATTAGATTTAGCACAAATGAGAAAAAATGTAATAGCGTTTCAATTCCCAAAGGGAATTATATGTTCTTCTAACATGAAGCTTCAACAGTTTATGAATTAAGGAACGTAGAAAAAGTTTCAATTCCCAAAGGGAATTATATGTTCTTCTAACATAATGGCAGAACATGGACAGGCTATTAAATGCGAAATAGTTTCAATTCCCAAAGGGAATTATATGTTCTTCTAACTCTACCCATCTGAAACCATTGGAATCACTGGGCTAATTTCCCCAAATGCGAGGGTCTCACTTTTTTCATGAAATTTCACCTATGTGATTTAACAAAAACCAACTCAATCCCAGTAATATACTCATCGAGGGTCTCCAGGCTTTTTTCCTACGCAAAGACCCTCGCAAAATATTTATTTAACCAAGATAGTTTCTAGTTCCACAAAACATGGAAAAACCTATTAATTTATTCATTATATCCTTTATATTTTCATCTACCTTCTTCTCTATTTCATAATAACATTTTACTTAAAATCTTACAATCTTATATTGTGATATATTCATAATTTCTGTATTTATGTCATGTCTTACGCAAGAACGGCTTTCTAAAACCTATGAAAGATATACACTCTAATTCAAATCTATTTCTTCTATATATGCTGGTATACTTAAGGAATATCCACATTGAACAACCTGTGGATGCTCATAGCTTATATTTGATACTAATCTTCCATAATAATCCTTTACTTCAGTTGTCCAAAAAACAGCACCAGGCTTTATCATTAACACAGGTCTTTTGAAAGGATTTGCTGATAAGGCATATCCTTGTCCCAATTTAGGATGTTTTATAAACGTTTTGTATTGTCCTCTCGTAGGGTCTTCTTCTTTGGGTACATAATTTGATAAATTTACGAAACAATTCACTTTATCAGGAATTTTAAACCCTTGAAATTTTTCTATTTCCTGTATGGAGAACTGTCCTTTCCCTGTTGAAATCTTCTTTCCAAAACCTGTGATAGACAATCTTTTAAATAGGTCAAATAACTTATCTTTATACTCATCCTTCACCTTCACATATATAGATATATGACCTTCATCTAAGAAATACTCATTTTGTTCATATAAAGATCCTTCAATAGTAGCATCTGAAAATCTAGAAATAGAATTATGCATAGTTCTTGTTTGCTTTTCTTTATTTTCTTTTGATTTTATGATAACCTCTCTGTTGTTTATAATAGAATTAAATTCATCTATTGTTAACCAATCTATTTTCTTATTCTGTTTTTCCAATTGCATATGCTTTAATATATCAGATTTACTTCCTTTCATATCTTCTAAAGATATTTTCCTTGCCACGGGTTTAGGTAATAAATCATTTATAAACCCATTTGAAACTACGAAAGGAACATTATTTTGTCTATATCCTTGTAAAAATTCTTTTAGTACCTTCTCTCCTTCATAATTTGCAATAACCCAACATAAACTCCCAAATATAGTATCGCTTTGCCACGGTGTAATATAGCTGGATTTAGGTTTTATTTTTATCCTATATAATTCCATAATTACACTCCTTAAATAGTAAACTCTTCTCCATTTAACTCCATATCTATAAACTTAACCTGTCCATATCCTCTACTTCCTGACCCGCCTAAATATGAATTTTCTACAGATTTTAAGGATTCTTTTAAGAAATTTTTCATTCTTGTTTCATCATCATTCTTAAAAATTTGTAGGACTATTTCTAAATCAAATTTAGCCCCTGATGGTACTCTTTCAATGTATCTAAAATCATTTGATGTTCCATTATTTCTATTTATAATATTCTCTATTTTCACCTCTAAATATGGTTTTCCGCTTTCCTTCATAAACTTATTCATGTCTCTCCTAGTATCTTCATTCATAACTGCATCTCTTATTAACATTCTAGTAGGCCCTAAGTTATGACTTGTATTTTTATGTGCTCCAAACATAGTACATATCTCACAATTTTTGTCACCACACCCACAAGGTTCTCCAATCTTTATTTTCTTGCCCCTAATTTGTTTTTCTTTTATATTCACTTTCCCTCTAATTTTTTCCATTTGAGAACGCATCTTTCCTTTTAGTGATGATCCTGGTATATACGGTTCATTTGTTATTGGATGTTTTATAACCTCATTGTCTATACCTCCAATATCTATTCCTTCAGAGTTTCCTCCAATAAATAGCCCTGTAATACACTTGATTTTTCCTTTTACTATTAAAACTTTATCTAATTTCATAATTAATACACTCCTATATTATTTATTATTTACAACACTAAAGGTAGTACGTAAAGTATGCTACTACCGCTTGAAAATGAGGTATAAATCCTTCAATAATATCCTTTTTATTTTGTATGTTATTAATATTCATGCATACAAACTTATAAAACTCCTTCGTAACACTTTGATTACTATTCTTTTTACTACTTGCATAATGAACAGCAGCTTTTAACTTTGCAATCTCCAAAACAAATCTTTCCTCATCAAGTTCTAATCCACTTACACAATATACACGTTCCATAGTTTTTACATATCCATAAAACTTCCTCAGTTGATTAACTGTCATTCGCTTACCAAAACTTTTTGCAACTTTTTCTGCTATTTCATCTATTAATTCTTTTCTTAAATTACCATTTTCATTAAAGTAACCATTTGCCAAATAGCCCACTGGAAAATTTGACCTGATGTGTTTATTATCTGATTTACCCATAATTATCTCCCCTTACTTGCCATTACAGCATACTCCATAGCTACACCTAAATTTATCAACGATGGGTTTGCCATATCAAATAAACTCTCTTGCCAATTTACAACTTCTCTCACATCCTTGTTACTTTTTTTCTTTTTTCCTATGTGATAGGCTAAAAAAGGCTTGTATTTCAAACCCTGCACATTTCCATTAATATAAAAATCTTGAAATAATTCATCATACTCTTTTAGTCTCCATAGATCTCCATGAGTCATCAATCCTTCTTTTATCCATTTAGTAAGTTTCTTTCCATCATCTATAGCTTTTTTAAAATCCTGCCACTTCATAGTTCTGTTGAAAATAGTAACATGATTTTTCCCATATTCCTCACCTTTAACAATCCTACCTTTTGATTCTTCCAATTCACCTTCCACATAATCAGCTACTTTAGATACGGGTGTACTTACATTTGCCATTGATATTCCTGCTGAAATAGTAATATTAGCATTATTGCCTACAAAACTTCTAAATTCTTCCTCCATATATATGCTAAAATCTATAATTTCACTCCATGGACCTATGATAAATAAATCATCGCCGCCAGAATATACTACATAACAATTTTCATATTTCTTCTTTATAATTTCACTAATTCTTCCTGTAAAAAATATATCCAGCATCCTACTTAATGTGGTAGTTCTAGATATATTATTCTTATTAATCATTTTTCCTTCTACATCTTTGTTAAAACCTAAAGAAAATATACTTCCTAGATTATCAACGTCAGCTTTTAAATATGCCAACTTATCTGTTCCAATAGATTTTTTTCCTAATTCATCAAAACTTATAGTCTTGTGATTATCCATTGGTACATTATTAGCTATAAATTTAAATTTATTTGAAAGTTTAGGATATATCTTTGAATCGTTTATATTGTAAATAAAATTTTCACTTTCACCAGGTACATCTTTATGAAGTTTTACCCCATAATTACTAAGTATCTTAATATGTGCTTCACTACTATCTGTAATTTCTATATACTTTAATTTTGGTAATATGGAACCTATATTTATGTGATTTTCACATTTTAAACAAATTTCTTTATTTCCATCTATAAAATCTACTTTACAACTTTTACACAATTCTTTTTTACCACTATGGTTTAAATTAAATACAAATTTTTCTTCTTTCCAATAATCTTCTATTAAACTATTTGAAAAACTCATACTTTTCTTTTTATCTAATTTTGTTCTAAGTTTAGATACGTAAGTTTTGTACAAAAATAGTCTATTCTTTTGGATAATTATTCTTTGGTATTTTAGGCAAAAAATAACTAAAGGTAATACCATATCCCTTATCGAAGTAGTGTTTTCCCACAAACTCTAACGAAAGGTGGTATTACC
>NZ_JAOART010000025.1 GCF_025210435.1 Anaeromicrobium sp.
CACCCAAGTCCTTGTCACAAGCGAAAGTGTGAATCTTCGTATATAGGTTCATGTGTCATGTTGGAGTAGCATAGGATGTTGTGACGTTCCAGGGTTCCAAAGATTTTCAATATATTTTCCCTTATAGGCAAGTTACTGTATAAACAAAACTTAGTATTACAAAATCTATAGCAGATAGCAGATAAAACATTATCATTGCTTACTGGTGACAAATATAGACTTAGGAGGAAGAAAAATGGTTTATTTTATAGGAGCAGGACCGGGAGATCCGGATTTAATAACGGTTAAGGGAAGAAAGATTGTAGAGAAGGCAGATATAATAATATATGCAGGTTCCTTAGTTAATAAAGAAATAATAGGATGTAGAAAAGAAGAAGCTATAGTGTATAATAGTGCATCTATGACTTTAGAAGAAGTAATTGAAGTTATGGAGGATGGCGTTAAAAGGGACTTACTAGTTGCTAGGGTTCATACGGGAGATCCTAGTATTTATGGAGCCATAAGAGAGCAGATGGATATATTAGAAGAAAAAAATATTGAGTATAGTGTAATCCCAGGAGTAAGTTCTTTTGTAGGAGCAGCCGCAGCAATAAAGAAGGAATTCACATTACCTGGAGTAACTCAAACGGTTATATTAACTAGATTAGAGGGGAGAACTCCAGTGCCTGAAAAGGAGCAATTAGAAAAATTAGCATCTCATAGGGCATCCATGTGTATATTCTTATCAGTACATATGATAGATCAAGTAGTTGAAAGATTGCTTGTACACTACGAAAAGGAAACGCCTATAGCTATAATCCAAAGGGCTACTTGGGAAGATGAAAAGGTTGTAATGGGAACGTTAGAGAATATAGGGGAAAAAGTTAAAGAAGCTAACATAACTAAAACAGCTCAAATACTAGTTGGTCATTTCCTGGGAAATGAGTACGAGTTATCAAAGTTATATGATAAGACCTTTAGTCATGAATTTAGAAAGGCTAAGTAATGGAAATAGGAATAATAGCTTTAACTAAGAATGGAGCTAATTTAGGATATAAACTACATAAAATGATGAATAACTCATCATTTTATGTAAAGGAGAAATTTTATGAAAAAGGGCCTAATGTGATACCCTTTAATGATAAAATAAAATTCCTTGTGGAAGATATATTCAAAAAACATGATTGTTTAATATTTATTATGGCAACGGGTATAGTAGTAAGGAGTATAGCCCCTTTTATGGAGGATAAAAAAACAGATCCAGCCATACTAGTTATGGATGAGAGGGCAAATCATGTAATAAGCTTACTTAGTGGTCATTTAGGTGGAGCTAATGAATATGCCCATAGGGTGGCAAATTTATTAGGTGGAAATCCTGTTATAACCACAGCCTCTGATGTTTCAGGTCATATAGCAGTAGATACATTGGCAATGAAATTAAACTGCAAAATAGAAGACTTTAGTGAAGCTACTAAGGTGACAGCCCATATAGTAAATGAAGAGAGGGTAGGTATTAAATCTCAAATACCAATAGATTTGTATTTACCTAAAAATTTAGAAGTCCAAAAGGATAAAATAGATAATTCCTTAAAGGGATTAATACTTATAACAAATGAGGAAGAAATAAATAAGCCCATTGAGGACACAGTAGTTTTAAGACCTAAAAACCTGGTTGTAGGAATTGGTTGTAGACGTAATAAGGAATATGAAAAAATATACGAAGCCTTGTTAAAGTCTTTCAAAGATTTGAATCTATCTACAAAATCCATTAGGCATTTTGCCACTATAGATATTAAAAAGGACGAAGTGGGTATTAAAAAATTAGCAGATAAATTTGAGAGACCCCTAAAGATTGTTACTAGGGAAGAGGTCAAAGGCATAGAGAATAAATTTATGGGTTCTGAATTTGTAAAAAAAACTATAGGAGTAGGTTGTGTGTGTGAACCAGTGGCTTTTTTTACTAGTAATAAGGGGGATTTTATTCAAAGGAAAAGGGCCTTTGATGGAATAACCATAGCCATATTTAAAGAAGGTGATAAGAATTGGATGTAATAGTAGTAGGTATTAATCACAACAACTCTCCCATACAAGTGAGAGAAAAGGTTTCGTTTTCAAAAACTGATTTAGACATAGCCTATAGCAGATTAAAAGAATATGATGAAATATTAGAGTCTGTTATCATATCCACTTGCAATAGAAGTGAGATAGTTTCATATGTGACTAAAGTAGATGATGGTATAAAGAGATTAAAGTCCTTTTATAGTGATTTTTTTAATATACCTATGGAAACTATGGAAGAATACTTTTTTATAGAAGAGTCTGATAGTGCTGTAAAACACGTATATAAACTAGCCGTAGGACTAGATTCTCTCATATTAGGAGAGGACCAAATAATAGGACAAGTAAGATCTTCCCATATGTATGCCTTAGAAAAGGGTGCTACAGGGAGTGTTTTAAATACATTATTTAGGGAATGTATAACTACAGCTAAGAAAATAAAAAGGGAAACTTTAATATCTCAAAATTCCCTTTCAATAAGCTCTATAGCAGTGAAATTTATTGAAAATAGATTTCATGATTTAAAGGATAAAAAGGTATTAGTCATTGGTGTGGGAGAGATGAGTAGAATTGCCATTGAAAATCTCATATATAAGGGTGTTAGTGAAATCTATGTAACTAACAGAACTGTCGGCCATGCCATAGATTTATCTAATAGGTATAAGGAAATAAAGGTAGTGGAATTTAAAAATAGATATGACTTAATAAAAGAAGTGGATATTATAATTTCATCCACAAGTGCACCCCACTATGTCTTAAAGAAAGAACATATGGAGAAATATCACAATAAGGAAAAAGAACTATGTATAGTGGACATTGCACTACCTCGCGATGTGGAGCCAGAAATTAATAATATGGAAAAAATCCATGTATATGAATTAGATGAACTGAAAAAAGTGGCCCTAGATAACATGGAAATGAGAATGGAAGCTGCTAAAAATGCCATGGAAATAATAATAGAAGAAGCAGTAAAGTTCCAAAATTGGTATAATTGCCTATCTGTATTTCCTGTTATTGATAATCTTAAGAAGACTACTAAAGAAATACTAGATGAAGAAATTGATAGTTTAATATGCAGATTAGATGGAGCTACTGATAAGGATAAGGCTTTAATTAAAATAGTTATGAATTCCCTGGTGAAGAAGATCATAAAAAAGCCTATACACAATTTGAAAATGGCTGGAGAAGACAAACAGGGAGAACTATATGCAAAGGTTACAAATGAGTTGTTTAGTATGAAAGAATATAGTTGTAAAGGAAAAGGTGAAAGCTATGAATAATAAAGGAAAAATATATGTAATAGGAATAGGACCGGGAAATTTAGAACACATGAGCCAAAGGGCAAAGGATGCCATAAGTGAATCGGAAGTAATCATAGGATACAAAACATATACTAATTTAGTTAAGGAACTAATAACAAATAAAGAAGTAATAGATTCAGGAATGAGAAAAGAAATTGAAAGATGTAATCTTACCCTAGATAAGGCCCTAGAAGGAAAGGTAGTATCCATAATAAGTAGTGGAGATTCTGGAATATATGGAATGGCAGGAATTATGCATGAAGTTGTCTTTGATAGAGATGCTTCTGTAGAGGTAGAAGTAGTACCTGGAATAACTGCATCTAATGCGGCAGCAGCAAGTTTAGGAGCTCCTATTATGCATGACTCATGTACTATTTCTTTAAGTGATTTACTGACAGATTGGGATTTAATAAAGAAGAGATTAGAATGTGCGGCCATGGGAGACTTTGTAGTTTCTTTATACAATCCAAAGAGTAAGGGCAGAGTTACTCAAATAGAAGAAGCTCGTGAAATAATGCTAAAGCATAAAAAGAAGGATACGGTTGTAGGTATAGTTAAAAATGCTAAAAGGGAAGGTGAGAACATAGTTATCACTGATTTAGAGCATATGTTAGAAGAAGATATAGATATGGTTACTATGGTTATAATAGGAAATGAAAAGACCTATGTAAAAAACAATAAAATGGTAACTCCAAGGGGTTATAAAATATGATATTAGTACTAGGTGGTACTAAAGATTCTAGGAATTTATATGAAATTCTAAAAAAAGAATCTATTCCATTTATATTTACTACGGCAACGGAATATGGTAAAGAATTAGTGGGAAATAAAGGGGAACATGTCCTCTCTAAAAGGCTTACTAAGGAAGATATGATAAGTCTAATAAAAAAAGATAGGATAAGTATGGTCATAGATACTACCCATCCTTATGCAGCTGAAGTATCATTAAATGCCATGGCTGCCTGTAGCGAGTCTCATATAGAATATATAAGGTTTGAAAGAAAAGAAGAGGAATTAAGTAAGTATGAAAGTATAATAACTTATGTGGAGGATTATGAAAGGGCAGCTATTGAAGCTAAGAAAATAAATGGTAACATTTTACTTACTACAGGAAGCAAAACCTTAAATATATTTGTGGATAAAATAGATAAAGATAGATTATATCCTAGAGTTTTGCCAACTAGTAGTATGATAAAAAAATGTGAAGACCTAGGTTTAAAAGCATGTCAGATAATAGGTATGCAAGGACCCTTTTGCACTCCTATGAATGAGGTTATGATAGATAAATATCATATCAAAGGACTAGTCACTAAGGATAGTGGTAAAATAGGGGGACTCCTTGAGAAATTAGAGGCAGCCCATAATAAAAATATAAGGGTCATATTTATTGAAAGGCCTAAAATAGAGTATGAAAATCTATATGATAATATGGAACATTTAATAAAAAAGTTGGTGAAATAAATGGACAAGTATTATCCCCTTATGGTTAACATACAAAATAAAAAATGTGTAGTTATAGGTGGAGGAAAGGTTGCCTTAAGAAAGACCAAGACCCTACTAAAATATGGGGCTGAGGTGACTTTAGTTAGTCCAGTTATAGATGAAGAAATAAGAAAATTATTTTATGAAAATAAAATAGAAATAATTGAGAGAAATTATGAGTATGGGGATTTAGAAGGTGGAATTCTAGCTTACATAGCTACGGATAATGGGCAGGTAAATGAATTAGTTCTAAAAGAGTCTAATAGAAAAAATATATTAGTTAATTGTGCTAAAAATCCTGAAGATGGGGACTTTATAATCCCTTCATCCATAAGAAAAGGATCCCTGAGTATTTCTATAGGTACAGATGGGAAAAGTCCCATGCTTGCAAAAAAAATAAAAGAAGATTTAGAACTTGTATTTAATGATGGATATGAAACCTTTATAGAAGAATTAGGAAAAATAAGAAAAATATCCATAGATAATATAGAAGATATAAAAGTAAGAAGAGAGCTTTTTAAGGAATTAGTATATGGACCTTTGTTAGATGAATTTATGGATAAAAACATAGATAATCTAGAAGATGAAATGAAAAAGGTTTATATGAAATATAAGGTGGGCTCTAATACTAAAATGCATAGAAAAAGGTGAAAATATGGATAAAATAATAAAGGTAGGTTCTAGATGCAGTGAACTTGCACTAAAGCAAACTCATATAGTTATTGGAATATTAAAAGAGCATTTTCCAGAGTATGAATACGAGATAGTTGAGATAAAGACTATTGGAGATAAAATACTTGATAAGACATTAGATAAAATAGGTGGTAAGGGCTTATTTGTAAAGGAAATAGAAAGTGCCCTTTTAAATAAGGAAATTGACTTGGCAGTACACAGTATGAAGGATGTTCCTACAGTTATGGTAGAAGGCCTAAAGATAGGAGCCATAACTAAGAGAGAAGACGTGAGAGACGTATTTATCGGAAAAAATAATCTTAAAATAGAAGAGTTAAAAAGTGGAGCTAAAGTGGGAACTAGTAGTTTAAGAAGGAAGGCTCAGCTTTTAGCCTATAGAAATGATTTAGATATAGTACCTATTAGGGGAAATATAAGAACTAGAATAGGGAAAATAGATGAAATGGACCTAGATGGAATAATACTAGCAGCTGCTGGAATCCATAGAATGGATTGGAATGAAAAAATTAATGGTTATATTAATGAAAATATTTGTACACCAGCTGTAGGTCAGGGAGCACTAGGTATCCAAATAAGAGAAAAGGATCCTTTAATGGATAAAATAATAGGAGTACTTAACCATGGGGAAACGGAATATGCCATAAAGGCAGAGAGAAGTTTCATGAGAGTTTTAGAAGGTGGATGCCATGTTCCTATGGGAGCCTTTTGTGAAATCAAAGATAATATGTTAAATATGATAGCTGTAGTGGCATCATTAGATGGAAAAGAAGTTATTAGACTTGAGAGAAGGGCTAATTTAGAAGAATATACAAAATTAGGAGAAGACCTTGCGAAGGAAGCACTAGATAAGGGAGCTAGACACATATTAGACAAGATTGAAGGGAATGATTAGGATGGCAAAGGTTTACTTAATAGGGGCAGGTCCTGGAGATCATAAACTTATTACCTTAAAGGGTATGGAAGCCATAAAAAAAGCCCATGTAGTACTATATGATAGATTGGCAAACCCAAAACTTCTCAAACATGCAAAAAAAGACGCAGAAATTATTTATGTGGGCAAGGCGCCTAATAATCATGCTTATACTCAAGATGAGATAAATGAATTATTAGTAGAGAAGGCAACGGGAGACAAAATAGTTGCTAGATTAAAGGGAGGAGACCCTCTAGTATTTGGTAGAGGTGGAGAGGAAGCTAAAAGATTATTTGAAGAAAATATAGACTTTGAGTTCGTACCAGGTGTCACATCTGCCATTTCAGTACCAGCCTATGCAGGTATTCCAGTTACTCATAGAAATGTAAGTACATCCTTTCATGTAATTACAGGAAGTGAAGATCCTACTAAGGAAGAAAAGACTGTACAATACGAGGCCCTTGCCAAGGTTGAAGGAACATTAATATTTTTAATGGGTATTAAAAATTTGAAGAAAATTTCTACTGAGCTTATAAAATATGGTAAGGATAAGTCTACTGCCGTTGCTGTAATAATGAGGGGAAGTACTAAGGACCAAAGGATGGTAAAGGGTACTTTAGAAAATATCTATCATATAGTTATAGAAAATAATATTAAAAATCCATCCATAATAATAGTAGGAAATGTGACAAACTTATCTGACACTTTAAGATGGTTTGATAAAAAAGAACTTTTTGGAAAGAAAGTCCTAGTTACAAGAACTAGACAACAGGCAAGTCATTTATCTGAAAAGTTAGAAGGTCTTGGAGCTGAAACTGTGGAATTTCCAACTATAGAAATAAAAAGACCAGATGATTTTAAAGAAATAGATGAAAATATGAAAAAAATGGATATATATGACTGGATAATATTTACTAGTGTCAATGGAGTAAATAGTTTCTTTGAGAGAATGAAAGAATTAAATATGGATATAAGACATATGGGAAAAGGTAAGATTTGTGCCATAGGTCCTGCTACTAAAGATGCCTTAGAACAAAAGGGATTAATAGTAGAATATATGCCAGATGTATATAGGGCAGAGGCCATAGTAGAGTTAATAAAGGACAAGATAAAGCAGGGTGATAAGGTTCTACTTCCAAGGGCTGATATAGCTAGAACAGTCCTAATAGAAGAGTTAAAAAAGTTAGGAGCTAAGGTTACTAATGTGGCCATATATGAAACTATTGTTCCAAAGAGTAAAAGGGAAGAGTTAATAGATACACTAAAAAATAATAATATAGACATAATAACTTTTACAAGTGCATCTACAGTAAGAAACTTCATAACCATATTGGGTGAAGAAAATAAAGGCTTATTAAAGAATTCCAAATTAGCTATGATAGGGCCCATAACGGCAGATGCGGCTAAGGATTTAGGACTTACATGTCATATAGAAGCTCAAAAATACACTATAGATGGGTTAGTTCAGGCCATAAGAAAATATAGTGGGAAGGTTAGTAACTGTTAAATAAAATCTATAAGAATCTATAAAAATATATTGAATAATATCATGCTATTTGTTATCATTATATAGAGGTGATAATTAATGAAGTATTATTCAATAGGTCAGTTTGCTAAAGAAATAGGCAAAACTCCTCAAACATTAAGAGATTGGCATAAAAAAGGCTCATTCATTCCACAACATGTAACTGATGGTGGTACAAGATACTATTCGCAAGAGCAACTTAATCATTTTTTAGGTATTAAG
>NZ_JAOART010000026.1 GCF_025210435.1 Anaeromicrobium sp.
TCCATTTGGGCATTCTCCTTTGTTTTGTATTTGGTCGGCAAACCTAAATACTATTCTAACAAAGGAGTCTTTTATTTTCTGCTCACCGCTGGAAGCTTTTTTGAACCACCCGCACAGCAGGTGGTTTTCACTTATACAATTAAAAGGTACAGTTAACTTCGTTAACTGTACCTTCATTCTTATTTAACTATATTCTTCCTTGCGCCTTTAGGAAATTGTATATTAATGCAGCAGCTTCTGCTCTTAAAGTTTCATTCTTAGGCACATATCGGTTTTCATCTCTACCTCTAATGAGTTTTAAGCTTTTTGCTGCATATATATCCTTATATGCCCAATTACTGATTTGTTCTGAATCAGCAAATTTACTTTCTTTGCTTATATCTTGATTACTTACTTTTTCTTCCTCTGCCAATTCATATGCTCTCATTACAATTGATGCCATTTCCTCTCTGTTTACAATACGATGAGGCTCATATTCTGTTTCACTAACACCTCTCACCACGCCAGACTTTCTTGCTGTGGCAATATATGGTGCAAACCAATCATCTTCCTTGATATCATGGAATCCTGTAGCTTTTTCTCCAACTTTCAAATTTAGAATTTTTACTATTAATGTAGCAAACTCTGCTCTGGTGATGCCCATATTTGGGTTAAAGTTCCCTGTTATATCGCCAGATATAATTTGTCTTGAAGCTAATAATTCTACGATTTCTTGGGACCAATGCCCCTCTAAATCTTTAAATGTCTTATTGTATTCCATTACTGCAATTTTTGCTGTATCTTTTACCTTCACTGTTATTTGATTATTCTTTTTATCAACAATACCACCTAGGCACTGCCATGCTTTACTTTCTTCATCATACACATAAACTGCAAGACGATCTTCATTAGATACCTTAGTTTCATCATATCCTATCCTTATGGATGCATCTACTTGACCATTATTCTTTATAGGTGTTACTTTATATACACTGCCTACAATCTTCATTTCTTTTTCTTTTGGCTTTAGATTTCCTGAGGAAACTTCTTGGGTTTTTGTATTTTCCTCTCCCTCTACTATTTTTATTTGACTATCCTTTTGAGGTTCTATCGTTGTATTTGCACTTGTGCTTGTATTTTTGCTTGTATTTTTGCTTGAACCTGATCTTGATGATTTTACAATTACTGTTCTTGTTACTTCTGCTTTGTTGCCATTTGAATCTTCTATTGTATATCTTAGGGTATATACACCTGTTTTAGATGTATCCACACTTCCTATTAGAATGATTCTTCCTGTTATATCTCCATCTAAGTTGTCTTTTGCTGTTGCGCCTTGTTCTATATATAGTCTATTTCGTTTGATTGTTACTTCTTTTTCACCTTTTAGAGTGATTTCAGGAGCTATATTATCTCCTTGAATCGAATCATGTTTTCCTATTACTACTTCCTTATATTTCTCACTTAATTTGATGTAATTATATAAATCTTCTGGTCTTTCATCTATTAGTTGTTGTACAATATTCTCTCTATGAAGCTTTGTTAATGTCTTATATTTTTCCACTGCTTCTGAATCAAACTCCATATCTGGGTCTTCAATAACACTTAATCCTTCTTTTATTGTTACATTTGGTTTATTAAAGATTTGTGCCATGGCTTCTTTCTTTTCAGCTAATGAAAGATTCATTACAGAGTAAATACTTAAGTGGTTTGTTAAAATGGTCATGTCTCCTGTTTCTCTATTATATTCTCCTCTGATATATTCCCACTCATTGTTTTTTTCGTTGTAGTAGAATGTCATGAATCTTGTATCTCCTTCTATGTCCTTTCCTACAACGATTCTTAATTTTATATCTTCCTCAGAAGTGAAATTTTCAATTTCTTCTGATTTAATTTTATTTCCTTCTGCATCTACTTCTACTATTTCCATTTTGAAATCATAAATCTTCTTTTCATAGATGCCCATATTTTTATTGATATTTTTTACTGCATCTTCCATTTTTCTGTTTTCAGGTTTAGATGTGTCTACTTGTTCACATACTAATGCTAATTTTGAATTAGTAGGCATACTGCTTGTATCTACAGCCTTTAATGGTACTTCTATAGAAGTATCTTTTGCTTCAAATACAAGAGATAACTCATTTTGTTGTGCATTTTTTACCTGTTCTTTGCTAATCGTTACTCTAACTGGTTCCTCTATTGTTGCTTTCTCCTTTACAACAATCTTAATTTTACGTTCATTATGTTGTTTTGCTCCTTCTATAGCATCAGTAACCTTTTTATCTAATACATCCTCTTCATTGTCTGCTATTATTGTTGCTTCTTTATCTACTTCATCCTTAACTACATGGATAAATCTTTGTTCTATACCTTCATTTCCAGCTACGTCTTTGACTGTATATGTAAGTGTATAGTATCCTACTCTATCTGAATCTACAAACCCTTCTATTTCTACTTTATTTGTTATGTCCCCATCTACATTATCTATTGCCGTGTAACCTTTTTCTTCATATAATTGCCCTTGCTCTATTGTAACAACTCTGTCACCCTTTAGTTCTAATATGGGTTTTATTCTATCTGTTACAACTCTTACTTTGAATACTATTGTTTCTGTAGCATTACCCTTTGTAATGATAGCTGTCAATATTACAAAAGTAGGTTCTGACTGTAAAGTAACCTTTCCATCTGATGTAATAATTGCTTCATTACTACTTTGCCATCTGATACTGCTTCCATTGTTTCCTTGTGTAGATAGCTTTAAATCATTAGATACCCAATCTTTATTATCTCCTTGAGCATATCCAATTTGTGTCATTTCCTTATCTTTTTTTACCCACTCTTCATCATTATCGATGATGAATTCTATAGTTGTAATATTTCCTGCAGCATCTGTAACAACTAATTTATAGGCTCCATTCGCTCCTACTACATGACCCTTTGTAAAAGGTATATCATTTAGTTTTGCAGTTCCATCACTAAATTTAATGGTTCTGTATTCCTTATATGTTTTTTCGTCTTCTACACCTTCTACCGTAGGAGGCGTATTATCTACTATAATAACTGCACTACTTGGTTCTGAAACATTTCCTACACGATCTTCTACATATACTCTATATTTTCCTTCTTTTTCAGGAACATTAATTAATGTATCGTCTCCTGATGTTTTTGTAATACTGTTTCCTTCTTCAAATTTTTTTGTTCCTAAAGGTGCAATCCATATAGTTTCAGTTTCATCACCTGTTGGTATGATTACTATACTTTCTTTACCTTTTTTAGCTATATTTTCTTTCAATACTTCATCTTGATTTTCTGGTGCTTTCCTGTCTATGTAAACAGTCTTCTTAATTTCATCACTTTCATTTCCAAATCGGTCTTCTACTTTTACACTAATATCTGTTTGTCCTTCTTCTGTTATTGTAAATGGTTCTTTATACAATTTAAAGTCGGACATATCACTTAGTTTATAATACGTATCACAGTATACAGCTGAATATACTGATCCGTATACTGAGTCAGTTACATGCTGATCATCAATTTCAGTAATCAGTGTTACTAGAAAGTTATCATTATGGTATTCCTTATCTGGATTTATCTCTATTTTTGCAGAGGCATATATGTCTTTATTTATACATACATCTGTTTTTCCTAATTTACTTTCATTTCCTGCTTTATCAATGGCTCTTGCTTCTACAGTAGTTGTTCCTGATTTTGATATCTTGAATAATCCGTTATAAGTTTTCCAAGAAGAACCATTTAGTCGATATTCTACTTTTTCTATACCCGATTCATCATCAGTAGATGAAATTTTGATTGTAATCTCATCCTTATAGAAATCTCTATCAGGATCTTTTTTGATTAATGGTTTTTGTGGTTCTGTTTTGTCTATATTGATTGTTACACTTTCTGTATTACTTACATTACCAGCTATATCTTCAGCTCTATAAGATACAGTAGTGGTTCCTTCTGTATTGACCATAGTGCTATTTCCTTCTACCCACTCATCATCACCTATCTTATATTGGTATTTGATAAATTGAGAAGCATCTGTCGAACCAGACAACATAACACTAACTCCGTCTGAGGTCCATTCTCCACTTGTGTATGTTTTACTATCAGATATTGTCTTCATTTCAACTTCTGGTTTTGTTGGTGCTTCTGTATCTTCTACTATATTTATATATCTTGCAAACCATTGAGATTCAAAATATTTTCCTTCTTGTGAAGGATTTGGTTTTTTTACTCTTAATGCTATTTTATACTCTCCAGCTTGATCAAAAGTAATTTTCGGTTTGCTTCCACTATATATTTCTTTTCCACCTTTTGTTACTTTCCATTCTTTTATTAAAGATCCATCAAGTTTTCCATCAGGATTATAACTTGTTTCTGTTATTTTAACTGTATTTCCTTCATAAGTATATAATGTTTGTGGTGATACAAAAAATTCTGCTATAGGTGCTACATCTTTACTGGCAGTAGTCACATATCTTACACATGGTGTACTCCATGTATCTTGATGGTCTTTTACCCTTAATTGGATAACATAATTTTTATTAGCTTCTAATGGATTTGGCTGTCCAGAATTCCATCCTCCAGCTGATACTTCCTTCCATTGCCATTCTCTCTGGGCAATTCCTGAAGATAAACCACCATCTAGATCATATGATTTATCTATAATGGAAACTTTATTTTCATTATCTACACTTACATGAAAGCTAGCCATAGGCTTTCTATGAACATAAACAGTATTTACTACTGTATCTTCATAGGAAATGTCATATTGACCAATTTCATTAAAGCATACATCCAAATCATTTAAATACTGTCCATCATATGGAACAACCTTTGATGAATTTTCAAAAACAGTTGGGTCATGATCAACTTTCCATCTTCCCACTGGGAACTTTCCACCTGCTGTATCTGATTTTACTGATTCAGGTCTAATATCAAATTCAACGTCATTACCATATGTAATGTATTGAATATCTTTTCCCTCTTTAAGTCCATCTGCATATTGACCAGCAATATATGCTGCAATTTTATCAATAGAATCACTATCTGTATTCTTTACAAATGTTCCTCTTTTACTATTCTTTTTGATAAATTCTTCTCCTTGATTTTTATTTGTATCTGTTCCCCATCCAATATAGTGAATCTCATCATTCCCTAATCTAGATAGGATTTCTCCTAATGGAACATCATCATTAAAATCTTCTACTATATTATCTTCTAAATTTACTATGAATTTTTTTGAATTGTCTCTCCATTCTGGTTCACGGATAATTTCAACAAATTTCTTAACGATTTCTGTTGACATGGTAATATTGTTGAAAGTAAAGTGTGTATGTCTTGAACAACCATGACTTCTATAGCTTATGATAGGACCAAATCCATAGCTCTTATAATCACTTGTTAGACTGATTTCTGATCCTAGGTCTGTTCCATCAGTAGCATTTTTCCAATTTAAAAGTTCAGAATTTATGGCATCATTCTCATTGGAAGCACCACCATATTCCATTTTGAATTTTGATGAAGATGTATCTATTTTTATTTTTCTTATTTTATCCCCAGTAGGCAACTGACAATATGCTAACTGGGTAAATCCTGGATATCTTGGATTCATAGGTGCTGATCGTCTATCACTAGTAACCGTACCAGGCCTATCATTATGAAATCCTTCAACATCTATATTTTCAAATTTGAATATTTCAGCATATACAGGTGTTCTACTACCCGTATATCTAATTAAAATCAGGTATCCTGACATGGTTTGATCTGGATATGTTCCCGTTATATTTGTATTGAATAAGAATCCTGCCCCTTCTAATGCATCATAAAATTCTCCTTCTTTTATGATAAAATCAAAGGTTTTTTTTGTTGCCATATGATCAGACATATACATAAAATCCTTGAATGCAGGCGAACCATATCCATACATATCAATATTTTTGTCACTAATTACAATATGATTATCTAAAGTATAATTCCCATTTCGTTCGCCATAATAATATAAACCATTTTCCTTATCTTCTAATTCCAGTTTATTTGTATGGTCATATGTTTTCCATGCAAAATTATTCTTAGCATCAACATCTTTTACTTCAAGGGCAGATATTTTTATATTATCTGTAGGTATTCCCCTCTCCTTAAGCTTTTCCTTTAATTGAGCCTCAAAATTAGTTACATCAACTGATGAGTTTCCTACAGATAATACCACATCAATATCTTGTTTAAGATTTACAATAATATCTTCTAGATTTTCACTCAAAGCATATGTACTGCTTAGACTCATGAAGTTCATAGATGTAAAAATCAACGTAAATATTAAAATATAGGATACAACTTTTTTTATTTTTCTACCTTTTTTCATTGCGTTTTCTCCTTTCATAATTGCTTTTTTTAACTTTTTCAATTACCAACACACTTTTTTTGATATAATCCGTCTACATTCCCCCCTCTGAAACCTAAAGTTATTTCATCTACTCTCAACAATCTATCCATCCCCCCTTACATAATGGATTTATTGCACTACAAACTCTGTGGATATTAGGTACCTATATACAATATCCACATCATCCTTTCCCAAAGAACAATTTGATTCATATGTAGGTAATTTTCCACATTTTTCTACTTATTCATATATTACCATTTTGTTCTCAACAATTTCTCAACAATGTTTATACAAGAGTTTCACTGGTAGAAGGTGCCGTATTTCCATCTATAATTTCAAGCTTATTACTTAAATTAATAATCTCAAGAAAAAACCTCATTCACCTTAAAATCCCAAGGAAAATGAGGCTAAATTTTGGTACATCTGAGAGAAATGGAGCCTCCAGCACACATTTTAGGAAAACTCATCTTAAAGTGACATACCCATTGAAAATACTATGATTTTGTTTTTAAGTTAGTTAACACAGTTGCCCAAAAATCACAAAAAATCTCCGAGAATGAAAATATATCTTTTGTTCTCCATCTAATTATAACATCTACTTTATCTACAACTACAATACTAATACTATATCCTTATAGCAGGTTTTCTTTCAAACCATCGGCTCGGCAACATGCCTCGCAAACAAAAAACACTTTACCAAATGGTAAAATGTTTTTTATTCAAAAGGGGACATAATATTTAGTTTAATTTTATTGTTCCGTTTGAACGACCCTATCTCTTTTATTAATTAATACTCCTATATTTGGTATGGCCACACTGATTAAAATAATCATGGCTCCAATTAGGGTTTGTATTCCTATGACTTCTGATAAAAATACCCATCCAAATAGGGATGCAAATATGGGTTCTAAAGTGTATATAAGGGCCATATTAGATGCGGGAATATACTTTTGAGTTACATTGGCCAATAAATATGCCAAAGCTGTACATACGATTCCTAAAAACAACATGGCCTTCCAAGCTTCCCAAGATAGACTAATAGTTGGTTTTTCTATAATTAAAGATAATATTAAACCTAAGACTCCAACAACACTAACTTGAATAGCTGCAATTATTTTTGCATCATATTTTTTAACGTATTCTTCAACTAAAATAATGTAATATGCCAAAATTACAGATCCGGCTAAAGTCATTAAATCACCAAAATTCACTCCACCTTGGCTCCCTTCTAATGTTACTAAGCCTAGACCTAATATTGACAAGAAAGTTCCTGTCCAAATGAGTTTAGATTGCTTTTCCTTTTTTACATATGTTCCTATAAAAGGTACAAAAACCACACTACTACCAACTATAAATGCATTCTTAGCAACAGTTGTATATTTTAATCCAATTGTGTGAAGTGTAAAGGCAAGAAATAAAACTCCTCCTGTAATTACTCCTCCAACCAATTGTTCTCTTGTAATTTTCACATTTCCCATTAAAAATAATACTGTAAATAACACACTGCCACCAATTAAAAATCGAAGGGCCATAAAATTAAATATACCAATATTATTAAGTATTGGTTTAGTTAAACTAAAGGATAACCCCCATAGTGCCACAATTAATATCATAATGAACTCCGCTTTAAATCTTCTCATGACCATCCCTCCTATTTATACTGGTTTATTACTTAAAGACTTCCTGCTGTTCTCCAACAATTATATCTTATTCATATAAATGGTTGTATTTCAATTAATACAAAAAAAGAGCAATAAATTTGTACATTATACAAATTCATTCCCCTTATGTATTTTATCTATAATAATCTAGAATTAATGAGATATAGTCTAATGGCTATGGCCAAAGTTTCATAGGCCATACCTTCTACTTGATTACTACCTAATAATTCATTAATTTTTCTTATACGATATCGTATAGTATTCTTATGTTGAAATAATTTTTCCGATGTGGTTTTTATATTTCCTTCACTTTCAACATATACAATGGCAGTATTTAAAAGATCCGTTCCCTTATTCTTATCATAATTCATGAGCTTTTCAATAACACCCTTATAAAAGGTATATACCCAAGGATTGTTCATAATAGGTATTAAAAATTGATATATTCCCATATTTAAAAATGAAATATTTTTCATATTATAAATAGATGCAAAATCATAGGCATATTTGCTTTCATCTATGGCCCTTCCCAAAAGACCTAAGTTATTCTTAATTTCACTAGTTCCTAGTCTATAATTATCATCTAGCAAACCAGATGCCTTTAATGCTGATTGGGAGGCTTTTTTAATATATTCATAATCATCCCTATCATAGGTTCCAATGATTAAATATCCATTTCTATATGGAATAACTAAAGAATTTTCACCTAAAAACTTACTAAGATTCCTTGGATTAAACAAGGGACCACTAACTTCTCCATGACTATCCATCTCCCTTGCAAAATAAACAATAAAGTTTTTCTTAAAATTCCTATTAATTTCATAGGCCAAATCTCGTATTCTAAATTCGTTCAGATTACTTTCTGATATTTGATCAATGATCAATTTTATATGTTCCTGGTGACTTTTAATATTAACAGCTTTATCAATTTCTAAAATTATGGTTTCCACATAGGTTTCATCAAACAAAAATAAGGGAAATCCATGTTCATGGGCTAATTCTATGGCCTCTTTAGGAATTTCCTTAAAATAAATGGTCTTTATTGCAAAACAAGCCGCTTGTGCATCAATTAAATGTTTCACAAAATCAACAATCATTTCCGGCCTATCCCTAATGGCAAGGAGATTACTAAAAATAAACTCTCCCACTTGAACCGAATTACGCACCTGCTCACCAACCTCATGATCCAATATTCCAGCCCTACTTATTTTCCTATCTAATCCATTCATCCCTGCAACGAGCCTAAATCTCTTTAATGCATCTAATTTTAATGCTTCATGAACTGTTAATGCCATGTATTCACCCCTTAGATAGTAAATTATCTAACTACTTAAGATTATTATACATTATTTCCATTCATCTTTTTTTAATAAATCAAAGTATATATTTTCCTTAAGTAGGCTCACATAAAGCTAGTTTATGAATACGAAATCTATATTTTTATATGTTCTCTTTCATATTCATTTTACATATTAACATAAGGCATATTTATTCACTATCTTATATAATAAATATGGCAACAATAGTTGTGACTATAATACCTGTCATTACAGGTATAAAGTTTCTCTTTGCAAGTTCTATTGGTGATACTCCACATATGGCAGCTGCAGGTATTAGTCCCCAAGGAACTATAGTTCCTCCACCAACCCATATGGCAGTGATTTGACCAAGTGCAGCTAAAACCGATGCTCTTACTTTAATGGCTTCACCAAATACTTTAGCTAAAGATCCTGCTAGGGAAATACCAGAAAAGCCAGACCCATCTAATCCTGTTATTGCCCCAATAATACTTTCTATAGAACATACCATCACTTTGTTCATAGGTATGGCATTAGATAGGGCTATTCCTATATCTGATAGTATACCTTGAGATGCCTCTGGTAAAAAACTTCCTCCTATGGCTTCTGAGAAGGTCCCTAATTGACCTAAATAGAAAAATGCAGCTATGGGGATAATGGGACCAAATATTTCTATTCCAAATCCAAATCCGCCTTGAATATAAGTAGTTATTTTTTCTAATGATTTTTTCTTATAGTTAATCAGTGTAATTATTACTAGTAAAAGTACAGCAGTTCCACCAATCAATGCCGTAGCCTCTCCACCCTTTAAATCAAATATGAACATACATACCACATCAGCCATAAATCCTAAGGGAACTAACAATGCTGATATTTTTGTTTTAATGGTATAGGTTTCATTATCCTGTATTTCTATACTATCTGTAATTTCTATCTTGCCCTTTTTCATATCCCTATCCAACATAAAATATCCTATGCCTATAGAAACTATGGCCATAGTCCAATACAATATCATTCCATCATTTATTATATTAGATACACCTACACCTGCTGCTGCCGCTGTTATGGTAGGAGCCCCTTGAATTACAAAGTCAGTAGATAATCCTAATCCATGACCAAATAAATTTATGGCCATGGCCACTCCTATGGCAGGAAGTCCTGCTTTTAGTGCAATGGGTAAAAAAATTGCCCCAACTAAGGCAGTTGCAGGAGATGGCCAGAAAAACCAGGACAATATTAGCATTACAGCTCCTACTGAAAAAAATGCACTGGTTCTATTTTTTATTATTTTAATAAATGGAGTTACCATTAATTGTGTAGCCCTTGTTTCCTCTAACACTTTAGATAAGGCTACTATGATAGATATGACTAATATTATTCCTATTAATTCTTTTGTGGCTACCACAAAGGAGTTAAATATACTTCCTATGGAAAATACCAAATCCTTGCTAGCGTATAGGGCCATACAAAATACACCTAGTATACAGGGCATGAGTGTATCTTTCTTTAGTGCCATTGTTATTAACACTATTAGTATAAATAGAATATAAGTATAGTGGACACCTGTTAACATATTTTACTGCCTCCTTTCTCTTAATTTTCATATTATGAATAAGAGCTACCTTTTGTGAGAAGTTGGGACAGTTTATGGTGTCTTTGAACTTATAATATTTTTTATACAAAATAAAAATACTACTCTCTTATTTGAGAGTAGTATTTTACTAATTATCTTCTTTTTGACTTGTATTTAGAATTACTATTTTTCTTCTTTCCATAGGTATTTTTTTGACCAGGCTTTTTAGGTTTATTATATGATCTTCTTTCACGTGGTCTAGATGTACCTGGAGATTTATCATTTTTAATGGTCATCTTTATAGCCTTTTCAATAGATCTTAAAGCTTCCTCCGTTTCAGGTGTAACTAAAGTAACTGCAACACCACTTTCTCCAGCTCTACCTGTACGCCCTATACGATGGATGTGTAGTTTAGTATCATTAGTTATATCATAGTTAAATACATGGGTTATACCTTCCACGTCAAGGCCACGGGCTGCTAAATCTGTAGCTACTAGGAATTGTAATTGGAGTTTTCTAAAGGATTTCATAACTTTTTCACGTTTACTTTGAGTCATATCTCCATGAAGTTCATCACAATTGTATCCTCTTTTGCCTAGTTCTTCATTAAGCTTAATTGCGGCCTTCTTTGTATTGCAAAATATTATTCCCATAAATGGGTTATTTTCATCTATGTACTTACATAGTGCCTCTAGTTTTCTCTTTTCAGTAGTTTTAACTACTACTTGCTCTATTTCATCTAATACAACCTTTTTATTCTCTGTTTTTATATGTAGTGGATTTTTCATATATCTAGAAGCTAATTTACGGATTTGTTCTGGCATAGTTGCAGAAAAAAACATGGTTTGACGTCCCTTTGGTGTGTTACGCACTATATCTTCCACATCTTGCAAAAATCCCATATGAAGCATCTGATCCGCCTCATCTAGTACTACCATTTTAAGTTTACCTAAATCAATGCTCTTACGTTTTAAATGATCAATCAATCTCCCTGGTGTGGCAATGACCATGTGGATAGCACCCTTTAACCTTTTTCTTTGTCTCTCCACATCTTGTCCTCCATAGGCTGATAGTATATTTATATCCTTAGCTTCTGCAAGCTTTTTAGCCTCTGCTGTAATTTGGATAGCCAACTCTCTAGTAGGAGTAATAATCAGTCCTTGTACATGGGGTTTACTAGGGTCTATATTTTTCATTATAGGTAGCAAAAAAGCAAGGGTTTTTCCCGTTCCCGTATGGGCCTGTGCCACCACATCCCTTCCCTTTAACAAGGGGCGAATGCACTGTTCTTGTATTTGGGTCGGTTGTACAATGCCGTTTTTTTTCAATATATCTTTTAAGTCTTTTCCAATGCCAAGATCTAAAAAGTCACTCATAATATTCATTCCTTTCATATTCCTACTTATTATTATCATTAATTATTAAATCCATCCTGCTATTTTATCATGAATAAAGATGATTAACAATTTTAATGTGCCTTATATAAATTTATCAACACTAAACTTTCCTTATACAGTAACTTGCCTACAAGGGAAAATATATTGAAAATTTTTGGGATTGTGGAACGTCACAACATCTTGTGCTACTCGAACATGAAGTGTGAACCTATCTACGAAGATTCACACTTTCGCTTGTGACAAGGACTTGGGTGGAAAAAATTTTCAATATATTTTCCTGAAGTAGGCTCACATAAAGCTGGTTATAACATAATAAATCTACACCATTATTTATTATGTTAGTGTTTAAAATTAAATAAGCTCCCTTATTTAAAGGAGCTTATCCATGTATTATAACCATATACTATGAAATGCTTCAAGTTTTTACTTAAACATTAAATCTCTGTATAGATTCCTGAAGTTTTATAGAAAGTTTTGCTAATTCATCTGCTGATACGGATAATCTATCTAATGTGTCCGTTTGTTCTTCCGTAGAAGCTGCAACTTCTTCAGTTCCAGCAGCATTTTCTTGTGTAATACTTGCAATATTATCTATATTGTCCCCTACCACCTGTGAATTTTCATTTAAAGTTTCACAGGCTTGACTGGCCTCTTTTACAGTATTTGCAATACCTTCAACAGCTTTTAATGTATCATCAAATACATTTACAGTTTCTTCTACGGCCTTTTCTTGTTCATCTACTACAATTTTTGCCTTCCCCATTTCTTTTACTGCATTTTCTACTCCTGTTTGTATTTCACTTATAAGATCGCTGATGTTTTGTGTTGCATTACTTGATTCTTCCGCTAATTTCCTTACTTCTTCAGCAACAACGGCAAATCCTCTTCCCTGTTCTCCTGCTCTAGCCGCTTCAATGGCTGCATTTAAGGCCAGTAAATTAGTTTGCTCCGCAATGGTTCTTATCAACTCTACGATTTGTCCAATTTGCTGTGATTTTTCTGATAATGCAAATATTTCATTTCCAACATTTGTAGATGCCTGCTTGTTTTCTAACATTTTATTCTTTTGATATTCTATGATTTGTATACCTGAATCAACTGTTTCCTTTGCCCTAAGGGTAACCTTTTCTGCATCATTGGTAGATTGGGCTATTTGGGTAATTCCCCTTATTAGCTCATTTACCATATTGCTACCCCTTTGAGTTGCATCGGCTTGCTCCGTGGCACCTTGAGCTAGTTCTGATATGGTATGTGCCACTTGTTCTGAAACTCTTCCAGCCTCCTCTGTTGACGCCATCATTTGCTGGGCTGTTGATGCTACTGTCATTCCCATTTCATTCATTTCAGTTAATATACCTCTCATATTTTCAATCATATGATTGAAATTGTTCCCAAGAATACCTATCTCGTCCTCACTTTTTACATTTACTTTCACATGGAGATTTCCAGAGGCCACATCCTTTGTAACATCAGCCATTTCTATAATAGGTTTAATAGATTTATTTATTAAGAAATATATTAATAGTCCTATTACAATTATCATAACCAGTCCAATTATACTCATAATATTTCTAAATTTTAATACACTCTTTGTCACTTCATCATAATATGTAGTCATGGCTATGGACCAACCAGTAGAGTGTAGTGATTCATAAGCTGCTATTTTTTCTGCTCCATCAAATTCATAGCTATCTACCCTAGTTTCACCCTTTATCATCTTTTTAGTAATTTCAACAAGGGTCTTACTTTTGTTGTTCAAGAAGTTTTCACTAAGAATAAACTCGTCATTAGGGTGGGCTATAATCAAACCTTTTTCATCAATCATATAAGCATATCCCGTATCCCCTAATTTCTCAGCATTTACTAAATCTGTTACTAGTGACAAGCTCATTGTTCCTCCAATTAGACCTATGACACTTCCACTCTCATTTTTAATAGGTGCCGCCACTACCACTATAGGATTTCCTGTAGACTTTGATATTACTGCCTCTGATACGACTACCTGACCAGATATTACCTTAGAAAAATATCCTCTTGAAGCAATGTTTCCACTGTTTCCATTGGTACTTATATACTTTCCATCCTTGCCAGACATAATAATACCTTCAAATTCGTTAAATGTATTACTATTAGAAACAAACTTTTTAAGACCTTCATGATCCATATTTTTAACCACATCTATTGCAGAAATTATTTCAATCTTGGCTTTCCATTCATGGATTCTATCATCTGCAAGGGTAACAAGCTTATTTACTTTACTTTGTGCTATCTCTTCCACATTATTTATAATTATTTTCCTTGCCTGAAAAAATCCCGTTCCTCCTAATACAAAAATCCCTATTATAGCAAATATTAATACAGGTACAGTAATTTTGTATTTTAAGCTTTTCATAGTAATTCCCACCTTTCATATATGGTATTTGTTCTAACTATCCTATATATTATCCATGGATGACAAACCTATTTTTTCACCTCCCGTTTACATTGGATATATTTATACTTTTATTTATAAACATACAATTTTTCCCTAAGAGCATTATCTCTTGATACATTTCGACATACTTCATCAAATTCCTTCTTTTTTTCAATATTCAGAATTTGGTTCTTTTAACTATTTATACCATGCTATTTTAATATGAGTATAAAAAAGAGCTAGGCTTAACACCTAGCTCCATCTATACCTTTTTAACAAATTGAGATTTCAATTTCATGGCTCCAAAACCATCAATCTTACATTCAATATCATGATCTCCATCAACTAAACGTATATTTTTTACTTTTGTACCTATTTTTACAACTGATGAACTTCCCTTTACCTTAAGATCTTTTATTACAGTTACAGAGTCCCCATCATTTAAAACATTTCCATTTGCATCTTTAATAACCTTGTTATCCTCACTATTTTCAGCCTCTGATTCTAAAGTCCACTCATTGGCACATTCTGGACAAACCAAAATATTTCCATCTTCATAAGTATATTCTGAATTACATTTTGGGCAATTCGGTAAATCAACCATAATTTACGTTCCTCCATTCCTTATTCTAATGTATATAAATTTTACCTTTTATGGCTTTGTAAAATATACAATCAGCTATCTATCGAATTATATACTACCATAGACCTGACCTATTAGCAAACCACCCATGAGCACAGTTAATTGGGCTCCAGATGCTTGAATACACCCAAAGGGGCTATTGGCAAACCAACAATAATCAAATAAATGAACTTCATAAAACCTTTTTAGAACTTGAAGGAGATATTGAAGATCAGTAAAAATACCTGTACTTTCAAGTAAATCACATCTTGAAATCAGTATCTTATAATTGAAATATAAATTTTCATGGTTCCTATGGAAAAAAATCCAAAAAAACACCATGAATACAACTATTAAATTCAATTATGGTTTTTCACCACAATTTAATTCACCTCAATATGAATTATCTCTCTATTGAGGTGAATCATTTAATAACTCATGTGACTGTTCCTATGTGTTTAACTATACTCTTTCCACAAAATCATAATAATTAAAAAAAGCATATTCTTTTCCACTTAATGTAGATTTTATAATTCCGTCTTCATTGATTGTAATATATTGATTTTCTTTAGATCTATTTATTATCTCATCTAAAAATACCTTATCCCACCCTAGATGATCCTTTATAGTATAAATAGAAGATTCTGTTTCTTCAATATGTGTATTTTCATGATTGATAATATGGATCAAAAAAGAAATAATCCCATAGGTATATTTCTGTTTTTTTCTCATGTTCATAATAGATACTAGTCCTCTATTAGGTGCTAAAATAAATACTATAGAAAAAGTAACACCTACCATTAAAGCCATAGAACCTGCTATAGCCACATCAAAAAAAACTGCGGTCCAATATCCTAATACAGAAGACAATCCTCCTATTCCTATACTTAAAAATATCATTTTCTTTAAATCGTCTGTCAATAAATAAGCTGTTGCAGGAGGCCCAACCATAAAAGCTACAACTAAAACTGCTCCCACAGAATCAAAAGCACCTACTGCAGTGATGGATACTAATGTCATCAAGGAATAATGAATAAATATTGGAGAAAAACCCAAAACTACAGCTAATTTTTCATCAAAAGTACATATCTTTAACTCTTTATAAAATAATATTAAGTAAATCATATTCAAAATCAAAATACTACTCATTATATACAAAGCTTTAGGCCCTATATCTTTCCCTCCAACAATGAATCTATTAAAGGGTGCAAATGCAATTTCTCCTAATAATACAGCATCTGTATCTAAATGTACATCCCCAGCATTCATACTAATCAATATGACACCTATACTAAACAGAAAGGGAAATATTAGACCAATAGATGCATCTTCACTAACTAACTTGCTTTTATAAATGAATTCTACTAAATAAACAGTTATAGTCCCCATCAGTGCAGCACCTAATATTAATAGTGGAGAAGTAAGATCATGGGTTATAAAGAATCCCAACACAACTCCTAATAAAATCGTGTGACTTATGGCATCTGACATCATAGACATTCTTCTTAATATTAAAAATACCCCTGGAATCACACAAGCTACAGCTACAACTATAGCTATTAATTGTATTTCTATTTGAGGACTAAGCATGGTAACTTTCCCTCCTATCTAAATAATCTAACCCTTTGACTTTATCAATACCATTTTCATTAATTGCCCATAAATTCCTTTCATATTCATGAACTAATCCAGATATTTTTAACTTGTTTAATTCTTCTCTCAAATGTTTTTTAGAGTACTTTATACGATTTTGACCATGGATAATGGTATCTAAATCATGAGGATGATAGGAATCTTCATGTTTTAAAGATAATACATATAAGATATTTAATATTCTATTGCTACTTATTTCTTTTTTATTTTTTGCTTCTCTCACTTTTTTCCATACTAAGCCTCTGTTAGGTGCTACTAGTAATGATACAAATACAATTATGGTGATTACTACTACAATAATAGGTCCTGTAGGCATGTTTCTAATTGATGAACTTATAAAAGTTCCACAAATTCCTGCTATAGCTCCTAAAATAGATGATAATATAACCATCACAGATAATCGATCTGTCCATTGCCTTGCAGCTACTGCTGGAGCAATTAGCATAGCACTCATTAGTATAACCCCTACTGTTTGTAGGCCTACAATGATAGATATTACTATTAATGTAGTTAATAATATATCTAATTTTTTTGTAGAAAATCCTATTGTATCTGCAAAACTAGGATCAAAACTAAGGAGTTTAAATTCCTTCCAAAAGAGTATAATAGGAAGTAATGTGAAAAATGCTACTACTCCCATAAGAACCACATCTCTTTGTAATAAGGTCGACGCTTGCCCAAATAAAAATTTTTCTAATCCTGCTTGATTAGAATTGGGGATTTTTTGAATATATGTTAGAATTACTAAACCAAATCCAAAAAATACAGCTAAACTCATGGCTAAGGCATTATCATATTTTATTCTACTCAATCTATTGATTTTCCCTATTGCAAATGTAGCTATCCATCCTGAAATAAAAGCTCCTAATAATAACCATTCTGTATTCTTGGATCCTATGAATAAAAAGGATAGGCCAATCCCAGGCAAGGCAGCATGGGATACGGCATCTCCAATTAAACTTTGTTTTCTTAATACAGCATAACAGCCTATTGCACCACTAGTAATTCCTAATAAGGCTGAACCTAATGCAACTATTCTTAAGGTATAATCCGAAAATGTGTTGAGTAGTAAATCCATTTAAATCACTTCCCCATGATTCTTATAAAAAGCATCAATAGCACTTTTGTAGGTTTTTTTCAGATTTTCTTCAGTAAATACTTCCTTGATAGGACCATAGTCTATTATGATCGTATTTAATAAAGTTACCCAATCAAAGTATTCTGGCACTGTGTGTAAATCATGGTGTACCACTACAACTGTTTTTCCCCTATCTTTTAATTCTTCTAAAAGCTTAATAATAGCTTTTTCTGTTTTAGCATCTACTCCTTGAAATGGTTCATCCATAAAATATATATCTGCATCCTGTACTAAAGCTCTGGCTAAAAATACTCTTTGTTGTTGACCTCCAGATAATTGACTGATTTGTCTATGAGAATAAGAAAGCATATCTACTTTTTCTAAAGCTTGAATCCCTTTTTCTTTTTCTTTTTTTCCTGGACGTTTGATCCAACCAAGCTTTCCATAAGTTCCCATAGTTACCACATCTAATACATTCGTAGGAAAATCCCAATCCACACTCCCCCTTTGAGGAACATAAGCGATCCTTTTCCTATTTAGCTTATAATCTTCTCCCCAAAAGAGGGTCTTCCCTGTGAGAGGTTTAATTAAATCGATCATAGTTTTTATTAGGGTTGATTTTCCTGCACCATTAGGTCCTACAATGGCCATCAAAATTCCTGAAGGTATTTCTAAATCAATATCCCATAAGACTGGTTTTTTGTCATATGCTACAGTTAAGTCATTAACTTGAACTGCTATCTTATCCATTCTCATCCTCCTCTATTTTATCAATGCATCTACTATGGTATTGATATTATGTTTTACCGTTCCTATATAAGTACCTTCTTCACTATGAGGATCTCCTAAAGAATCAGAAAACAGCTCTCCCCCTATTTCTACCTTAAAATCTCTAGCAGCTACTGCATCCTGTAATGCTTTTATATTTTTAACAGGCACTGAAGATTCTACAAATATGGCTGGTATTTTATTCTCAGCTATATAGTCTGCTAGATTTTTCACATCTGCAGTTCCAGCTTCAGTTGCTGTACTCAACCCTTGAAGTCCTTTCACTTGGAATCCATATCGATCTCCAAAATAATTAAATGCATCATGGGCTGTTATTAATACTCTTTTTTCTTTTGGCACTTCCTCAACTCTTTTTTGTACATATTCATGAAGCTCTTTTAATTCATTCACATAATTTTTTGTATTTTCTTTGTATAATGCTGCATGTTCTTTATCAAAATTACTCAATGTCTTTTCAATTTCTTCTACTGCCTTTATCCAAAGTTCCACATTAAACCAAATATGTGGATCATAATTACCAGGGCTACTTTCTGCCTCAATGAGTTGATCTTTTGGTAGTCCTTTTCCTATTTCTAGAATTCTTTTATTTTGTTTCTCCATATTTTCAAATATTTCTCCCATCTTACCTTCCAAATGAAGTCCGTTATAAATAACGAGCTCTGCTTGATTCATTTTTTCAACATCTCCTGCACTAGCCTTATATAAATGAGGATCTATCCCAGGACCCATTAGACCTTCTACTTGAACCTGGTCTGCTCCTATTATCTTAACTGCGTCCGCTAACATAGTAGTAGTAGCTACAATGTGAATTTTTCCATCATCTTTTGAAATCTCCTGATTGCCACAACCTGTAATCACCATACTTAACAATACAAATAAGATTAAAATATGCTTTCTCATTGACATCTCCTCCTTATTTTCCATTGATAATGATTATCATATTCATCTTATATGATTTATGTTCCTCTTTTATAACTTTTATCTGATAATTTATTCTCTTTTAATAAAAAATAAAAATCCAGTAGAATATCCACTGGATTTATTACATTATAAACATATTAATAAATTTATTACTAATCTATATTAGGTATATGAAAAAAATAAACTAGTCAGTTCCCCTAAATGAGTGGATAATTTTCATGTTTTCATGAACTGTATCTCTTATCTAAAAACATAAATAAAGACCCTCCAAATATAATTAAGTATCCAATTATACTTAAGATGTCTGGATATTGTTCAAATATAACCATGCTAAATATTGCTGAAAATATAACACCAAAATAGTTATAAATAGATATTTCCTTTGCAGGTGCATACTTATATGCCACCGTTAAACCGTATTGGCCTACACACGCCCCAACACCAGCAAGTATTGAATAAATAATTTGTATTCCACTCATTTCTACAAAATTAAAAATTACGTATGGCAGTAGAACAAGGGTAGAGAAAGTTGAAAAATACATAACAATGGACAAGTAATGTTCTTTTTGTCCAACAACTCTAAGTACCGTATAAGCTAATGCAGCTGCTACGGCCCCTAAAATGGCAACTATATAGGCTGGTCGAATTGTTAATTGAGGCTTAACAATAAATAATACGCCGATAAAAGCTACAATAATAGCCCCTATCTGTTTAAAACTAACTTTCTCTTTTAAGAAAATAAAACAAAAAATAATAACCAAGAATGTACTTAACCTACCTATAATATTGGCATCCGATAAAATCAAATTATCTATGGCATAATAGTTAAGTAGAATCCCTATGGTACCTAAACTAGAACGTAATAATAGAAGTTTATGATGTTTAATTTCTCTAATATCTACTTTAGAATATATGATCATAATAAATGTAATAATCATTGTAACACCATTTCTAAATAAAGATTTTTGTATTACTGGTATGTCTCCTATTAATTTGACTAATCCTCCCATTATTGCAAAACCAAGTGCAGAGATTATCATAGCCATAATCCCTTTATTTTTATCAGTCATTGTTTGCCTCCTATATACTTTGGTTATACACTCTTATGAACTAATTTATTATCCCATAAATGATAATAATTTTCTATAGTTTATATCTTAGTACCTAATGTATTTTTTGAATATGCCTAACATAAAGATTTTTTCATCACATCTTAATTTTTTTATTATAAATAGGAAATACAACTTCAAAGAGAGTTCTTTCTTTAAAATCTAAAAGGCGTATGGTTCCTTTTTGCCTTTTCACAAGCTTATTTACAAGAGAAAGTCCAAGACCTGTTCCAGAAAATTTTTTGGACCTATTTTTATCTACAGTGTAAAAAGGTTCAAATATTTTTCTTCTATGTTCATTAGGTATTCCAATTCCTGTATCTTCAATTTCAATATAGTTTTTATCATTCTTTACATAGCTTCTTATATATATTTTCCCCCCATTTACATTATATTTTATTCCATTGTCTATAAGGTTTATAAAAATCTGCATAAAGCTTTCAGCATCCATAAAAATATAAGCCTCTTGAAGATCTGTTATCATTTCAATTCCAAATTTTGAAGCTTTTCCACCCATTCTATGACATATATCCATAAGAAGTTTTTTCGTACATATTTTTTCTTTTTTCAATTCAAAATCATATTTTTCAAGTTTAGATAAGTAAAGGATGTTTTCAACCATACTATCTAATCTTTTTAATTCCTTTTCTGCTATCTCTTTTGACTTGCCAATCATATCTTCATCATCTTTATAAAGAGTCATCAAATCTATTTGTGCTTTTATTATTGTTAAAGGCGTTTTGAATTCATGGGTAATATCTCCTATGAATTCTTTTTGCTGTTTCTCCAGACTTTGAAGTTTTTCTACAGCAAGCTGAAGTTTTTCTTTTTCATCATTGATTTCATGGATATTTTCTTTTATTTTACTAGACATGAAATAAATACCGCGACTCAAATCACCAAACTCATCCTTTTCATCTAAAATCATTACATCTTCATAATTACCTTTTTCAATTTCTTTTACAGATTTTTTAAGATTCAATATGTTATGAACAACTTTTGAAAAGTACAAATGTGCCATTAAATAAGTCATGAGAATTGACGTAGTTCCAACTTGAAAAAAAAGTTTTTTCATATCTTCATAAAAGTTTCTTTCTTTTTGTGTATAATATTCAAATTTTAATACACCAATTTGTTTTTCAAAATCATACATGGGAGCTAAATACACGATTTTTTGGCCATTTTTTTCATATACAATCTTATTATGAAGAGCCTTATCCATTATTTTTAGCTTTTTCTCATCTTCTACATCATTATGTATACTCCCTATCTTTTTTCCCTTCCTATCATAAAGGGCAATAGATAAATCTAGTATTTTGCCTAAATCCAAGACAAGACCTTCTGCATTTTCACTATAAAATTTTTCAAAATCCTTCTCTTCACTTGAAAGAAATTTTTCTCTTATATAAAGGTTTGCCGTTTTACTATTGTCTTTTAAAAATGCTTCATAAGCATCTCTTTGATTCTTCTCAATACCCCTTAACATAGAAAAACTTATAATAGAAAGATTAAAAATAAGTAATAAAATAATGAATATAGTCCATTTTATTTTTATACTATTTTTCATATATTTTCCCCACTGCTTTATATCCAATTTTGGGCATAGTCTTTAGAATCTCACTATATTTTCCAAGCTTTTTCCTGATTCTTTGGATATGTATATCGATGGTTCTTGTTCCTCCAAAATAATCTTGCCCCCAGACCCTATCCAGTATTTCATATCTTGAAAAAGTTCTTTCCTTGTTTTTAACCAAAAATGCTAAAAGGTCAAATTCCTTGGGCTTAAAATCTATTATCTCATCTTCTATATAAACAACTCTTTCCTTTAAACATATTTTTATTTCATAAACTTTGAGGATTTCATCATCATAATTTTTTTCCATATCACTTTGTGCTTTTTTTATTCTTCGACTCAAGGATCTCACCCTTGCGAGAAGCTCTAATAGATCAAACGGTTTCGTCATATAATCATCTGCTCCAAGTTCAAGACCTAATACTTTATCCACTAAATCATTTTTAGCTGTAAGCATGATAATACCCATATTGGTGTTATATCCTATTTTTTTACACACGTCATATCCACTAAGCTTTGGCATCATTACATCAAGAATCAATATATCTGGGTGAAATTTTTGTATTTTGTCTAGTGCTTCCTTCCCATCATAAGCTGTATATACTGTATATTGTTCACGCTTTAGGGCATAAGCAATTGTATCTGTTATATTTTCTTCATCATCTACTACAAGTATTTTTATTTCCATGCTCTTCTCCCCCTTTTTTGTATGTATGTAATATATTAGTATATTTACTATATTCTATCATAATATTTTTTATAGCATCATTTTAAAAAGTAAAAAGAAGAGCACAAATACTCTCCTTTTAAATAGAAGTCATTAAGTATATAATCTTAATTTAAAGTAACTATACTTGTAATATAGTGTGTATTTTTATCTTTTGTAGGCATTGGTATTCTCATAAAAAATTTATTTGAAGAAGGATTCCAAACTGCATTTCCAATGATTTGCGGAAAAATTTTAATACTTTTTCCTGTTTCAAAATCATAAACAAATAAATTCTTTTCTCCCATTCTCCCCTTCATACAATATACCCCTTTCGTATGATCTGGTGAAACAGTAATTCTTCTTCCATGGAAATTTCCTTTTGCAATCAGCCTTTTATGTGTTCCATTTTCATCCAATTCCCAAATTTCCTCTTCTCCTTCATGATTTTTTTCTACTCTAACTATATTTTGAGTATTTTTTTTATGATGATAAACCTTTTTAGCCTCTTCCTCTGTTAATTCTTTATAATCATTGGTTTTTAAATTATAGGCAAAGGTAATTCGATTATAGGTCCCCACATAAATTTCATCACCGCTTTTATTGATTACCATGATTTCATTATTATTTTTATGGTATTGATAGTCTTCTTTTATTCCTTGAATCGTTTCCTCATCAAAAGGCCCTCCATTACTCATCTCACGTTGTTTTAGATCCTCTTCAAAGTTAAATCTACTATAATCTTTCATTTTTTCAACCATCTCTTCTGGAAGCTTAATTTCTGTTTTATTGCCATCAACATCATACGTATATAGTTTCATTCCTTTTGCAGCAATGATTTTTTCTTCATCTACAAACGTAGTTGTAGCACTTGCTAAATCTTCTATTTTCTTTTCTTCTCCAGTTTTTAAATCAATCACATAAAGATTTCTTCTTTGATCATAACTCCTAAAACCCATTAACTTATCATATAATAAATATCTTTCATCTTTTGTAATATCTAGTACAGATAACCATATGTCACCTTTATCCTGATTATAGCTTAAATTTTTAAATTCTCCTGTCTTTACATCATATATACAAATATTGCAAGCTTCTTTATCTTCAAATGAAGCATATGCATTTTTTATTCCTAAAATATTTCCATTTTCAAGCCAACGTACTCCTCTAAAGTTGCCGATGTTATCAATTTTTTTAATGGCTAATATATGTTCAATCTCCTTTTGCTGATTTTCAAGTACTACAACGTTTTTCTCTTTTTTATTAATTCCACAAGCCGTTACACCACATACTGCCACAGCTACTAATAAGGTTATCCATACTATCTTTTTTCTTAATTTTGATTTCATATTTTTTCCCCCTATAAATTATTTTATATTAAGATTATACTTATTCTTCTTTTCTAAAGAATAAAGGGAATGTTTCCAAGATGTAAACTTTTCCATCCAAAGAAATGCCTCAATCGAGTAGGAGGTAGATAATTATTTTATCTACCTATCTCTCACACCACCGTACGTACGGTTCGGTATACGGCGATTTAATAAGAACTAACAAATTTTAACGTAATATTTTCTTATACTGATTAGACCTAGATTCTCTAGGTCTTTATCTTTATATTCTATATGCATAATTGGACTATTTGATATTCTCCAATAGCCTTTTCTTGTATTAGCATATTCCCATGCCTTTTGTTTAGATAGTCCTCTCTTTTTAAGTTCTCTGAATCTTGTTCTAATTCTTTTCCATTTCTTCCATATACACAGACGTATCCTTCTTCTTCACCATTAATCTAGTCCTTTAGCTATACTTCTCATATTAGCTATTTTGAAATAATTTATCCAGCCTTGAATTTTCTCTTTTAGCTTTCTTACTCTTGGCTAACACCTATACCACCTTCGGTGTTCGGGACTTTCACCCTATAGATTACACCCATGCTGGGCACACAAAAAATAGTAGCCCAAGCACAAGCGGATAGCTACTATTTTCAAATATTTAAATTTTAGTGCTACCAGTTTCTACATATTAAATCCATATCTATTAAATATGAAGATGAAATTTTATAGTAGATACATACTACCTATATCCCTTTCTTGATAATCCCATTCCTTTTAAATATATATCTGGAATATGATATCTAATTGGATCACTTTTCCTTCTCTGGTATTCTTTCAATACTCCAATTTCTTTCAATTGATATATCACCGTTATTACATTATTCTCATCTATACCACATTTTATTAGAGCATCTTTTAAATTTTCTTCATCTATAGGAAATTGAGAATAATGATTCTTTAGGGAATTAAATATATTTTCATATTCACTATATTCTTCTGATAAATCCCTAAGTGTATCTTCAGAAACTTGTTGAATTGAATTTTCTAATGATTTTGGTCTGATAATCGAATAATTAGTGCCATCGTTTTTAGGGATATCTGCCAGTTCATTTTTAGCAGCCATTGAAAAAAGCTTCAATATACTTCTTGGTTTTATCTTATCATTAGTATCTGCTAACCTATAAAATATCCAATTATAAGTATATGCTTTATTTCCTTTCCCCATTTTTTCTCCTATAAGTTTCTTTAATATGATCTTGTTGGTAATGCTGTTAGGTAGCGGAACAAAACCTATATATTCATCATATTTTGGTAAACTATAACCTTCTTTACTTAAGCTCCTTTCAAATACACCAGCCAAATTTCTACTATTCTCAACAATTCTTTTCCATACCATGGCTAATAAATACTCATATGTCCATCCAATATTAGCTGTATAATTATTAAGTTTAGCCTTGTCAGTTACACCATCTTTTACTTCAAATTTAAATATATCTTCTCTTAGAAAAATCTTTGCCTTTATCCTATCTAATCGTGGTATATTTTCAAACCATAAGCTTATAAGTGCTGCTATCATATCTCCTCTATATTTTTTAGTTAATGTAACATCTAAATAATCATATGTTATAATAATTAATTTATCGTTTTCTTCTAGTTTTTGATCCAAATTATGTAATATATCTAGAATGATCTCTGACAAATTTCTGTTATTGTTTATAATATCACTAAACAAACTATATCTGCTTTCAATAATATTTGTTATTACCTCTGGAATATCTTTAATATACTCCTTTATATACTTCTTTAATACTTTTACGATTAAGCACTGCCAATATTTTCTATAAAATCTAATATCTTTTGTTTCGGCTATCACTTCAAAATTATCGCTTAAAGGAAATTCTTTGCCAATACCTAATCCCACTATCCATTCCGTCTTATCTATATCACGACTTGATACATCTACATATTTTGCCAATGCACGGGCATATTCTGGATATTTTAGTACTGAATATAATGCTGTTTTTCCACTTCCTTTTGGACCTATGACTAAGAATTTGTTATTATCAAAAATATACTTATAATCCTTCAGTGGATAAAATCCTTTTCTTAAATCTTCTACACTATTAAATTCATTTTCGGATGATGGTGTTTCTCCTGGAGTAATACATTCTACTTCTTCTAATATTTTTTTCCTATCTAATAAAGTATCATCACTTTCTATGGCTACCTTTGATTCACTATCCAGTTTTTCTGCCAATTTATAATAAATATTATTTGTACCTTCATTCTCTAGTAATACTTGAATTCTATTTTCGGAGTTTATTATAGTTGCTTCAATATTATATTTAATATCCAATGGAAAATGTTCAGCACTTTCATCTAGTACATCCGGAATATTATTTTTGTAGTATCCACATTTACAAAGAATTTCCATGCTACTCTGTAAATATATATTTCTCTCTTCTTCTGCTTCCTCTTCTGAAAGTGGTACAGGTGAATTAATTAAGTAAAAAGGAATATTCTCTTCAACAATTATGGGCAATACAAAATTCATCCCAAAGATATTCTGATCATTTCCATAGAAAATACATACTACTTCATCAGTGTATTTAGTTAGTGTAATTCCACCTATATCATGTATTCCCGCTCTTGAATCAATTAATATGTAGTCTGGTGAATATCTTTTATCTATACTATTAAGTAATAATTCTACTGGATTTTTACTTTTTGTATACTGAGGAGTTGCAAAATCAACTCTAGATATTTTTTGAAAATATTCATCACATTTCATATCATTCGTGTTGGTGGCTTGCATTACAAATAATTCTCCACCAGATAATCCGGTTAATTTTTTTGATGTGATAGAATATATATACTCATCTATATCTATCTGACTTACACTTGATGAATAATTTGTACTTTCTAATAAAAAGTCAATTGTTCCATATTTAGGATAATATTGATTGTTTTCTGGTTTTAATAGGGTAGCGACCCCCGGTGCTTCTAAATCAAAATCTACAATTACTACTTTCTTTCCTTTTCGGACTAATTGTAATGCTGTTAGCATCAATGTTGTTGTTCTTCCTAATCCACCTTTATATGAATAAAATGTTATTACTTTACCATTAATACTAATATTAGATTTCTTCTTATTTTTCCATGTCTTTTTTACCAATTGACGTTCTCCATAATACAAATTTTCACTTATTTGTTCTGTTGTATTAGATAACTCTCTGAAAATCATATCTGATTCTCTAATACTCCTTACAGTATTTATCCACTCGTATCCTAACTCTCGTGTAATTTCATTTCTTATTTTATCAATATTATCTTCTCCTAATATGTAAATGCCTATCCTTCCAAAAACATCCCTTATAATATAATAATTACTTTTTTTTCTAGTTAAATTTCTTATGATATTAATTATTTTATCCTTTATTTCATCAAAATGAATCATTATATCACCCCATCTAACTGCATTCGCATAATTTGTTCTATTAATATATCACATTCTTCTTTATATTTAATTGCTTTATCTTTTTCGTTCCAACTACTTTCATTTCCATTATACCTATTATTCGGTGTCCATCCTGATAATAACTCTTTACATTCTGAATTTAAATCCAAACAATATGTAGCTAGCTGATTTTCTGATAATAATATCATACTCAAATCATTTTCCATATCCATCACCCTATGAGAATACCTCCTTACGGACCTATTTGTAATAAGCCCTTCAGATATAGCATTATTTAAAACCAATTTGCAATAACATTCTAAAACATATCCTGATAAATAACAACAATTAAACCACCTATCATTATTTATAAGTACTTCTACATCTTCATACATACGATATGCAGTATCCATATAGTTATCTCTCAATCCGTTTCCCCCTTTGTTCCTGTATTCTACTTATTATTATACTATATATAAATATTTAAAGTTTTAATAAAATATATCATCCTTTATTCCTATAATATAATTATATAATATCTCTAATAATCCCGTATCTACAATTCTTACTACCAAAATCGCCCTTATGATACAGTTTACTGTTTATTATTTTAAATTCATTTTGCCCTAAATTTTTTTGGAATATACCAATCTTACCTTGATTCTACCAACATATTCTCACTCTTCTGCCACGACGAACGACGTAGCTACGACCACAACCTGCTAACAATCACCCATCCCCATCAAAACAAAAAACCTCATCTTCCCTAAGGAAAACAAGGCTTATACATGGCGCACCCGATAGGAATCGAACCTCCGACGCACGGTTTAGGAAATTCTTTATCAGTGATTTTTTTAGTCAATAATGCAGTGTTTCTCCCTAGAACATTCTTCTCATTCTGCTCTTGTCTATGCCCCCGAGTTACCACAGCTGTCCCTTTTGACAACGTAGTATGAGAAACTATAAAGAATAACTTAGAACTAATAAAAACATCATCAAAATGTATTACTCGCCGATCTGACCTACGGACAGTGAAAAGGAATTACTATCCAAGGTTTAAATTATCATTAAAAAAGTGTAGAAAAAAGTCATAGTCATCCTTTAAAATATAAGTTCGGCAAAACTTATATGGAAGGAGCTTGACTATGACAAATAATCAAGAATATATTACATCAGAATTAGAAAAAATGCTATATGCAATTTTACCCATAACCCCAAAGAGGTTGAAAAACCTAGTGTATATAATTATTGGAATAATATTAGCAGAATCAGTTGTTATTTCTGATATATCTAAAAAACTTAAAGATAGTTTCA
>NZ_JAOART010000027.1 GCF_025210435.1 Anaeromicrobium sp.
AAGTCCTTGTCACAAGCGAAAGTGTGAATCTTCGTATATAGGTTCATGTGTCATGTTGGAGTAGCATAGGATGTTGTGACGTTCCAGGGTTCCAAAGATTTTCAATAGTTTCCCTTATAGGCAAGTTACTGTATAAAGCAATTTTAAAACCAAGAAATCTATATTGAACTATTTGTTTCCCCTAAGAATATAAAATATAAGTATTATAAGGGTCATGAAACTGAAGGCTAATTTTATAGATGGAGATAGGCCTAAAGGTGTGAAGAAACCCTCTATAATACCGGCTATTATGAGCATAACTACTATGCCAAATAGGAGGGATGATGCCTTTTTAGCTCCTAATATAATGGAATGGGCTCTAGATAAATCCTTAGGGATTAGCATATGATATGCAAGGATAAATCCTGCTCCTCCACTTATGAAAATGGCTGATAATTCTAATATTCCATGGGGTAATATTAAGGACCAATATACAGTAGGATTTCCATTTAAATATATAAGGGCGGTTAATCCTCCAAGTAATGCACCATTTGAAAATAGTACATATATGGTACCTATACCAAAGGTTATTCCAAAGACAAAGGCTTTTAATGATATGGATATATTATTTACCATAATGTAGCTAGACATGAGGGCATAATCCCATTGTCTTTTTGATTCCATGGAGTAATCAATAGTTTCTACTAAATCCTTAGGAAGAAAATAATAGGCATTAGATTCATTTATTAAGACCATAACTAGGGATAATAAAAAACCTAAGAAGAAAATAGCCGTAGAAATATTAATAAAAAATGAAAATTCTCTTATTCTCTTAGGAAAGCCTTTAGTTAGATAATTAAACATTCTTTTAAAAGTATTTTCTTTAACAGAATAAAGGGTGTTATGGGCTCTACCTACTAGGGAATTTAAATAGTTACTCGTAGTTGAATTGGGAAAGTGGGTATTAGCATAGGAAAGGTGGTAAGCACTTTCATTATAGAGATACAAAAAATCTCTTAATTCATTGGAGTTTAAGTTTTTGTGTCCACTTTTATCTATCCTAGCCACATAGGAATTTAACTTGTCCCAATTAGATTTGTTATTTTTTATAAAAATTTCTTCATTCATATTAAACACCTCATTTATGATTATACCAAAGTATGGAAAAAAAGGGGGATATACAGTGAAAAAAATTACAATAACCACTCCTGAGAATACGCAAATAGAATATAATTTAGCAAGTGTAGGTTCTAGGGCAGCAGCAGCTTGTATAGATATGATGATTCAGTTTGTGGTAATAGGCCTAGTAGGTTTAATAGTATTTCTTACTTGGGCTGGAAGTTTAGAATATTTAGAAGCAAAGGGAGAAGGCTGGATAATAGGAGGCGCCATAATATTATTGTTTATAGTATCCTATGGATACTTCATATTCTTTGAGATGAAGATGAATGGCAGGACACCAGGTAAAAAATTATTCAAACTAAGGACCTTAAAGAACAATGGACAACCTATAGACATAAAAAGTTCCATAATAAGAAATTTATTTAGAAGCATATTAGATGACCAGGGCATTGGAGTTGTGGCCATATTTCTTTCAAAGGAACATAAGCGAGTGGGAGATTATGCTGCATCTACCATGGTAGTTGTGGAAAATCAGGAAAAAATATATACCTTAGAAGAAATTAATATGGAGCATAATTCTAACTTGTCTAAGGATGAGAAGGATCTGTTAAAGGACTATGAACGTAGAAAAAATCAATTAGGAGATTCAAAATTAAAAGAAGAAATAGAAAAATATTTTGAGGAAAAGGATAAGTTGAAAAATACTATAGAATTAGAAAAAAATAAGGAAGATATTTTTAATCATAGGGATCAGTAGAAGAAAGTACTACTATACACATTCAAAGTATAAAAAATTAGCAGGTTCTAATATATAGAACCTGCTAATTTTTCTAATGTTTTATAATCTAATATGGATATTCGATTCCTATCTTTAGTTATTATGTTTTGATCACATAAATTATTAAAGGTTCTAACCAGGTGTCTATAGCTTGCGGCAAATAAGCTGGCTAGCTCTGTCATACTATCTATTTTAATATGAGGAGCATTAGGGTTTGTAGCATGGACTCCTAACAAATAAGAAGCTAGCTTATTCTCTAATGGATATATTAGATTGATAGAACTAGAGTGAGTATATGTTACTAATTTAGTACTTAAAGTACTAGATAAATACTTAAAAAAAACTAAATCATCAGAAACTAGCTCCCTTAATAAATTCATTTTAATACCTATACATATACTAGGGCCTAGGGTTTCAATATTACAGGCAGGAATAGTATTATTAATTAATTCCACATCCCCTACGGCATGAAGAGGGGTTAGTATTTCATGGAGAAGAACTTTACCATTTTTTAGGATGGTATAACATTTTAAACTTCCCTTGACTAAAAAATAAAAATAATCAGCCCCTTGATCTGTCCTTAATAAATAGTCATTTTTATTAAATTTGTGAAGTTCCATATATTTTCTTATGCTTTTCTTAAATAGATTATCTATTGAGTATTTATCTATATAATAATTTAATGTGTAATTATCTTCTATTTTCATATTAAATTCACCCACATTAATTATAATATAGGTGGTTTAATAAATGAAGTTTTATCTTTAATAATTTCTAAAATTCCAGTCTTTTAGTTTATAATAGTATTAAAAGAGGATATATCTATTACATAAAATTAAATATAATATGAATACTAGAAATATAGGAGTGATATGATGAAAACAGGATGGATTGGGTTAGGTGCAATTTTAGTATATACATATGTAAAAAATAATAATGAGCCTAGCAATTTAGGTGTACATGAAGGTAGATTAGGGAAATTACCCTATGCACAAAAGGGGGTATCAACTCAAACTAATAACTTTCAAAAGCAAATTGAACCTATGAAATTTAAAGGAACTTTAGAAAAAAGTAAGGAGAGAATAAAGAAAATAATAAATAGATATCCTAATAGTAAAATTATAAAAGAGGATAAGAATTATATTCATGCAGTATTTGAAAGCAGTAAGATGAAATTTAAAGATGATGTGGAATTTTATTTTAATGAAGAAAAAAGGATGATAGAATGTAGGTCAGTGGCCCGTGTAGGATATTATGATTTTAAAGTTAATAGAAAAAGATATGAAGAAATAAGAAAGGAATATAGATAGGCATGTATAATATACATGCCTATTTCTTATTTGTATAAGTGAAAACCACCTGCTGTGCGGGTGGTTCAAAAAAGCTTCCAGCGGTGAGCAGAAAATAAAAGACTCCTTTGTTAGAATAGTATTTAGGTTTGCCGACCAAATACAAAACAAAGGAGAATGCCCAAATGGA
>NZ_JAOART010000028.1 GCF_025210435.1 Anaeromicrobium sp.
AAATATATTGAAAATCTTTTCCACCCAAGTCCTTGTCACAAGCGAAAGTGTGAATCTTCGTATATAGGTTCATGTGTCATGTTCAAGTAGCATAGGATGTTGTGACGTTCCAGGGTTCCAAAAATTTTCAATATATTTTCCTTTGTAGGCAAGTTACTGTGTGAAGAAAGTTTTCCTTGGTAAATTTGTAAATAGTTAAAGGTTGTAATGAATTCATTACAACCTTTAACTATTTACAAACCATACTAGTGGATTGCAGAGAAAATAATCCTCCTAATAACTAGAATAAATAGGTAGAGTACGAAGGAGGGGGAGTGTTGGAAAAAAATAATAGTTTGAAAGTGCAAATATATAATATAGACGAAAATAATAGAACGGAAAAATTTATGGAGGATGTTATAGAAGAAATTTTAATGAGTTTAGATATTTCATTTTTCCATATGGAAGCATTAAAAGCCCATGCCATAATAATAAGAACTTATTTAGTAAGGAAAATGAGGATCTTTGGTGGTATGGGAGTAGAATATGAAAGATGTGATATAACTAATAGGGAAGGGGAATATGTTCTTAAATCTTTAGAAGAAATTAAATTTAAGTATAATGAAGAATATGATAATGTGAAGGAAACTATAAGTTATGCAGTTAAAAGTACGAAAAATAAGATTATAACCATGAATAATAACCCCATATATCCCAGGTTTCATGAAACTTGTGGTGGAGCTACTGAAAATTCCGAGATAGTTGGAAATCATAGGATCATGTATCTAAGGAAGGTTCTCTGTGAATATTGTACAGAGTCACCCTACTATGAAGAATGGAGAGAGATGTCTACTGGGGAGTTTTTAGAAAAACTCCAAATCTCAATAGATAAAAGTACTCCCACAAGTGGACCACATATGGAGGGTATAATATATGATGCTAAGAGGGATGAAACGGGTAGAATAAAGAGTATAAAAATTGGGGACAAAGAACTAAAGGGAATTGAAGTGGTGGAAAAGCTAGGAATAAATTCTACTAGATTTGGATGGCAACCCATAAAGTTTAAAATATATACAAGGGGCAAAGGCCACGGATTAGGACTTTGTCAGTACGGAGCCAATAAAATGGCTACTTTGGGGAAAAATTATGAAGAAATTATAAAATACTATTTCACAGGGATAAAGATTAAAGATATAGAAATACCTAATGAAGAAAAACCTCTTCATAATAGGGTCATAGTAATAGATCCAGGACATGGAGGGGAATCATCTGAGGATAATGTGGGCATATTAGGAACTAGAGAAAAGGATATAAATTTAAGTATAGGAATGAAGCTGAAAAAACAGTTGGAACAATTAGGTGCAAAGGTTATTATAACTAGGGAAAAGGATGAATACGTATCCCTTAGTAGGCGAGCTAATATTTCAAATGAAATTATGCCAGATTTTTTCTTAAGCATACACCAAAATTCTTTTAGGAATTCTAATGTATGTGGAAGTGAAATATATATATACAGGGGAGATGAAGAAAGTGCTACTTTAGCAGAACTCATACTAAAAAAGCTTTCAGCATCTAAAGAGGTAGTATCTAGGGGAGTAAAGATAGCAGACTTTTTCTTGTTAAGAGAAGTAAGGTCTAGTGCCCTTCAAATTGAAGTTGGTTTTATAACTAATGAAGAGGAAGAAAAAAGACTTTTAAATGAAGAATTTCAAAATACCATAGGAATGAATATTAGTAGAGCTATGGTAGAATACTATAATTATAATTAAAAAAATTCCCATTAAATAGGGGATTTTTTTTGAGATATGTGACACGTGAAAATGTTTTACTGTTAAAACTCTAAAGAGTATTGACATGTGCTTTGAGAAGTTGTATAATAATTAGTTTATGCTTGACAAAGGTGTTAGCATATGCTATAATTATTATGTAGATTGCGAAAGAAGGTGATTCGGTGGCTACTAAACGCACTTTAACGGAAATCAAGAAAAATGTGGAATTTCTGGTAGGTGAAAAGGTAAAGCTGCGAGCTAATAAGGGTAGAAAGAAAGTATCTGTAAAAGAAGGTATTATAGAGAAAGCTTACCCTAACATCTTTGTGGTATGTATAGATGGAGGATACAATACAGTAAGAAGAGTATCTTATAGCTATTCAGACATATTAACAGAAACGGTTGAAATAATCAGAAGTAGCAATGATAGCGATATGCAAGTAAGCTAATATAATAGATAGTGAAGGTATTTATACGAACACATTTATCTATAAGGTCATCCTTCTGAGTTATGGTAATGATCTATTTTATAGTCTTTGTGATTAGGGTTGTAAAATAATCAATTTACTATGGGGAGGATTTTTTATTTGATAGTGAACTGAATAGATAGGATGGAATTTTGAAGTGAAAATTTAATTTTTCACTTCTTTTTTTTTACCCAAATGCATACATATATATAGATAAATAAGCCTACTTATAGAAAATATACTTATAAAGAATCGGAATAATTAAGTATAACTTATACATATTTTCCAGATTAGTAAATATGATTATAATAAGTAGTACATAGTAAAGGGGGATAAGGAACATGGCCATGGAATTTATAACAGATTTACTCAAAATAGATCAGATATTAGGGGAGGGGGATACACAGGTTCTAGTGGAAGGCGATATCTTAGTTCCTGATGTAAAACCAGATATATCTAATATATTATGTGCAGATGGAGATGTTATTGTCACTAAAAGGGAATCAGTACAGGATAAGATAATTGTAGATGGAGTGGTTAATTTTAAAATACTTTATAAATCTGATGGAGGAGATTATTCTGTATATAGTATGAATGCCAGTGCAGGATTTAGTCAAAACATAGATATACCAGGAACAGCAGTAGGTATGAATGAAGAAGTATCATGTCATATAGAACATATAGATTTTGATATAATAAATGAAAGAAAGTTATCAGTAAAAGCAGTGGTAAATATTGACGGAAAAACTTTAAGTAGCAATAGAATAGAAGTTATAAAGGATATAAGTGGACTTAGCGATTTGCAAACTCTTAAAAAGACAATTTCCTATACTAATATGGTAGGAAGTAATAAATCAGATACTATGATTAGAGAAAAATTTGAATTAGATGGGGATATGGCAGAAATAGGAGAGATTCTTAAGTGTGATGCCTATGCAGTGGAAAAGGAAAGACAGGTAACAGATGGAAAGGTCATTGTAAGTGGTACAGTTAAGACTAATACCCTATATGTGGCTGATGATGAAAGCAATTCCCTTCATGTTTTAAAGCATGAAATACCATTTACCCACTTTGTAGAAGTGTCTGGTGCTTTAAAAGGAATGGAGCCTAAGCTCACATTAAAAATAGATGAAGTATATACTGATGTGGGAGAAAATTTAGAAGGAGAGAGAAAGCTATATGAAATGGAAGCAGTTGTAAAAGTAGATGCTTCCGTAATTGATAAGGAAGAAAAGGAAGTAATAACAGATGTGTATTCTCCTACTAAAAATCTAAAACTAGAAAAGGAAAAGGTAGATTTTTATAAGGTAATTGGTGAAAATAATGCAAGTATGATGGTAAAAGAAACCCTTAGTATAGACCCACAGGATCCAGATATTTTCAAAGTACTTAATGTATATGGAAAGCCAGTGATTACAGATCTTAATGTGGTAGATGACAAAGTTATAATAGAAGGAATTGCCCAAATGGATATAGTTTATATGTGTCAAAATCAGAAGGCCCATTCCTTTAAACAAGAAATACCATTTAGACACTTTGTAGATGTGCCTAAGGCAAAAGAAGGCATGGATGCCACATGTTATCTAACCTTAACGGATGTTTCCTATTCCCTTGTGAACCCTCAGCAAATGGAAGTGAGAATGGGTATTATGGCCATGTGTGGTGTTAATCACAAATATTCCTTAGATGCTGTCATGAATATGGAAGAATTAGAAGAAAAGGATCATCTAAAGACAATGCCAAGCATAATAGTATATTATGTCCAGCCAGGAGATAGCCTATGGAAGATTGCCAAAAGATACAATACTACCATACCAGAATTAGTTAAATCAAATGAGATAGAAGACCCAAATATGATCATGCCTGGAGAAAGATTGATAATTCCTAAAATATATAAGTATGAATTTTAAACTGTGACTTTTTAGTCACAGTTTTTTCTTTTCAAAGAAGATTTTGGGAATAAATTTGTACAAGTTGCATAAAAATAGTTATATAAACAGGAAAAAATGGAAAACATTAATCTTAAGAAGAAAATATGGAATAAAAATAGGTCTAAAGTAATACATATTTATAGAGTGAAAAGTTATGGAGTATGAAAGTGGGTGAATAGTATTAGAAGGAAATACAAGAAATATAAATATATAGGCTTGTTATCTGTGGTTTTGATTTTCACCCTATCCATAATAGGAGTGGGATATGGCGTGTGGAATGATACAGTGGAGATTAGTACAAAGATTACTACAGGAGAGTTTGATATGAAGCTTATACAGGGGAATGGATTCATAGAAAGAGATGGGAAAAGAATAGAGTTTAATCCAGAAAAAATAAAACCTGGAGATTCTGTAATACTAGATTATACAGTGAGAAATGAAGGAACTATACCTTGTAAGTACAAAGTAATAGTGACAGAAAATAACAGTTTAGATATACATTGTGAGGAAGAAAAAATATTAGAACCAGGGAAAGAAGCCCGTGGAGAAATAAAAATAACAGGGTCTAGTGTAGGTCAATATGAGTACACTATGAAACTTCAGTGTACTCAAGTAAATTAAGTGAATCTTAGATAGCTTAAAAAGGGGGGAGAAAGAATTAAGTCTATCTTAAAAAAATAATATACATAATGTTTAGGAGGATGAAAAATGAAGAAAACTAAATTTTTAGCCATAATTATGACATTGGCATTAATGTTAACAGGAGTAGGTTATGCATATTGGAGTGACACTATTACAAGTGAGACTACAGTAAAGACAGGAAAATTTGAGGTTAACATATTAAAGGACAGTGCTGTAGCTAGAGTAATAGATGATCAAGTTGTAACAATGGCAGAACCGAAAATTAAAGGTAAGACTGTAGCCTTTGAGATTAATAATATGTATCCGGGAGCATTCTTTAATACAGGATTTAAAATCGTAAATGATGGAGATATACCTGCTAAAATTAAAAATATTGATGTAGAAGTAACTGGAGATAAACTAAGTCCGTATCTAAATGTAGATAGTGGATTATGGAGTAAAGATGAAAAAGGTAATCCAAAGTTCATAAGATTATTCACTGGTACTTTAGCAGATTTTGAAAGTGGCTTAGCTTTGAATGAAGAGGCCAAAAACTTAGTATTAAAGCCAGGGGAATTTGTAGAAATAGCATCTATGGACAATCAAGATGAATTACAAAAAGGATTATATGTGACTATGGATAAAAAAGCTCCAGATAACGAAACAGAAAGAAAAAAAGCAAAAATTAAAATGACTTTCAATTTTACTCAATTTAATGATGATGGTTCATTAGATAAATAATAATTTTCATTAATTAAATATGGCAGGGCCTATGCCCTGCCATATTCATAATATACAGGAGGTAGGTCATGAAAAAAATAATAGTACTAATAAGCTGTATAATGATTAGCCTTTTAATAATGAGTAGTGGATTCGGTTCTTGGCAAGAGGAATTAGACATGGAAGGAACTATAAAGGTTAAAAAACCTGATCCTCCTAAAACACAAATGGAAACTCCTGCTTCACAGGAGACTACAACAAACTAGGGGGATATATGGGAATAAAGTACGTAAGCAAAAAAGAAGAAAAAGAAAGTATATTGTTATTGCTCTTTCTAATCAGTATATATGTCCTAGAAAATACAGAGACCTGTACTTTTATGAAAAAAAATATATATATATAAAATAAAACCTATTCTCTTTGTTACAATAGTTATCCTAAGCATAATCTATGGTGTAAAGGTACGAATAAGTAGAAAGAGAAGACATGAAAAATTAGTTAGATTTATAGGTTTCATAAATGGAATAATGTATATATTATTTTTTATTGTAGCAGGCTTTTTTAGTGGATTTGGTCAAAGTCCTTATGATACAAGCTTATATGGCATATATACTAATATCATTCATATAATAGGTATAGGTATTGGATTAGAATTCATAAGAAGTTTCCTAGTTAATAATACCTTTAACAAAAGTCCTGTAGTTGCCATAGTTAGTATAAGCTTGCTTTATACTTTAATAGGAACTTCAATAGGTGAAATAATAAGTATGAAAAGTGGACTTGATATAGTGAATCATTTAGGAGAAGAATTTTTGCCAGAACTGGGAAAAAACTTAGTAGCTTCCTATTTAGTTTATTTAGGAGGGTTTCTACCAGCTCTTTTATATATGACAACCATAAGTATGTTTTACAATATATGCCCTGTATTACCCGATTTATCATGGATAATAAAGACTTTTTTAGGTACTATAGTTCCCTTTATGAACTTGTCTTTAATAAATTATATATACGAAGATGAAGTGAGGGAAATTAAGGTAAACAAAGATGAGGAAGAAGGTATATTTGGTTGGATAATAACTAGTATAGGATCTATATTAATAATATGGTTTGCAGCAGGATTATTTACCATATATCCATCTGTAATAGCCACTGGGAGTATGGAACCTCTCATATATCCTGGAGATATGATAATCCTTGAAAAAATAGGGGAAGAAGAATCTTTGGTCAATGGAGATATTATCCAATTCAAAAGGGATGATATTTTAATAACCCATAGGATAATAGATATTATAGAAATAGAAGAATCAAAGGAAATAGAGTATGTGACAAAGGGAGATAATAATTCAGCTAAAGATTTTGAAACGGTGAAAAAATGTCAGATAAAGGGGAAACTTTTAAGAACCATACCAAAGGTAGGTTTATTTACCCTTTTATTAAAGGCTGATAAGGATGTGGATTTAAAATCAATAGAATTTTAACTGAGGGGATAAGATATGAAAATACAGATAAAAAAAAGAGTCAAGTATATAATACTGGGACTTTCCATAATTGTTTTTTTAGGAAGTATATTTATGTCAGTAAGAACTTATACGAGCAAAAACTATAAAGAAGAAAAAATAAGTGAGTATGAATATAAACAGAAGTATAATGTGGATTATAGGGCTTATTTAACTCCAAATAAATTATACGATGAAAATTCCTTGGGAAAGGGAAATATTTATTTAACTAATTATACTGATTATATAAATACTTTTTTAACTTATGAATTTAAGGGGGAAAGGAATGCCCATGTAAAGGGAGACTATGAAGTAATAGGTACTATAGAAGCTCAAGTGGAAGAAAATGATGTTAAAAAGACCATATGGAGTAAAAAATATGTATTTAAGGAAAAAGAAACTATAGATATAAAAGATGATAAATTAAAGATAGAAAATCAATTACCTATAAAAATAAAAACATATAATGAATTTGTTGAAAAAATAATAAAGGATACAAAGGCATCAGCAGATGTGAATATGAAGATTTCTTGGAATATAAACTTAAATGTGGATACGGACAAGGGAAGCATAAAAGAAAAAGTATCACCTTTTATAACTATCCCTTTAGGAAAGAAATATTTTGAAATAAATGGGGACTTGGAGAATGAAAAAACAGGAGTTATAGAAAAAACTAATCAAATACAATTGCCTACTAATAAAATTAATATGATATTGTGGTTAATGGTGAGTGTAATGTCTATAGCTACTTTTATCTTTATAAAAAAATACGCGACTATTAAACCAGAATTAAATCATATACAAAAGAAAATAAAGAAAATACTTAGCAAGTATGAAAATAGAATAATTAAAGTAGATAATGATATAAATATTTCGTCTTATGAAACTATAGAACTTTTAAAGATAGAAGATTTAGTTAAAATATGTGATGAATTAGGAAAACCTATATTGTATAAAATAGAAGAAAAAATACACAGATTTCATGTGTTAGAAAGGGAAAAAAATTATATATTTTATATTAAGGAACCTATGGAAAATATAGAAACTATGAATGTATAGAGGTGACCATATGAAGATAAAGAAAATAATTTCACTAATTCTAATTTTGATTTTTTCACTTACCAATGTGGCGTATGCAACAGATGTGGGTATTAGTTGGAATGGTAATGCCTTTGGAGATGAACCCTGGTATCCAGGGAAAGATCATAAGGGTGAACTTACCATATATAATAATGAATTTAAAAGTATTAAGGTACATAATATAAGTGTTGCCATATTAGATATAAAAAAGAATAACAATATAGTTTCAAAAGAAAGTAGTTATTACATGGAACTAAAAAATGACTTTTCAAAGAATATGTATATAGCTATAAAGGATAGAAATAAAAACATATTTAGTAAAAATACCTTAAATTATTTAATGAAGAATCCTGTAAGACTAAATTATACTGTAAATAAGGGGAAACCATTAAAATTAGATTACGTTATATTTATGGATGAAAATGCACCAAACAGTCTCCAAGGATTAGATGTGGATATGGAGTTTAGATTTAATGTGGAGCAAGACGGAGGAAGTGATACGCCAAGTAATGGAGGTAGTAGTGAAACTATCACACCAATTTGTGACTGGTCCCATGATTGTATAAAAACCCTCCTTGCCAAGGGCATAATAAATGGTTACCCTAGCATTAAACTACATCCAGAGACTAGCATGACTAGGGCAGAGGTGGCGGTAGTACTGGCAAACTCATTAAAACTAAAGCCTGTAGATAGACTATTTTCAGGATATGTGGATGCCCTTCCTAAATGGGCTAGAGGTCATATAATTGCCGTATCCGATGCGGGAGTATTTAAGGGTTATCCAGGATTTTTATTTAAACCAAATAAAAACATAACCCGTGAGGAAATAGTCACCGTATTAATAAGAGCATTTAATATAAAAAGTGAAAAGAATATAATGCTTCAATTCACCGATACAGAAGATATATCCCATTGGGCCTATAAGTATGTGAAAATAGGAGTAGAAAAGGGCATATTAGTAGGATATCCAGACAAAAGCTTTAAACCACATGCATATGTGTCTAGGGCAGAGGCCTTTACTATAGTATGTAAGCTACTAGGTTATCATGATGAACATGTAAAAACAAAATAAATTTTTAAAAGTCTGCTGTTATGGCAGGCTTTTTTTGTGACAGAGATTTAAATCTTCATATTTTGCAATTTTTGTCCAACGAACTGTCACCAGTAACCTGTTCCCCTTTATTCATTATTACTGAATATGCCAATTATAAAATAAAATGGATACATTATACACAAAAAATGATAAAATATAGAGAAGAACATGTAAGGAGTGAATGACTTGGCTGAATTAAAAGTAGAAGGAAGGGCTAAAATAAATTTATCATTAGATGTGTTAAGAAGACGAGAAGATGGTTATCATGAAGTAAAGATGATTATGCAGCAGGTAGATCTTTATGACGAAATAAGATTAGAGACTATAGACTCGGGAATAGAGTTAGGTACAAATTGTGAGTTTATTCCCACGGATGAGAAAAATATAGCTCATAAGGCAGCGAAAATGATTATTGATAAATATAATGTGGACAAGGGTGTAAAAATATATATAGATAAAAATATTCCTGTAGGAGCAGGACTAGCAGGGGGAAGTACGGATGCTGCAGCTGTTTTAACGGGATTAAATAGATTGTGGAATTTAAATATTTCTAAAGAAGAACTAATGAAAATGGGAAAAGAAATTGGAGCAGATGTGCCCTTTTGCATAATGGGGGGAGCTGCCCTTGCAGAGGGGATAGGAGAAAAATTAACTCCAATAGAAGGGTTAGATTCTTGGATTATATTGTGTAAACCCGCTTTAAGTGTATCTACCCAAACCGTATATAAAAATTTAAAGGTAGATGAAATTCCAATTCATCCAAATACGGACCAAATATTATTAGGGCTAAAGGAAAATCAAGTAAGAACTGTTGCATCTAATTTATGTAACGTACTTGAGAATGTAACTATAAAAATGCACCCTGTAGTAGGGGATATAAAGAAAAAAATGTTAGAGTATGGAACTGTAGGTACATTAATGAGTGGAAGTGGACCTACTGTATTTGGAATTTTTAGAGATTATAATAAAGCTAAATCAGCCTATGATAATTTGAGGAAAATATATAAACAAGTATATATTGTAAAAACTTATAATACTAGGGAGGAAAAATATGGATGTTAATGGATTTCGAGGACTTCAACTAGAAAACTATAGACCCTTGAGAGATGTGGTATTTGATCATTTGAGAAATTCCATATTAAATGGGGAGTTAAAGCCAGGAGAAAGGCTTATGGAAGTTCAATTGGCTGGGCAACTAGGGGTAAGCAGAACACCTGTAAGGGAAGCCATAAGAAAGTTAGAATTAGAGGGTCTTGTGGTTATGATTGCCAGAAAGGGAGCTTATGTGGCAGATTTATCCGTAAAGGATATTTTAGATGTGATAGAAGTAAGAAGTGTATTAGAAGGATTAGCCGCATCCTTAGCAGCAGATAGAATGAGTGGAGAAGATGTGAGCGAATTAAAGGAAATATCTAATAAATTTAAGGCCTGTTTTGAGGAAGAAAATGCGGATGGAATGATTGAACAGGATAGGAAATTCCATGAGTGTATATTAAAATCTACTAGAAACTCTAAGTTAATTCAAATCAATCAGGGATTACAAGAGCAGATACATAGATTTAGAATAATATATTTTTCTGAATACAGTCAAGCTAAAGACTTATTAGAAGAGCACGAAGAAATATTAAATGCCATAATAAGAAGGGACCCAATTAAAGCTAAAGAAATTGCAGCAACCCATGTGGAGAATATAGGAAATAGCATAGTAGAAATAGAAAATATCAAAAAATCCTCATCAAATAGATTATAAGAACCGTGAATTCATGGTTCTTTTTTTTACGCTACAGGAAAATTATAAATTATCAAAACTATTTATAAGTAAAAAATAAGGGGTTGTAGGGGAAAAATTCACCTGCCTCTTTAAAGGAGGGTGCTCAGCAACGATAGTTGCGTCGAAGGGAACCATAGGGTTCCATAGCGAATCATACGAAGTATGAATTTTTTGTATATATTTTATATTATATGCAAATATTACATATATAATGGTCAATCCATAGGGAGGATATGTATGAGTTTTTTTGAGGATTTATTTAAGAAAAAAGAAGAACCTATAAAAAATAAGACTAGTTCTAATTATGAGAAAAATGTGGAAGAAGTAAAGAAAATACTAGGAGAAAGTAGTGATTTAAGTTCTAGGGAATTTGAAGTTGGTAATACGGGATTAAAGGGAACCGTAATGTTTATAGAGGGACTTGTAAACATAGACATTATAAATCAAGAGATTTTAAGAAATATTATGCTTTTTTCTAGAAGTGTTAATTCTAAAAAGGATCTTAAAAATGAAATAATAGAAGTCATAAAAAATAAGACTGTAACAACAGCTGTTATTGTAGAGGTTGAAGATATAGATAAAATAACTTCGGATCTTATGAATGGTATTGTGGCCATTTTCATAGAAGGACAAAGTAAAGTCCTAATGGTGGAGGCAAAGTCCTGGCCTGTAAGGGGCATTGGTGAGCCTTCTACTGAGACTATTATACGTGGTCCTTCTGATGGTTTTGTAGAAACCCTTAGATTTAACACGGCCCTCATAAGAAGAAGAATAAAAGATCCAACCTTGAGGATACAAGCTATGGTTCTAGGAAAAAGATCTAGAACTGATGTGGCCGTAATGTATATTGAAGAAACTGTAGATAAAAGAGTTTTAAAAGAGGTAAAGGAAAGATTAGATAAGATTAATATAGATGCCATACTAGAAAGTGGCTATGTGGAACAATTTATAGAAGATAGTTCCCTATCTCCCTTTCCACAAATTCAATCTACCCAAAGGCCTGATGTGGTAGCAGCTGCCCTATATGATGGGAGAGTAGCAATAGGTATTGATAATACTCCCTTTGTACTCATAGTGCCTGCCACCATAGTAACCTTTTTACAATCACCAGAAGATTACAATGATAGGTTCATATTAACATCATTTTTAAGAATCCTTAGATTTGCATCCTTTTTAGGGTCCATATTTTTACCTAGTATATATATTGCCATAACGGCCTATCACCCAGATATGTTACCGTCAGATTTAGCATTATATGTGGCTGGTAGTCGTATGAATGTGCCATTTCCACCATTCATAGAAATTTTCATAATGGAAATTGCCTTAGAACTTTTAAGGGAAGCAGGGGAAAGATTACCCTCATCTGTTGGAGGGATTATGGGTATCGTTGGAGGTTTAGTATTAGGCCAAGCTGCTGTAGAAGCTGGAATAGTAAGTCCCCTATTAGTTATTGTAGTGGCATTAACGGCTATAGCGTCTAGTGTTATGCCAAATTACAGTATAAGTGTTGGACTTAGAATATTTAGATTTTTAGTTATGATATTAGCATCCATGTTGGGACTATATGGAATTGTTTTAGGTGCAATTCTCATATTAACACATTTATGCACTTTAGATAGTTTTGGCATTGCGTATTTAACTCCATTTGTATCAACTCAAGGGAGAGGCAGAGATTTTAAAGACTCATTTGTAAGAATGCCATTACAATGGATGAAAAAAAGAAGTGCTTACTTAAAAAGAGAAGACAGTACTAAATTAAATATAGAAGATGGTGGAAAACATGAGGGTAAATAATGAAAAAATATCTAGTTTACAGTTTTTAATGATCCTTTGTGGGTCTGTAATTGGAGTGAGCATTTTAGATTTTCCTAGGATTGCCATAGAGAAAGTAGGGCCTGATTCTTGGATACTAATATTAATAGGAACTATAATAATGTATTTAGTGGGAATTTGTATATTTAAAGTTCTAGATAGATATAGGGGGTATACTTTTTTTCAAATCCTAGAAGCCATACTTAGTAAACCTGTTAGTGTAGTAATATGTATTTTATTTTCATTACATTTTATGTTTCTAACATCTATTCAAATAAGGATTTTTACAGAGGTCACAAGGGAATACCTTCTTTATAATACTCCATCTGAGGTTATTATAATAAGTATGCTCCTTTGTATTATATTCTTAATAAGAAATGGCATAGAAGTAATTGGCCGTATGGCTCAAATAACATTTCCTATAGTTAGTGTATTGATTTTGATTCTACTCATTCCTTTAATAAAGGAAATGGATATAACTAATCTGTTGCCTATACTTCATACTCCAATAGGAACTATATTAAAAGCTATTCCCAGCGTCATATTCGTATTTGCAGGAATAGAAGTGACCTTTTTATTAAGTTATTTTGTGGTAGATAAGGATAGGTTAAGAAAAAAATATAACATAAGCCTACTTATAATAGGTTGTATATATCTAATAATATTAGTATTTACCATATCTAGATTTGGAATAATGGAAGGGAAACGTATAATATGGCCAGTACTAGAGTTATTTAAAACTATTGATATTCCCGGGAGCTTCATAGAAAATGTGGAAATACTAATGATATCCCTTTGGATAGTAGCTGTATTTATCAGCGCTGCCGTATGGTATTATGGGGCTATGCGTTTAATACGTCTCATATGGCATGAAAGGGGTGCTAAATATTTGTTAGTTCCCATAGGAGGAATCATATACATAGTGGCTAATTATTTCAGAAATGTATCTGAAATAATGGATATATTAAATAGGTATCTTATGACTGTAGGTATATTTTTTATTATAGGGTTACCTGTCATTTTACTTATAGGAGATAGTATAAAGAAAAGGGGAGGTTCTTCTAATGATTAAAAGGGTCTCTGTTGTCATATTGATATGTATTCTAATGACTGGTTGTTGGGATAAGGTTGAAATAAATAAAAGGGCATTTGTATCCATGGTTGGAATAGATAAAGTACCTGTAGAAGATGATGCAGAAAAACCTGAGGAAGATGAAACAAAAAGTGAATATATAGTTACTATAGCCTATCCAAATGCAGGCCTCATAGCTGGAAAAGACGGAGAGGAAAGTAAGTATGTGTATACGTCTAAGGGAGTAAATGTGGCAGAAATAATAGATGAATTTAACACTAGACTAGAAAAAACTTTATTTCTTAGACATGCAAAAATCATAATTCTAGGAAAAGAGTTAATGAAAGATCCTAAGGCCTTTAGAGAAGTACTAGATTATATAGAAAGAAGTCCTAAGATAGGAAGGCAACTTCATATTATGATAGGAGATAAAAATCCTGATGAATTATTAAAAACTCCTGTAAAAGATGAGCCCATTGTGGGAGCTCTCATAAGAGAAGTGATGAACGAAAATAGAAGAACTGCTAAGGTGACCCATTCTAACCTAGAATATGTACTTAAGTCCTTACAAGAAAGTAATTGTGCCATAATTTCTAAGGTTACTCCCTTTGAGGATGAGTATAAAATATCTGGGTCTGGAATAATAAAGGACTACAAATTAATAGGTGAATTAAATGAAGCAGACAGTAGAAATTTAATGTACCTATTTAATAAGGTTCAAAATAGTATAGTAAAAGTAGAAATAGATAATCAAATAGTTCCCATAGAAATAATGAGATCCCATACAAAGTTAAAAGTAGAAGAAGAAAACAATAATTTGGTAGCTAAATTCACCATAAACTCAGAAGCTCGGATAGGAAGCCATTTATTTGACATTAGTGATCCTAATAGGGATGATCATTACATAAAAGAAGTGGAAAAACTAGGCGAGAAGAGGTTAGAGGAGGAAATAGGTAGAACTTACAATATGATTAAAAACGACTACAATGTGGATCTATTACAGATTAATGAGAAAATAAGAAAGTTTAATCCTAAGTTATGGGACAAAATAAGTAAGGATTGGGATAGTATATATGGAAATACGAAGGTAGTGATAAAAAGTAATTTGAAGGTGAGAACTATGGGGGTTATAAAATAGAGTGTACAGATTTATAGATTTCGTATTTATAAACCAGCTTTATGTGTGCCTATTTCAGGAAAATATATTGAAAATCTTTTCCACCCAAGTCCTTGTCACAAGCGAAAGTGTGAATCTTCGTATATAGGTTCATGTGTCATGTTGGAGTAGCATAGGATGTTGTGACGTTCCAGGGTTCCAAAGATTTTCAAT
>NZ_JAOART010000029.1 GCF_025210435.1 Anaeromicrobium sp.
ATGTGAGCCTATTTCAGGAAAATATATTGAAAATCTTTTCCACCCAAGTCCTTGTCACAAGCGAAAGCGTGAATCTTCGTAGATAGGTTCATGTGTCATGTTGGAGTAGCATAAGATGTTGTGACGTTCCAGGGTTCCAAAGATTTTCAATATATTTTCCCTTATAGGCAAGTTACTGTATAAAACAAATTTAAAACCAATAAATCTATATTATATAACATTCTGTGTATGTTTAATATGATTTTATACATAAATATTGAAAAAATAAGCAAGTTGGGCCTATTCATCCCACACCTAAAGGAGTGGGCTTTCTAGCCGTATAATGCTGTAATATCTTCAATTATTTTCATATATTTCCTAATAAATATGTTTAATGGAGATTATATGAAGGCCATAAGGCTTCTAGCCTTATTTGTTTTAACTGGACCTGTTGCCGCCAATATTTATAATAGACCTAATAAAAAAAGTAGATAATAAAATCATCTACTTTTTCTCTATCTATAAAACTATAGTCTTTAATCCTCTTATAATCAATGTTTTCTTAAATAACCCCTTAGTAGTTATCTCACCATTACCCTCATGGGTTATATGAGGTGATACATATATATGTACATTATTAACCTCATATCTTTTATAATCATCTAAATTAACTTCATCATTTTTTCCTATCTTTACACACGGTAAAATGAATGTGCTTTTACATCATCCATTTCCTGATTCACGTTTTTCCATCTCAATTCGTAAAAATTCCACCTTGTTCTTTTCAATATAATTTAACGCTTTTTCTGTAATAGTCAAATTCATATGATCACTCCATTGCTACCTTTCAAATCCATATTTTTCAAATATCTCTAGACCTTCTTCTCCCATTATATATTTGTATAAAGCTAGCACTTCTTTATCCTTCCCCAGTATACAAGCTCCATACTCAGCTTTTACGTTATATTCCTTTGGAATTTCTATAATACTAACTTTATCCTTTATGTCCTTAGTAAGATCTGATGTATATACAAAGGCTCCGTCTGCTTCTTTTAATAGGACCTTGGCTAAAACTTGTTTTACATTATTTTCACGGGATGCTATGTTATCTAAAACCTTTTTCCCATATGAATCTTCATATTTAGAATCTAGTTTATGAATAACCTCTAGGGCATAAGCACCTGCTGGTACTTCCTTTTGTCCTATAACTATATTACAAGGTTTAGTTAAATCTTCTAAAGACTTTATTTTTCCATCTTTAGGGGTAACAAATATCATTGTATTTTTCACAAATTCAGATCCATTATTAGATAATCCCTGTTCTACTAATGCCTTAGGGTGTTTTTTATTGGCAGATAAATAGATATGTGCATCTACACCCTTTTCTATTTGAACCCTTAATCTACTTGAACTATCTAAATTAAGTACTATATTCACATTAGGCTTTTCCTTTTCATAAGTTTCCTTTATTTCATTCATACTCTCTGTTAAAGATGATGCTGCAAATACTATTATGTCTTTTTTTTCAACACTTTTACCACAGGCAGTTAATCCTATTACTAATATACATGATACTATTATGCATATTATCCTTTTCCTCATTTCAAGGTTCATCTCCTCATCTTAGGCATATCCAATTGCAAAATTCTACTTAAGTACTGAAATTTCATCTCCTGTCTTAACATTTCCACCTTTTATTACCCTAACAAAGATCCCTTCCCTAGGCATGATACAATCTCCCACTGCATGATATATCTGACAATGGTGGTGACACTCTTTTCCTATTTGTGTTACTTCTAATAGGGCATCATTTACTGTAAGCTTAGTTCCCACAGGTAAAGATGATAAATCTATTCCTGAAACTACTAGATTCTCTCCAAAATCTCCGTCTACAACTTGTACTCCTTTGGCTTTAAAATCCTCTATCTTTTCATAGGATAATAAACTCACTTGTCTATGCCAATTTCCACCATGAGCATCATTTTTCAGTCCAAAATTTTCTATTAACTCACATTCCTTAATATCCTTCTTTTGTGTTCCCTTTTTCTCACTTATACATACGGCCATTATCTTTCCCATTTTTTACCCTCCTATTTGAGACATTAGTCTATTATCTTGGTCTTCACTATTTTCATTAAAATGATGTCTATCTGGTTTATTTTCCACTGCCTCTCTTATTATATATCCAAGTTCATGGTCATCTATTTTGCTTCTAAGCAACTGTCTTAAATCAATTCCCCTTTTAGAGTGTAGGCATAACTTTAAAAATCCTTCTGATGTAATTCGTATTCTATTACACTCCTGGCAAAATTCATGACTCATGGCACTGATAAATCCGATTCTGCCTTTAGCTCCATTAGTCTTATAATACTTAGCAGGACCTGCTCCCTTTTTACTGTATACAGGATAAAGATTCCTATTTCTTTTTATTATTTCCTTTATTTCATCATTTGAAGTAGGCGTATAATCTTTTCCTTCACCAATAGGCATTAATTCTATAAAGCGTACATCTATATCATATTTTTCTACTAGATTTACAAACTCTTCAATTTCTTCATAATTTAATTCCTTAATAATTACAGTATTTACTTTTATTCTTTTAAATCCCTTTTTCACACCCAAATCTATTGCTTCTAGGACTTTATGTAATCCATCTCTTCTAGTTATACTTTTATATTTATCACAATTAAAAGTATCTAAACTTATATTGATTCTATCAAGGCCTGCCTCATATAGCTGATCCATGTAATCTAATAATAGTATTCCATTAGTAGTAAGACATACTTCTTCTATACCCTCTATATCTTTTATCCTTTTAATAAAGGGGATAATTCCCTTTCTCACAAGGGGTTCACCACCAGTTATCCTCACCTTTTTAATTCCTAAGTTAGTAGTTTCTTTAATTACCCTATATAACTCATCAAAAGACAGTATGTCATCATGAGCAACCTGCTCTATACCATTCTCTGGCATACAATAGACACATCTTAGATTACATCTATCTGTTATAGATACTCTCAAGTATTCAATTTGCCTACCCATTTTATCTAACATAGCATTCACTCTTCCTATCTTTTAATAATCTTATGAACTATTAAATCAACTAATCCAATTGAATCATTAATGTCATAAGTCCTAACCCCTTCTATTTTAATATCCATATCACTAGCTACAGCTATTAATTCTTCTGATGAGCAAATATTTTTTGTAGAGCGTTCACTTCTAACTACTTCTATCTTAGGTTTATTAGCTCTTTTAAACCCTTCACATATTATTATATCCATATCCTTATGAAGGTTTATTAATTCATCTAATGACCATTCCTTTTCTACTTTTTTTATCATGGCCATCCTATCGGGTGAAGATATTATTACAGAATCAGCTCCTGCCTGAGCATGTTTCCAAGTATCCTTCCCTGGTTTATCCATATTAAATCCATGGACATCATGTTTAATCGTTCCAACCTTGTAGTTTCTCTTTTTTAATTCTCTTAACAATTTTTCTACTAAAGTGGTTTTTCCCACATTAGATTTTCCAACTACACATACAATTGGTGTACTCATTTTTTAGTCCTCCTTAATAAGCATTTATACTCACTAGGAGTATTTACATTCATAAAAATATTTTCATATTTTTCTGGTATCTGAATATATCCAACTGATACATGCTTATATAGTTCCTTAACTTTGTATATCTCATTTTTAATGCACTCTTCTATTGTACTTATTATGCTCTTTTTATATATGGCACATAAGGGTTGTTCATATGTACCTATTACAGGAACTATAACATCATAGTCTCCCTGAATATTTCCTAGGAAATTTAAAAAATCCCTATTTAAATTTGGCATGTCACAGGCCACTATTAAATTCTTCTCATATGTGGCATTTTTAAGACCTGCGTGGATTCCAGCTAATGGCCCTTTACTTTCTAAAATATCTGAACAAACAAAAGCATTTAAAGCTCTATACTTATGTGGATCATTAGAAATTATTATACGCTCTTTGTAATCACAAGTTTCCTTTAATATCTTTTCCATGAAAGTATCTTTTCCTATTTTCAAAAAGGCCTTGTCTTCATAATTCATCCTTCTACTTTGTCCACCTGCTAAGATTATAGCTCCTTTTTTTATCATAAAACCACCTTTAAGTCATATATTTTTTAAATCCGAACTTTACTATAAATAATACTAGTAAGGATAAGAAAACTAATATTACAGCAATAGATAAGGATAAATCTGTTCCCTTTTCCATGGCACTATATATGGCCAAAGGAAGAGTTTGAGTCCTTCCCATTAAATTCCCTGCAAACATTATAGTTGCTCCAAATTCAGCCAAAGCCCTTGCCCAGGCTAAAATACTTCCTGTTATAATGGATACATAGGATAAGGGCAAGGTAATTCTCATAAAAACTTGCCAGGGTTTGTCTCCTAAAGTTGCTGCTGCTAACTCCAAATCCCTATCCACCTTTAATATTCCAGATTTCACAGTTTTAATAAAAAGGGGTAATGCCACAAATATTTGAGCTATTACTACTGCCCAAAAGGTAAATGGCAATTTAATTCCCCATCTGTATAGTTCCTTTCCTATATAGCCATTTCTCCCAAAGGTTATTAAAAGTAACAATCCTGATACGGCAGGAGGTAACACTAAGGGCAATTCTATTAACGTATCTATAATTTTCTTTCCATAGAAATTTTCTCTAGCTAAAATATACGCACTAGGAATACCTAACATAATTATTATAATTAGGGAAATACTAGTACTTTTAAAACTCACTTTAATAGCATCTATTACTAAGGGATTATTCAATTCCTGTATTCCCCTCTTAATATAAGTAACAAATAATATTAAAATAGGACTGAGTATGAAAGTAATACTTATTAAAAAACATATGGTTAATATTATTTTTATTAATTTACTTTTCATTAATGAAGGTTCCACTTTTACCACCAGTCTTTTTATACAGATGAATATTACTTATGGTCATTTTCTTATCTACTGCCTTACACATGTCATATATGGTAAGTGCTGCTGCTGATACCATGGTTAGTGCTTCCATTTCAACTCCTGTTTTACCAGTAGTTTTAACTATCCCTACAATTTCTATGGCATTTTCTTCTTCAATTATATTAAAGTCCACTTGACTTTTAGCTATCATAAGGGGATGGCACATGGGAATAATATTGTGAGTTTGTTTTGCAGCCATTATTCCTGCTACCCTTGCCACACCTAATACATCACCCTTTCCCATTTCTCCATTTTTAATTAGGTTCAGGGTTTCTTTTTCCATAATAACTTTACCCTTTGCAATAGCTTCTCTTGATGTGTCTTTCTTTTCACTCACATCTACCATTATGGCTTTTCCATCCTTGTCAAAATGAGTTAATTTATTTTCCACCTTAAATCTCCCTTTCTATAATAATATTATTTCCACTTCTTCTCCCTTTTTAAGGGACTTTGTTCCCGATGGTATATCTATTAGGCAATTACAATTTAAGGAGGAACTTAAAACCCCAGAAGATTGAGTTTTGTTACTTAAATCTACTAAAGTTTTTTCTTTTGTCTCTGTACATATGCCCCTTAGAAATCTTCTTCTCATACTCCCTTTATTAAATTCATCATTGAAATAAGCTTTTTTTCTATTTAAACATATGTGGTTAATATTAGTAAGCTTACTTATATAATCCCTAACTAGTACTTCAAAGGTAATACTAGCCGCTGCTGGATTTCCCGATAAGCTTATTATGAGCTTTTTATCTAATTCACTACATAAAACAGGAGTACCAGGTTTTATGTCTATTTTCCAGAACAATATATTGGCTCCCATTTTTTCTAATACACTTTTTATTAAATCCTTTTTCCCAACGGATGCTCCACCAGTGGTAATTAGAAAATCTACCTTATCTAAGGATTTTTTAATTTCTTCTTCCATTTCCTTTTCACAATCTTTTCCCATATTTAATACTATAGGTTCTGTATATAATTCCTTTAATCTCATGGATAAAGTATATAAATTGCTATTATATATTTTACCTGTAGGTAAACTTTGCCCTAATTCTATTAGTTCATCTCCCGTAGTTAAAAGTCCCACTTTAGGTCTTTTATATACCTTTACCTTATCTATTCCAAGGCTAGCTAATATGCCTATTTTTATGTGATTCAAAAATGAACCCTTTTTAATAATTAAGGTTCCCCTTTTAACATCTTCCCCTTCATAACAATAGTTACTAAAGGGTTTTAATTCTTTATATATATTAACAAGGTCCTTACCTTCATTAGTATCTTCTTGCCTAATAACACAATTGGCCCCTTCTGGTATGGGTGCCCCCGTCATAATTCTTATGGCTTGGCCCTTTTTTACAATTTTCTTTGTATATTCTCCTGCACATATTTCATCTATCACATTTAAGGTTATGGGACTATCCTTAGTGGCTCCCTTAGAATCTTCTCCCCTTAGAGCATATCCGTCAAGGGGAGATCTATTAAAGGGTGGCTGATTTATTGGAGCATATATATCTTCTCCTAATACCCTTTCATGGGAATCAATTAGACTTATTATCTCTTTATCTAATGTTTTTATATACTCATTTATAATAGATTGGGCTTTTTCTAATTTAATCATTTGTAACACTTAAACTAACACCCCTTACCAAAACTACATGCTGGATAAGTACATATATCACATTCAAGGCATAGACCACCATGACCATATGCAGCCAAATCCTCTTTTTTAATTCTTTCACCTACTAATACTCTTGGTAATACTAAATCAAATACAGTAGTTTTAGCATACATAACGCACCCTGGTAATCCTAAAATAGGAGTATTACCCTTATATGATATTAAAAACATGGCCCCTGGAAGTACTGGTGCTCCATAGGATATGATTTCTCCTCCCACCTTTTTGATTCCCGTAGGCGTAGTATCATCAGGATCTACAGACATACCTCCTGTACAGACTATCATATCTGCACCCTTATCTATAAGTTCTTCTATATTTTTTGCTATAAGATCACTATCATCATTCACTATCCTTTGTTCTATAACCTCTGAACCATAGGATTCTATTTTTCCCTTTATAACGGGACCAAATTTATCTTTAATTCTTCCATAATATACTTCATTTCCTGTAGTAACTACCCCCACCTTTAACTTTTTATAGGGTAGTACTTCTATAAAAGTATTTTTAGGAATACTTTCGGCTTCTACTATTTTTTTTTCATCTATAACTAGGGGAATAACCCTAGTCCCCGCTAGCTTATCTCCTCTTTTCACAGGAGTATTATTATGTCTTGTTGCTAACATTATTTCCTCTAATTTGTTAACTTCATATAAAATACTAGTGTCTATTTTAAGCAAACCATCATATTTAGCTATAAAATTTATCTTTCCCTCTTTCACCTCACTAAAATCAATACCAGCACCTGCACTCATTTTAGCTAATCTATGGGCAGCATCATCTTCATGAAGATAACCTTCCTTATTTTCCCATACATATAAGTTGTCCTTACCTAGGGATAGTAAAACTGGAATATCTTCCTTTGTTACCACATGACCCTTCTTAAAAGCTCTATCTTTAATTTTTCCCGGTATAATTTGAGTTATGTCATGGCACAATACATGGCCCACTGCTTCATGAACAGAAATCTTTTTCATAATCTTCCCCTCCATTTACTTTCTATTTCAAATAATCTTTCATACTAACACAAAAGCCCTTATTGGCAAAAAGACAATAAGGGCATACTAAATAAGACCTTATCTCCTTTCCAAAAGGTGGGAGGCCTATTTGTTTCCAAATAAACCCTGTGAACTATAAAGTTCAGGCCATATTTCCATAGTCATATCCTTAGGAACATAGGGCTCGGAGAATATATTTATTTATCATTTATTTTATATGCACAATTAAATATTCCTTGTCCATATAATATATTAATGTTTTTCCTAATCTATTCCTCTCTTAATACTAACACTCAGATTTTTTTCAGTCAACTAGTATAATTATATTCATAAATAGTCTAAAAAATCAAATAAAATTTCAAACCATTTACCAATATAATTATATTTAAGGCATATTCAAAAAATAAATTAGTCATTTCAATGGTTATTTGGATTATTTTCTTCGTTATGGAATCGCTCACATATGTTTAATATGCTCACTCACCATGCCTTGAAAATAATCCAAATCCCTCAGGGACCTGACTAGTTTATTTTTTTCATATGCCTTAAAGGAGACGGTTATCATAATCAATAACCGCCTTCCCATTTAATTATGCAACTTTCTTTGCCACATTGTCTTCTTTTGGTACAAATATTCCCATATATCCTAATACAATAGAAATTAATGGATTAATCCAACAAAGTAGTGCAAATGGAGCTAATTTTAAAGTGTCCACCCCAAGTGTTCCTGCCATGAAAGCACCACATGTTGTCCAAGGAATAATAGGACCAACTAATGTGGAACCTTCTTCTAATATACGGCTTAGTAAGGAACGTCTTAAGCCCTTATCCGTGTAAGCATCTTTAAATAAACTTCCATTTAATATAATAGCTAAGTAAACTTCACTCGTTGCAGCACAACCTACAATTGTACTTATCATGGTTACAAGCATTAATCCAGCATTAGATTTAACATTTAATAATATTTTTTCAATTAATACAGTTAAGAACTCTGCCTTTTCTAATACTCCACCTAAACATAGAGCTATAAATGCAAGGGAGAATGTCCACATCATACCTTGGATTCCACCTCTTAATAAAAGTTTATCCACAATGGCAATACCTGTAGCTTGAGTATATCCATAGTTAAGAGCATCCATAGCAGATACAATAGATACCTTTTGGAAAATAACTGCTGTAGCACTTCCTAAGAAAGTTCCTATAGTTAATGCTGGTACTGATGGCACCTTCATTAAACTAAGTACTATAACTACTAATATAGGTAATAATACAATTGGGTTTAAGTTAAAAGTTTTTTCTAGAGTTTCTTGTAAAATTACAACATCTTGAGAAGTCATGTTACTTGATGCAGTATATTTAAATCCTAAGAAAGTAAATCCTGCTAATGATATTAAAGTTGCTGGGATCGTAGTATAACTCATAGCCTTAATATGGTCATACATGTCACACTCAGCAGATGCAGCTGCTAGGATTGTTGTATCTGACATGGGAGACATTTTATCTCCAAAGGCAGCTCCTGATATTACCATACCTGCAATAGCTGGTGCTGGAATACCAAGTCCCATTCCCATACCCATCATAGCTAAACCTACAGTACCTGCTGTTCCCCAAGAAGTACCTGTGGCAAATGATGTAATACAACATACAATAAATCCTGCTGGTAAGAAAAACTTAGGATTTAAGAATTTTAGCCCATAATAGATCAACGCTGGTACTGTACCTGCACTAATCCATGATCCTATTATGGTACCAATTAAGATAAATATAAGCATGGCTACCATGGCTTTTTTAACACTATCTGCCATACCATCAAATATTTCATCCAAGGTAAATCCTGCACTCTTAGCCATAAAACAAGTATAAATAAGTCCTAAACTTAGTAATATGTGGATATCCATTTTAAATGCTAATATACCAATAACTAATATACCCACAACCCCTAAAAATGTACTTAGGGAAGCACCAAATGATGGTCTTTTAACTTCATTTGTCATTTTGTTATCCTCCTTAATAGTTTGTTATTTTTCTAACTAATTATTTTATTATACAGGGGCAATTAGGAAATTAAGTTTACCCTATATGACCAATTACCCCTTTTATTTAATTATTTACTTTTCAACCTTTTCGATCTTAACCTCAACAGATTTCATAAGTGGGAATCCATCTATTGGGTCAAATCTATCATCATGGGTAAGAATATTTACATTTGACTCTCTCCAACCATGGGTTATTTGAGTAACCCCTTCGTTAATTTCTTTCTCATGCATAACCTTAACTGGTATCTCAATAGAACCAATTGTTGAAGTTACCTTTACCACATGTCCGTCTACTACGTCTAATCTCTTAGCATCTGCTGGATGTAATTCTATCTCAGGAGTTGGCATGGCAGATTTTAATCTTGCAAAGTTTCTGTTTCTTCCATGATAATACATTACCTTTCTAGCTCCAGTAATAAGTACAAATGGATATTCCTCTGACTTATCTGTCATATAAGTTGGTGGAATATACTCTGCAATTTCTTGGTATCCTAAATCTTTTAGATACTCTGATGTAAATTCTAATTTTCCACTTGGAGTATTAAATGCCTTCTTACCATTTGCTACATTTTGTTCATGCTTATGGTAAGTTTTTTCTGCATATTTATATCCACCTGGTGCGGCAGCAATTTCTTCTAGTGTTACCCCACTATCAGAAACTAACCATTCATTTAATTTATCTTCATTCTCCCATGGGAAATACTCTCCTGCACCTAGTCTATGGGCTAGATCATGTAAGAATTGATATTCATCTTGTATTCCTTCTTCTGGCTCAATAATTTTCTTTGTAAGACCCATTACCTGGAATCCACCATGTCCATGAAGTTCTGATCTTTCTAAGTAAGATGCTGCTGGTAGTATATAGTGGGCAAGTTCTGCCGTTTCTGACATGAATAACTCACGTACTACTAATAATTCTAAAGATTTTAAAGCTTCAGTTACCTTATTAGCATTAGGATTAGTCATAACTGGGTTTGCTCCTGCTATGATCATTCCCTTTAGTGGATATGGATCTTCACTTAGAATAGTATCCATAGCAACCATAGTGTGGCACTCTTGTCTAAAATCATATAATACAGGGAATCTATCTCTACCAATAGGACCTTCTTCAATTAAAGGTAATTCATGATATAGTGTTAATTCCTTAAGTGGGAATCCTGTTGGTAGGAAGTTACCTCCCTTAGCATCTACAGATCCTAATAATCCATCAAAGTATGCCACTGCGCGAATATTGTTAATTCCATTTTCATGGTGCTCAAGACCATTTCCAACGTAGTTAATTACAGCAGGTGCATTATTCCACATAGCCTCAGCTATTTCTTTAACTAAAGAACTATCAATTCCAGTTTCCTTAGCCACATACTCAGGAGTAAACTTAGCTGCATATTCTTTAACTTTTTCAAATCCCATTGTGAATTTTTCAACAAAATCCTTATCATACCATCCATTTTCAATTAGCTCTCTCATAACTCCCCAAGCTAATGCTCCATCTGTACCTGGCTTAACTTGTGCAAAAATGTCAGCTTGACGACCTATAGCAGATAATCTAGAGTCTATAACTATAAGCTTAGCACCATTATCTCTAGCATGGTTGATTTGTTGCATCATATTAGGATGGGCATGGGGTGGATTAGCTCCCCAAGTTACAATACACTTAGAATTAATGAATTCTGGTTGAGACCCCCATCTTCCATAAACTAATGAATATCCAATCCATCTACCAACAAAACACTCTGAATCATTAGAAAAATAGTTAGGAGATCCTATAGCATGTATAAATCTACGGAAGTTTTCCTCTTGTTGAGCAAAACCAATGGCTTCACCCTTCCAAACACTCATAGTTCTCTTTCCATACTTAGCTTGGATTTCTTTAGTTTTAGCCGCAATCTCATCCAGTGCTTGCTCTAGAGAAATTTCTTCCCAACCATTTTCTGTTCTCTTAAGGGGTTTTCTTATTCTATCTGGAGCATTATTTAAATCAACTCCAGCTCTACCCTTAATACAAAGTCTCCCCTTATTCCAAACATGGTCTTTGTTTCCATCTATATCTACCACTTTTCCGTTTTCCACATACACGTTGATTCCACAATGGTCATCACACATACGGCAAAGAGTTTGATGTACTTGTCTATTTTCCATGATTACTTACCTCCTTGCCCTTTGTCTTCTACGATAGCCTTTTTAACTTGTCCATCAAATTGTTTTCTTTTAAATTTAAACGCTTCTTCTGTCTCTTCAAATTGTAACGCACCTGCTATACAGTGTTTCACACAATTAGGTTCTTTATCACCACATAAGTCACATTTTCTTGACACTTTGTTAGTCTTATCAAAGTGAATATTTCCATAAGGACAGGCTAACATACACATTTTACATCCTGCACAACGTTCCTTATCTATAACTACTGCACCAGTTTTTTCATCTCTACTTATGGCAGCTGCTGGACAGACTTCTAAACACCAAGCCTCTTCACAATGAACACAAGTCATAGGAATACAGGCTACCTCTTCTATATAATAATTTACTTTAATATTTGAATCTTCACTTTTACACATACCTGTTCTATTAAATGAACAAGCATATTCACAGTTACGACATCCTACGCATTTCTTTGGATCCATAGTAACTATACGCATAGTTTTAACCTCCCTTATTAACTAAAACTTAAAAGCACTATTTGACTTTGCTATTTTTAATTGTAATTGTGCTCCTAATTTTTCAGGATTACATTCAATCTTTTGTTTCTTTCTTATGATAGGTCTTATTTTACCTAAAAATGGTACCATTCTTGAACTACCAGCCACAGTAGCACCAACTACATAGCCGTCCTCGTAAACTACCTTCATGTAACCGCCAAGTTCTTCACTTTCATAAGTCCAAACTTGATCTCCTTCACCATCATTAAATCTTCCCATAGATGCAACAGTTATGTTAAACATTTCTGTAACGTTCATGTTAAGACTTCCCTTATATGAAAGTTTCTTTCCAGCCATATTTGCTCCTGCTATATTACCCATTTCAATAGCAGTAGGCCATAGGGCGTGGATTACATTCTTTTCTCCAAAGGCAGTAGGACCTTGAGCAACATCACCAGCTGAATATATATCTTCCACATTTGTCATCATATATTCATCAACTAAAATACCCCTGTCAACTTCTACTGAAGTACCATCTAATAGTTGGGTATTAGCTCTTACACCAGTTCCCACAATTATAATATCTACCTCAAAAGGCTCACCATCTTTTATATGTATTCTAAATGTATTATCCTCAAGCCTCTCTACTTTTTCTGTTAAAGTATTAACACTTAAGTCCACACCTAATTCAACAATTTTTCTCCTCAGAGCTTCTGCTCCCTTTTCATCTAGCACCCTTGGCATTATTCTAGGAGCTAACTCTATAATCTTTACATCTAATTTCTTTACTAAAGCTGCCCATGCTGCCTGTAAAGATACGAACCCTGAACCCAAAACTAAAACTCTTTTATTTTCCTTAAATAATGGTTCTATCCTATGAACATCTTCAAGGGTCCACATGTTATAAATTCCTTCACCTTCTAATCCTTGAATTGGAGGCATCATAGCTGAAGATCCTGTTCCTATTAATAGTTTGTCAAATTCAATCTTACTACCATCATCAAGGCTTATAATTTTCTTTTTTTCATCCACATTTGTTACATGCCCATTTATAAAATTTGCATTGTATTTATCATAGTATTCTTCACTTCTTATGAAAAAAGTATTATAGTCTATTTTACCCCTTAAATAATATGGGAGTAATACTCTTGAATAAGGTACTTTACTTTCTTTAGATACTATAGTAACTGAACTATTTTGGTCATACTTTCTGAATGTCTCTAGTGCCTTTAGTCCAGCTGCACTGTTGCCGATTATAACAACATGCATATTTTCACCTCCCTTAGAATTGGCTTGTTCTGTCTATTAGAACATTATTCTAGTTTTGAACCTGGTATAGAATAACACCTGTGCAGAAAAATGTCAATACTTGTCGCAAAAAAATAATTGCAACTTTATTCTACAATTATTTCATCCTTTTTTTCCAAAGGTATTCCTATAAACCAAAACTTTTCCATTGAGTGTTTACTAAAATCACAAAAAAATATACAATAAGGCATATAAAAAGAATATAGGGAGGGATTTAATGTTTAGTGTAGGCATAATAACATGTAGTGATAAGGGTGCTGCTGGAAAAAGGGAAGACTTAAGTGGCAAAGTTATTAGGAAAATTGTAGAAAGAAAGGGCTATGAAGTTAAAAAATACGTAGTTTTGCCTGATGAATTAAAGAAGCTATCAAGTGAAATGATACATATGAGTGATGATTTAAACTTAAATCTAATATTAACTACAGGGGGTACAGGCTTTAGCCAAAGGGATGTTACTCCTGAGGCTACAGAAAAGGTCATCACAAGAAAAACACCTGGAATTAGCGAAGCCATCAGATATTATAGTTTGTCCATAACAAGGAGAGCCATGTTATCTCGTGCCACATCAGGTATTAGAAATAAGACCTTAATAATAAATTTACCTGGAAGTCCTAAGGCTGTAGAAGAATCCTTAGAATACATTATAGATTCTATCCATCATGGTCTAGAAATCCTTCTAGGAAAAACTGCTGAATGTGCTAGAAAATAAATTTGCCTAGGAAAATATGATTAATGGGGTTTTTTCATGATAAATATAAAAAAAATATTTAGTCACATTATTGGTAATATATACATACCTAAAGACATACTACATATTAATGATCCAATATTATTACATATTTCAGATACTCCTACTATCCTCTATGGACCCATAAAGAAATTAATTCATGAAATTAATCCAACTTATATAGTCCATACGGGTGATTTGGTAGACAATATTAAATTAGAATTTTATCCATCTAAAATAGATTCCTATTCTTCTTCTTTACCTAGATTAATTGAAATACTAGAATCATCCAAAGCCAAGGAAATCTATATAGGGTTGGGAAATCATGATAAAAAAGAAGTGGTTCAAGACCTTTGTAACAGATCAATATTAATAGATTCTTGTTCTAAAGTTAATATAGGAGGTATTAGTATGAACATAAGCCATTATCCTAATAAAGTTACTTTAGATCCAGGAACCTTTAACTTATTTGGTCACAATGTGGATATGAAAACTCATAAAAAAAATGGTAATATATTTTTAAATGGTATAACAGGAATAAATATTATCAATTTGAATAATCTAGACATTCACATTTTATCCTATCCATGGGGAACTGATGACGTTAGAATGAGAAAATCTAGAATAGGTTTTTAAGGGGGATATGTATGCTTTCAATAGTTAGAAGTGGTCCAAAGACCTTAGTAATTGAAACTAGTAATTTAAAAGAATTTTATCACTATTTAAAAGATGACCTAATGGGAGTTTCTTATGATAGGGATACGGCATCCACACTGGCTGATGATAATTCTTCTATCATATTTTTAACTACCAAAATGACGGCTGTTGTTAAAGTGGCTGATGTGGATCATGTATTATTAATTCCTAAAGAAATAGAAAAGGTTCTAAGTACAATCATCATTCATAATAAAAACCATCTTATAACAAATCTGAGAATTGCACCTAAAATAATAATGATGAAATATCTAGGAGATGTGGAAAAATCTATAGAAAGTATTTCTAAAGACTATAATGGAATCATTGGAACTTTTGACGATATTATGGAAACCCATGCTAATGGAGTGGTTGTTTCCTTTACAAAGGAAAATTTATCCCATCCTGTTAGTTTATCTAATATATATGAAAAAGCCATATATATTAAAGGAAACTTTAATGAAATATTAAAGAGCTTACATAAAAAGTCCTTAAAATATTTAAATATAGGAATGGAAAATAGGGATTGGTATGAACTTACCATTAAAATATACGATTCCTATGGACAGTATAAGTTACACTACGAAAGACTCCTTCATATAATAGAAAATTTAGAATTGGGCCTAATATTAGGGGAATCCTGGGGAACAGATGCAGCCACTATTTTTTACACTGTAGGTATATATCGTGTGAGGCTAGTAACTTTTTATCCACCAGAGTACATAAAAAAAATACTTCTTGGTTTAGAATATTTAGAAGATGGATCTCGTATAGTGGATCTAGATCTATTTTATAAAAGGAAAAAGGTTCATTGGACAGAAGTTAGAACTAAGGACATGAAGAAAAAAACTGATTTAAGTAAAAGATTCAGAGGAGAAGTTTTAGATAAATTAGAAGAATTTCATAAAAATATTTTATCTGAATATGAAAATAAAATATTGGAAAATACCTATTAAGCTAAAGGTGGATGCCTTAAAATGATTTAAAAATCAGTTTAAGAGATCCACCCTTTTTATTAATATATTTTATTTACTTTCTATTTAATACTAAGTTAAGAACAATTCCTGTTATAGCCGCTAAGCTTAGACCTTGTATTTTAACTGTATCAGTTAGTGTTATAGCTAGAGATACTCCAAATTGCTTTTCTATATAAGCTCCACCTAATCCCATGATTATGATTGTTCCCATAATTATTAGGTTCTTTGTATTTAATTTTACTTCTTCATTCTTTATTGTCTTAACTCCTACTAGGGCAATCATACTAAATAGTATTAAACTAATTCCTCCCATTACTGGTACTGGAATACTTCTTAAGAATCCGCCTACCTTTGAAATAAATCCTAATGCCACTGCTAATACGGCTGCTAATCTTAAAATTGACGGGTCATAGTTTTTAGTTAATGCTAATACTCCTGTGTTTTCTCCATAAGTTGTATTAGCTGGTCCTCCAATGAATCCTGCAAATAATGTTGCAAGTCCATCTCCAAGTAATGTTCTATTAAGACCTGGGTCTTGAATAAAGTTTTTCCCTACTACTTGACCATTTGTAGTTATATCTCCCACATGTTCCATAAATACTGCTATTACTATAGGAGCAATTACTGATATGGCACCCATATGAAATTTAGGTAGAGTAAAATTAGGTATCATTACGAATTTAGAATCTAATATTAAACTTGTATCCACAATTCCCATGGCTAGAGAAATTCCATATCCACTTAATACGGCTATTAGTATGCTACATTGTTTTACCATTCCTTTGCCTTTAAATCTTATTATTAATGATATGGCTAGAGTTGTAGCTGCTATGATTAAATTGCTTTTTGCCATACCGAATGCTACTGGAACTAAGTTAAGTCCTATAACCATAATCATAGGTCCTACTACCACAGGAGGTAGAAAATACTTAATCTTTTCAACTCCAATTTTTCTTACTAGAAAGGACATGGCCACATATAAAAATCCAGCAACTATTATTCCACCTTGTGCATAGGCCAAATCACCATTGAACATTTCTCTTACTGTTATTATTCCTGAAATAAATGCAAAGGACGAACCTAAAAATACTGGTACCTTTCCTTTAGTTGTTAAGTGGAATATTAAAGTTCCACACCCTGCCGCAACTAGGGCCACTGATGGATCTAAACCTGTTAACATTGGTACTAGCACAGTTGCACCAAACATGGCTATTAGATGTTGTAATGCTAGTATTATTTTTTTCAGGTCTATACTTGCCCCCTCTTTTTTTATTGCCTTTGACATTCTTAAAGTATTTTCTGACATAAAAAAACCTCCCTTTTTTAGTTACCTTTAAAAAGGAGAATTTCCATTCTCCCCTTTTCAGCCTCACAGGACTGAATTAAAAGGCTAGATTCGATTTTCTAATTTCTTTAAAATTTCATATAAAAAAACTTCTTACATTTTGGCAAGAAGTTTATAGCATAAAAAATCATAGAAAAATTCTATGTTTACCATATAACCCTTGCCAATCTCACAGGATTGATTTAAAGACTATTTCTAATTCTGTATTATATCACTTATTTAAATTAAAATCAATACTGTAGTAAAGACTTTTTTGAAAAAAGATGTTATAATGTATAAGGTATCCTGTAGATACAAACTTAATTTTCAAGGGAGAGTTTTTTATGAACAATACAAATGAAATGGTAAAATACGTGAAATTAAATGATGACAAGAAAATAGAAATATGTGTAGATGAATCTTTTACAATATTTTTACAAGATCCTACCATAGTAACTATGATTGAACAAAGTTGTAAATCTTTATTAGAAAATAAGTTCATGGACTTACATATAAATGATAACATTTCATTTATTAAAGTCCAACCTGGAACTGAAAAAGAGTCTTTAGAAGTGGTTAATAATGAATTAATTAATGGAATTCAAATGGCCATGGCATTTTTGTCACAAATGGGTACTGATAGCTTAGGATAATTTCCTAAGCTTTATCCTATTGGGAATAAAATTAACATATCCATGTACATATGCTATAATGAGGTGTAAGTGTGTCATATTTTAATAGGGATCTTTATAAGATTGTGCTTCTTATTTTAGGAGGGATTTAATGTCTGATAATAACAACAACGCAGAGAAAAGGCGTTCCAATAAAAAGAAAGGTAAGAAAAAGAAAAAATTTAGTTTTTTTAAGATATTTATACTAATTACCTTTTTATGTGGTTTTATAGGGACTGGAATAGTTGGAGGAATGGTTTATGCCGTTATTAAATCCACACCAGAAGTTGACTTTTCTCAAATGGGAACACTACTAAATGAAAATTCATTCATATTAGATGATAAGGGTGAGTTAGTAGAAAAGGTAAAAAGTGATAGTTTAAGAACAATAGTAAAATATGATAAGATTCCTAAAGATGTGATAAATGCATTTTTGGCCATAGAAGATAGATCCTTCTTTGAGCATAAAGGTATTAATCCAAAGAGAATTGTTGGGGCTTTTATAGAAAATGTAAAAGCTGGTGCGGCTGTCCAAGGTGGTAGTACTATAACTCAACAATTAGTTAAAAACTTATACTTAACAAACGAAAAAAGTTTAGACAGAAAAATAAAAGAAGCCTATTATTCCATAAAAATGGATAACGAACTTACTAAAGAGCAAATTTTAGAAGCATACTTAAACACAGCCTATTTAGGTGGAGGAGCTAAAGGAGTTCAAGGAGCATCCTACTTCTATTTCTCAAAGGACGTATCAGAACTAGATTTAGCTGAATCTGCATTAATAGCAGGGATAACTAAAAACCCATCTAAGTATTCTCCATTAAAAACATTAAAAAAGGAAGATGTGGACCCTAAAAAACATATAGTCTTAGATGATAGTGATCAATTATATACTATAGTTTATGATGATAGATATAGACCAAGACAAGAATTGGTTTTATCCATAATGAAAAGCGAAGGCATGATTACACCAGAGGCATATGATAAAGCCATGTCTGAAGATATGGCTACCCATCTTAAACCTGGAAAATCTAGCACCTTTGGTATATCATCATATTTTACTGACAAAGTAAAATACGATGTGATAGAATCTTTACAAAAACAGCTTAATGTATCTGCTGAAGAAGCAAGTGACATGCTCTATAACAAGGGCCTTAGGATTTATACTACTTTAGATGTTAATATGCAAAAAACTGTTGAAGCTGAGTACAAAAAAAGTTCTAACTTCCCATCATTAGTATCTAGGAAAAATTCTGCTGGAGATATATTAGCTAAAAATGGAAGAGTATTACTTTATAAAAAAGGAAATTTAATAAATTCATCTAATGAATTGGTTATTCCTAAGACTGATTACACTTATGATCCTAATGGAAATTTAGTGTTAAATAAAAATAAAAGATTTAACTTCTATCCATCTAAAAAGGATGGACAGGTAGTAGATATAGTAGTTAGGCTAAAGGATGCATATCGTTTGGAAAATGGAAAGGAATACTTAATTCTAAAGGGAGGAAATTTAAATATCCCTGCTGAGTTTAAATCCTTTGATTCCAATAATAATTTAGTAATAAAGAGTTCCTTCTTCACTTCATATGGAGATTTTGCTAAAAAAGATGGACGTGGGAATCTATTATTATCTAAAAAATATTATTATTTAAGTGATAAGGGCGCTATTCAACCTCAATCGGCCATGGTAATAATGGATTATCACACAGGACATATTAAAGCTTTAGTTGGAGGTAGAGATATAAAGGGACAAAAACTTTATAATAGAGCTTTAAATCCTAGACCACCTGGATCTTCCATAAAACCTATTGGAGTTTACACACCAGCCATAGACAATGGCTTCACAGCAGCAAGCATAATTGATGATATACCACATTATGAAAATGGTAAAATGTGGCCTAAAAACTGGTATAGGGATAGATTTAAAGGCTTATCTAGTATAAAAAGAGCTTTACAACTTTCAATGAATGTAGTTGCCGTTAAAGTTGGTGAACAAGTGGGAGTTAATACAAGTGTAGATTACTTAAAGAAAATGGGAATATCTACAATAGTAGAAAAGGGACCCTATAACGATATGAACTTAGCTGCCGTTGCCTTAGGTGGTATGACAAAGGGTATTAGTCCACTAGAACTTACTGCTGCCTATGGGACTTTAGCCAATGAAGGTGTTTATATACAACCCGTATCCTTTACTAAGATAACTGATAAGGATGGTAATATAGTAATTGAAAATGTACCTACTAAAAATCGTGTTGTTTCACCTCAGGTATCATTTATTATGACGGATATGCTAAAAAGTGTTGTATCTTGGGGAACGGCAACTCGTGCTAAATTTGAACCTTCAAATAGTAACATTCCTGTAGCAGGAAAGACAGGTACTACTTCAAACAATTATGATGCCTGGTTTGCAGGATATACCCCATATTATGTAGGTGCCGTTTGGATAGGTAATGATACACAGATGAAATTAAATCAAGGTAGTTCTGTAAGTACTAAGCTTTGGCAAAATGTTATGAGTAAGATTCATAAAAACTTGCCTCATAAGAACTTTAAAAAACCCGATGGCATTGTTTCAGTAGCTGTGGATACAGTATCTGGAAAATTACCAACAGAGTTAAGCTATAGAGATCCTCAACTAGGAGAAAAATCTGTAAAATATGAATATTTCATTTCAGGAACTCAACCTACTGAATATGATGAAATTCACGTGGAGTTAGAGGTTGATACTTCTACTAATAAGTTAGCTGGACCTAATTGTCCTCCTACTTTAATAGAAAAGAGAGTATTCAGAAGAAGAACTATTCCTTACATACCAGAAAACAACAATGGAATAGTCCCTACAGATTATATTTATGAAGCACCAACAGCCACATGTGATGTTCATTTAGTTCCAGAAAATAATGACTCCATATTCAATGATATAATCTTCCCCCTTATGGGAGACGATAATAATAATAATAACAATAATAATGATGAAGTAATTCCACCAGATGGAGTTACCGTATCTGAATAAAAGAAGGAGACTTTTGAAAGTCTCCTTTTCTCATTCTACCTTTTCATCCTACATGGTATATCCATTTTTCTTTAATATTTCTTCCATGGCCTTTGTAACTATAGGGGAACCTATTTCCACATTATCTCGCCCGTGCATTTTTCCTATGTCCCCTACACCTACAATTATCGGAATATTATTACATTTATCTATAATATCTACCGTATCTCCGTAAAGTATATTATCATTAGTTTTATCACCTTGTTTATCTACTGCCCCCCTATATATTTGCCCTTGACTAGTTACTGAGAAATCAACTTTTACTCCTTCCACCCCTGGAGTATTTGCTGCCACTGCCACAACACCTAATATTTCTATATCAGGATGATTTGCCAGCTCATATAATGCCATCTCACCTTGGGCAGTACCTGAATCTCCCATATCATCAACCATAACTACTACAGGATCATGTTTTGCAGTTTTTACTAAATTAACTATCTCATTACCTGTAATGGGCGTTGGGTTTCCACCTGAACGAGATATGCACCTACCTCCTACATTTCTTGCTGCTTCCTCCACTGCCCTTTGGGCCACTGAATCACCATCAGTTACTAATATTACCTTTCTTTTTTTATCCATAGTATACTACCTCTCTTAACTATTTTTTAGCTTTAGGTGTAAATATAACTGCCATGAGATAACCAAAGACTATGGCAGCCGCAACACCTCCTGCAGTGGCTTGAACACCTCCAGTAAATGCTCCTAATATTCCCTTTTCACTTGTTGCCTTTATGGCACCTTTGGCCAAGGCATATCCAAAACCTGGTAGCGGAACAGTTGCTCCTGATCCTCCAAAATCTACTAAGGGATCATAAATACCTATTCCTCCTAATATTACTCCCGATGTTACAAATACCACTAAAATATGAGAAGGAGTAAGTTTTGTACCATCCATTAGTAATTGTCCAATTACGCAAATTGCTCCCCCTACTAGAAAAGCTCTCATATACTCCATAATTTCACCACCTTAAATTTCATTAGTAATAGACACAGCATGGGCAATTCCAGGTATGGTCTCACCCTGTTGACTACTAGTTGGTGATAGTAGGGCTCCTGTTGAAACTAATAATACTCTATTGTATTTCTTATTTAACATTTCATTATATATGTAACTACAAAAGACAGATGCAGAACAACCACAACCACTTCCTCCTGCATGGGTATCTTGTTTTTCACCATCAAATATTAATACTCCACAATCATTATATACATTTTTAACATTAAATCCCTCATCACCTAACATTTCTTCTGTAATCTCTTTCCCTATAATACCTAAATCTCCCGTTATTATTAAATCATAATCCTTTGGTCTTAATCCTGTATCATTAAAATGAGCACTTATAGTATCTACAGCTGCTGGGGCCATGGCAGCTCCCATGTTATTTGCATCCTTTATACCCAAATCCACTACTTTTCCCGTAGTAACATGACTTATTCTAGGACCACTGCCCTTACTAGAGAGTATGGCAGCTCCTGTTCCTGTCACAGTCCACTGGGCCGTTAATGCCCTTTGATTTCCATGTTCTAATGGATTTCTATATTGCCTTTCAGCTGAACAAAAATGACTAGATGTGACTGCCACTAAGTTATCTGCATAACCACCATCTATTAGCATGGCTCCAAGGGATAAGGATTCTGCCATGGTGGAACAGGCTCCATATAATCCAAAGAACGGAATTTGCAAGGCCCTAGCCGAAAAGGTAGCAGCCATTAATTGATTTAATAGATCACCTGCTAATAGATATTCCAGATCCGTTGTCTCTAATTTCCCATTCTTTGCTGCTAGCTTTACACATTCCCTTTGCATTTTACTTTCACTCAATTCCCAGCTTTTTTCCCCATACAGATCATCCTGAAGAACCACGTGAAAATAATTTCCTAAAGGACCTTCTCCCTCCTTAGGACCCACTATACTTGAAGTTGAAATTATATAAGGTGGATTAATAAATTTTACCGTTTGATTTCCCATTTTCTTTACTGCCAACTTACTAGCCTCCTTATTTAGAGAATATGAAATGAAGTAAACCTACAATAACAGAACTTCCAAAACCATATACCAAAACTGGTCCTGCCACATTAAACATTTTTGCACCAACTCCAAATACGTATCCTTCACGTTTAAATTCCATGGCTGGTGATACTATAGAATTAGAAAATCCAGTTATAGGCACTATTGATCCAGCTCCAGCTACCTTACCTAGTCTGTCGTAGAGTCCTAGACCTGTGAAAAATGCTCCTAGAAAAACTAAGGTAATGGACGTTGCCGTTGATGCATCCATTTTATCTAGGCCTAAGCCCTTATACAAATTATATATAAATTGTCCTAGTGTACATATGAGACCACCTACTATAAATGCCCATATACAATTTTTGAGATATGTTGGTTTTGGGCTCTTGGCCTCCACATATGCCACATATTCTTCTTTCTTATTAATGGGTGGGTTTTGTTTTTTCTTATTGGTCCTTTGTTTTTTCTTTGCCATTTTGTCCTCCTAATATTTCACTTCCCTTATTTTTACATCTATTTCTCTATGAAACATGCTATTTCTTATTTTTTCCATATTATTATTTTCTCTTTTTTCATATATTTCATTAAACATATTTTTATTAAATTTTAAAATAGTTCTTTCCATACATATATCACCCCTAGGATACTACATATAACCAATATAAGAAGGACCCTACTACTTTTCCAAATATCAAAGCATAAAAAACATATTTCTCATAGCCATGCAAATTAAAGGCTTTTACTATTATTGGTATTACATTTGTTATTTCTGTTAAGGCAGAAGCAAACAACCCCACATATAATCCCATAAGCAATCCAATTATCCCTAAGCCTATTGAAGAAATATTAAAATTTACATCTAATACATCTATTAGGACCATACTTACACCAGATATAATCATAGCGTATTCATATACTCTTATATATTTTTCAGTTTTAGTCAATTGTGCCAACCTTGGGACTATATCTAGTATAGTTATAAAAGCTATGAGAGCTGTTCCCACCACAATCCCTTCTGAAAAACCTATTATGCTACCTACTATGCTTGCAATCATATTATTTCACCTATTGTTTCTTTAGCTTACTTCTCATGAAATTATTCACTTTTTTTCTGTAGGAACTCATTTCCACTTCCATAGGACTTGGATCACTGCCATACTTATTGGGGACTATTTTGTTAAAAAATAATAACATTCCTACTCCTATTCCCAAAGAATAGGGTATTTGAATGATTAAGGGACGTTTCTCACGTACCCCTGTTAATATCTCATATACACGCATATGAACATTTTTCATACCTATATCTTCATGAAAATTCATAATGGCTAAGGATTCTCCTATGGCTAATATTATTATTACTATTAATACCCGTAGTAATAATAATATTTTAGATTCCTTCTTTTTTTTCTTAACTACGTTTATGAGAACCTGCTCATCATCTATAAAATGAATGTCCATATGGGGTATGTTTTTTAATATTTTATTAGCCACTTCTGTGGGTGAAATGACTTCATAAAAATCCTCCTGTATTATGCCTAATTTCATATCTTCTACTTTTTTTTTAATTTCTTCTTCCCCTACTACATGGGCCACATGTTTTATTTTTAATTCTGTTTCAAAATCTATCTCTATATTTTTTTTAAGTTGTATATATATCTTGCCCATATTCTTCTCCATACACTAATTTAGCCCTTGTAAATTTTACTTTAGGTCTTTTTAAATAAAAAAAAGCGGTTACGCCTAATAGTAGAATCAATCCTATGGAAACAAATCTTAGTTTTTTTTTCATATATTTTCACCTGCTTTAATTCTTTACTTTTATTATTCTCAATTATTCCCTTCCTAATTCAAAAAAAGACATGTTACCATGTCTTTTCTAATATATCTCTCATTTGTCCTAAAATCTTTTTTTCAATTCTAGATACTTGAACTTGAGATATTCCCAGCATCTGGGCTATTTCAGATTGAGTTTTATCCTTAAAATACCTAAGAATTATTATGGTCCTTTCACGAGATTTTAACTTTGATAATATCTCATTGAGGGCTAATCTATCTGTAACTTCACCTTCACCTTTTACCTTTTTTTCACTTATTTTATCTATTAAATGGACTGGTGAGCCCTCATCCTTGTGAATTACATCATAAAGATACTCTAGTTTTACATTGGCCTCTAGGGCAATTACAATATCTTCTTGTGAAATATCTAAGGATGCTGATATTTCACTTAAGGTTGGTTCCCTTCCCATTTCCTTTGACAAATGCTCCTTTGCCATTTTCACCTTAGCTGCCGTTTGCTTCATGGATCTACTCACTTTTATCATACCATCATCTCTTAAAAATCTCTTGATTTCACCTATTATCATGGGAACTGCATATGTTGAAAATCTAACATTGTAGTTAAAATCAAATTTTTCAATAGCCTTAACTAATCCTATACACCCTAATTGATACAAATCATCCTTATCATAACCCCGATTATTAAATCTCTTTATAACACTTCTTACTAATCCCAAATTGTTACTTACTAATGCGCTTTTAGCTTCCTCACTCCCCTGTTGTGCTTCCCTTATAAGCTCTAAAGTAGTCTCATGGTCAAATATTTTATTATGGTTATCTGAATAAGGCATACTCATATTATCTACCCCTTAATCTCGAGAACTTTTTATTTCTTTTGACATCCTTATTTTTGTACCCTTTCCAATTTGGGATTGAACCTCAACATAATCCATAAATGTTTCCATAACTGTAAATCCCATACCAGACCTTTCAAGCTCAGGCTTTGAAGTATACAGGGGTTCTCTCGCCTGTTCTATATTTTCAATACCCCTTCCAAAATCCTCTATTATAACTTCTAAAGTTTCTCCCTTTATGCTACATTCTATTACTATTTTTCCTAAATCCTCTAAATATCCATGAATTATAGAATTAGTAACGGCCTCTGATACGGCAGTTTTAATATCTGCTAACTCTTCTAGTGTAGGATCAAGTGGGGCTACAAAGGCAGCTACTACTACCCTAGCAAGGGATTCATTTTGGGATTTACTTAATATTTCTAGTCTCATATGATTATTATCTAGCAATTTATTCACTCCCCTATAAGTTTTCTAAGGCTTCTTCTTTAGTTTCATAGTATTTTATTATATTAAAAAGTCCTGACATTTTAAAAATTTTATGTACCCTATTATTTAAATTTATAACGCCAGCCTGTCCACCGTATTCTCTTATTTTTTTAAAACGTCCTATTACAACTCCAATACCAGAACTATCCATGAACTTCACTTTTTTAAAGTCAAATACTATATTTTTCACATTTTCTCTATTTATAGCTTTATCAATTTCCTCCCTAACTTCCTTTGCCGTATGATGGTCTAATTCACCATTTAAAGCCACCACTAAATTATTATTTATTTTTTCCATACTAGTTTCCAATCCTATTCCCCCCATTACTTGGTTTTACATATACTTCTTCAAAATCTTTCCTTTTCCCTTCAATGAAAATTGACTAGTATTGACTAGTTTTGTCCAAAAACAAAAGTATGGCCAAATCTAAAATGGTACCTTTGTCAAGGACAATCTAAAAAAAGAGATTAAGATGCTAAAAGATGATTTCTGTATTGTACAGGAGTCATCTTTTTTAAATTCCATTGATATCTATAATTATTATAATATTTTATATAATTATTTA
>NZ_JAOART010000002.1 GCF_025210435.1 Anaeromicrobium sp.
ATAGCTCTCCAACCTTTGTATAAATGCATCAAAATCATCTACTTCAAAATACAATTCCATATTATTTGACTTTTCTACGACAGAGCTAACTGGTAAATCTGTAAGCCATGCAAAATCCTCTTGTATTGCAAATCCACCGCTAAATGTTACATTTCTTCCTAAATCAAGAACTACTTTCTGATTAAAAAGTTCTTGATAGAATTGTTTAGAAACATTAACATTCTTAACAGCTAATAGTGCTAATTTAAATTTCATATCCATACCTCCAAGTTTTGTTTATTCCCATTTTACAATTGTATTTCTTTAAGATTTTCTACATTCCTACGTACTATAGGAATGTTGTGGGAATATGTATTTAAAATTCTAACTAATTCTTTCATATCTTTGCCATCTATGAGGTAACAAATCAAACAAAGGATAAGTTATCATTATCATTAATGTTTGCCATTTAATTTGTAGCATAAAATTATTTAAAATAATGATATGATTAAATACAATTATATTTGCAATAAAAATAATACCAAAATATATTCCCCTATCTACATTGTGTTTAGGCTCATAAATAGCATTACAGTGTGAACATTTCAAATATCCATTAATAAGAACTTTTAATCTATTGTGAAATGAAAAAACCTTATTGCACTGAGTACAATTTTTTATAAATACACCCCTTTTTATTTTATTTTTCAAAAATGTTGGTTCTAGCAATAATTTACTTGCTATTATACAAGTGCATATAGCTATAACTAATGGTACTGTTTTAGGTAAATTTCCAGGTAAACTTGTAAATACAGGCTCCATTAATAAAATCACTCCAAGTAACACCATAGCAACCCCTGCATAAGTAAGTAATCCATATCCTTTGATGTACTTTCCATTCTTATAGTTTTTTACAAGAAGATATAGTCCTAAAACAAATATTAAAGTTCCAACAAAAACCATAATCCGTAATAACATAGCAAAACACCTTCCCCTATGAAATTATATATATGTTTCACATTATTCTTCATAGCCCCAAGAACTTGTCAATTATAATCACTTATTTTAAGCTTTCTATTAATTCTTTTATTCTTTCATAAACAACATTAGGTTTATCCCAGTGAATATAATGAGTAGAATTTTTAACAATTTCATGTTTACTATTTGCAGACCAATCTTTAAGTTGCATTTGTGTTTTCTTCCAGATCATATCTTCAGCACTTTTTTCAGATGTTAAGATGATAAGGGGAATACTCCCAATAGTTCCTCCATCTATGACTTTTTTTGCATTTTCATTTATAGTCTTTACTTCACTTATATTATTTTTTTCTCCTGAACTTTTGTAAAATAATGCTTTATCAACTTTACTTAGTCCCTCTGGAAGCAATTTTGCTCTCTTTTTTTCATTAGTTAATGGAAGTAATATCCCAACATTTCCAAGTGTTCTAACCAAACCACTTTTGCCAGCTAATTGTAAAATATACATTGGAACCAGAGTTGCTTTTTCACTTAAAGTAGCATAATATGTAGGATTACCTCCATCAATTAAAACAACTCCTACTACTTCTTGTGGAAAAACTTGAGCAAACCTAATGACCTCTAACGAAGAAAGTGAGTTACCTACAAGTACATAAGGTGGCTTCTCTCCAGATTTTTCTAACAAAGTATGTAATTCATCTACTACTTGATCTATTTTTCTATCTATGGAGGTTTTGTCACTCCATCCATATCCGAGTCTATCATATGAAATAGTTCTTGTTATTTTTGATATACTTTTCTGAATAAAGTAGTAATCTGTATATGCACTTGGTGTCCCCGATCCAACTGTAAATACTACTGTTGGTGTACCCTTACCCTCACCATAAATATGCATCTTATGATTGTACACTTTAATTAATTGTCCTGGATTCTTATACTTTTCACTTTCATAGTTCACCATTATGCTTTGATAGACACATCCAATAATAGTAATTAGAAGAAAGATAATTAATACTTTAAAGAATTTTTTTCTCTGTAAATTTCTAATTAATATATTCATAATTACTTACTCTTTTCTATTTTATAATTTTAATGATAGTAGTTTTACTTGAGTTAACTACACATCTAACAATTCAGACCCCCAAAGGCACTTCTTAAAGACCATATTCACCATAAAATCACCCTAGAAAAGCAACATCTTAAAATATTACTTACTCATTTAAGTTTATTAAACCTCGTGCATCAAATAATTTTTTTCCTAAATAATTACTATTTTCTTATTACACAATATAAGAATGTTGCGAATTACTCTTCATAATCAATTACAACAAGTATTAATCTAACAAAGATTTATATTTATCTACATCATCCCATTTGCCAAAACTTATCCTATAATCATCAGTTGAAATATTCTTCATACTAATTGGGTTTCCATTATTCAATTTGTTTATAACTATCTCAAAAGAATTATCATCATTTAATGTTAACTCAAAGCTTTGCTTGTTACCCTTAATTGTGTATAAGCTGGTATCAACTTTTTCGTAAGTTCCTCTATCAACCTCCCTATTATCAATCCATTCAACAAAACTGTTATCCTCTTCTCGAATTAGAATTTGAATATGATATCCATTCACTTCGCTCTGGTAAAACCCTTTTAATGTAGGAGTTTTAGATATAAATCCCCATAATATAAAAATAATTGCTATTGATAAAATAATAAGTTTGGATTTTTTCAAAACAATAACCTCCGTTAGATGGCTAATATTATTACATGACCAAAGAAAATGTCCCCATCTCTATACCAAAATGAATAAGAACCATCTGGATAAAGCACCAATGCTTCCAAAGATATCAATGAAACAAATTCACTTTCTTTCATTTCACCCTCATTATCTTCTAACCAGAAATCATTTTTTAGCGAAATCAACTTGCTTGCAGCATACTTTCTTGTTTTATCATCCCAGCGATGCTTATCACTAAAATTCTCTTTGTACCTTTCAATAAGTTCTATCAATTCAACTTCATCATCCGTTTCAAAAACCAACTCTGAATTAGCACCACACCATACTATATTTGTTTTATAATTACTTATAGATTTGTCAAATGTAAGAATTCCTAATTCATCATCTTTATATGTAATTTCTCTACGTATTTCTTCTAAATGAGATTTCAGATTATCATCCATTACATCCACTTCATGAACTTCATTAAGAACAATGTTTCCTGTCTCAATATCTCCCTCATAACTAATCTTAATAATAGTTTCACTCTTGACCTTATCCATTAGACTTCGGAGGATTTCGTGCTCAACTTTTTTACCAACATATAATATCTCAGATTTAACATCCGAGCTATTTACATACCAATATGCAAATCTGAAAAATTTTCGTTCACCCTCCCAAAATAGTACTTAACTATTGCGTATAACATTCTTGCTATCTTCGGATGTTCCACATGGTTTTCGTGGAATGTCGGAAAATAGTATATTATGTGCTTTTGTTGTAAGCTTCGAAGCACTTACCCACTAATTTTCATTTGTTTTCTTCTTCAAATATCAAAAATCCACGATTTAACACAGGCAAAAAATTCACGAATATAACTATTTATAATTGTAGACGTAGGAGTTCTACTAGACAATCCATATACTTTAAATCCTAAACTATTTGCAATTTTCTTCGCTCTCATCATATGAAAATCATTTGTAATTATCAATATAGATGTCTTTTTGTCTAGAAACTCATCCCCTATCAAATCTTTCGTATACTTAAAGTTTTCGTATGTACTAGTTGAACCACTTTCAATTAAAATATTATTTTCTTTTGCACCCCGCTCTACCACATACTTCTTCATAGCATCCGCCTCTGATATAGGCTCATCAGGACCTTGTCCTCCTGACATGATCATCTTTGCATCAGGATTTACTTCTAAATATTTCAGACTCGTATTAAGCCTTTTCTGTAATGGTAGTCTAGGTCTAGCTTGTCTATCTATTGCCGCTCCTAAAACTACCACATAATCTACCTCCCCATAAAATTCACTTGTTCCATGATATATAAGCATCACTTCAACAAATATAAAAAATATCATTCCCACTAGGCCAATTACCTTTATTATTTTTCGTATCCTTCTATTTTTTATAAATTCATATTCTGGATACTTTATTTTAATATTAGAATAAAAGATAAGAACAAAACCAAAAATTCCTGGCAAAGCAATTCCTATGTTCATATTAGAATATAAACTAATAATCAAAGTATCTAGAATTCCTAATATTCCTATCACTATTAATATAACATATAATATTCCTTTTCTTTTCATGGCAAAACTCCTTCTCGGTCACTGCCAAACAAAATATCTAATATTTTATTTGGATTATTTATAAATTGTTTTGTGAGTTGATAATGTTCAGTTTTTTCATATTTAATTTCTTTAAATCATCACCAACATTGTAAATTTTTAAATTTAGAAATTGCATGCTTATTGGTGAATACGTAGCTATTATAAATTATTTGAATTGCACATAACATTCCTAGTATTTTGCGACAGTCCATATGTTTTTTGTAGACTATCTGCAAATGCTATGTTATGTGAAGGCTTTTTCGATCATTCTATTCCTTCTTATTGATAAATTCAATTCGCTCAAGTTCATCTTTATCCATTCCTTCAGCTTTTAGAAAACTTGTTATCAATTCAGTTTTACCATCTACGTATGAATCAATATCATTAGGATGTTTTTCTGCAAGTTCACATTTTAACTTACTATATTCTTCTACTGCATTTTTGTTATTACGCAAATGTTTTTGTAACAATAAGTGATTTCTTAAATTTTCATTTTCTCTTATACATACATATAAATGGTGTTCCATCCATTTGATCTGGGTATTATCATCTAAATATTTAAAGGCTTCGCGTCCTTCAATACCTAGATTTCCGATATGAATATAACCAACACTTTCTAATAACTCTATTACTTGTTCACTATCCATAGCATTATTCACAATAATATCGATATCTAATATAGGTTTTGCCCATAATCCTTCTACTGACGTACTTCCAACATGTACAACTTCTGAATCAACCTCTTTCAATAATTCTTCATAGAAAAACTTGGCTTTTTCAAATTCTAGTTTCCACATTGGATTATATTCTTCAACTCTTATTTTTTTCATTTCTTCCTCCAATATCATTTTTTCACATATGATCTTATTTTCACTTTACCAATCAAAATCTTTCACATAACGGTCTTACTATGTTACACCGTTCCACATGGTTTTGGTGGAATGTCTGAAAATAGTATGTTAGATGATGGTCTACACCAAAATTTGTACTCCTATTATTAGCAAAACTTTAAATTATTCACTATTAATACTTCTTTTTTCTTCTTCTTTAATCCATAGTCATGCCTCATATATTCAAATTTTCCATTTGAAAATTTAAATTCCTCAACAAATCCTCTTTTAAAATCTGTAGTTTCACATAACTTTCCTGTTGAAGCTTCTACAATTAATACTCTTGTCATAGGACCTTTAGAATATTGTGTTTCACCCCATTCTTGTAATGCAACGTACCTCATATCAGATGATTCAATATACAGTTCTCCAAAACTCCTGTCTTCTAACTTTATTTCATTTATAGTAATTTCAAAAAATCTTGGTCCAAACCGTATTTCTCCAGCCAAATGTAAAGTAACTTTATTCATACACTCATCCTTTCTGTTTAGTCACCAATTTATAAACTATCCACTTTATCTATTTCCATTTCTTCGCTCTCACCATTCATTCCAAAACTGTAAATACCCTTTTTTATAAAAATCATCTTCTGGCAAAATCTTGTTAGCAGAATTTGTGTAGAATTGTTCAACTTCGTCTGCAAACTTAATTACACTTTCTCTGTATTTCTCTATATTTAGCCAACTGGACATCCATATACCTCCACAGTACCATCTTCCATTGGAATAATAAAGTGTCCACAACAAGGTAATATCTGCTTTGTTTACTTAATCTTTTCAATATTCTTTTCACTACAATATTGACCTCCATTATTTTGATTTGCAATTGCACATAACGTTACTGATATCTTAAGATGGTTCACATGGTTTTTGTGGACTATTTTTAAACATCATATTATCCGTCGTTTGTATTTCCCTTATAAGTAATAATATTCCATTTCAAGTATAAAAAATAATAAGGCTATACTTATGCCTTATTTATTATTAAATTTTATGTTGATTTATCCAATTAAATATATCTTCTTCATTCATTTTTCCTTCTGCAACGCTCAATCCAAAATCTACTAGTTCTTCTTGAGTATAATTAATATCAATTTTATTTAATCTTAATAAGAGTATCATTACCGCTGCACCAATTCTTTTATTTCCATCTACAAATCCATGATTTCTAATTAATCCATGTGTTATAATTGAAATCTTTTTTTCTGCTTCTTTATAAAGATCTTTTCCGTCAAATGTTACGAAAGCCCTATTCAAAGCACTTTCTATTAATCCTCTATCTCTTACTCCATCACTTCCACCTGTTTTACTTATAATTTTAGTATGAAATGCTAAAATATTATCTAAACCTATATTCTTCATTATTTGCTTAACTCCTTTAGTGCTACTTCGTTTTCAGCAATTACAATATCCATTAGTTTTCCTAATTCCCTTTGAGATTTTTCTTTTAAAAATTCAACAAAATCAATTACTTCTCGCTTTTGATCGTCTGGAAGTGTTTCAAAGTCTTTTATAAGTTTTTCTGCTAAACTCATTGAAAAGATCACCCCTTTCTATACTATAATTTTATTATATACTAAAAAACCTTCTAATAATATTGTTTTAATTTACAGTTTATGATATTAGGTAATGATGGATAACGGTCCGAGCATTCTCGGTCGTCCTACATGTTCTTAGTAGGATGATGCGAATGATATGTTATCCGACGCCTTGATTATTTTTGGAATTATACCATATTCAATTTGATATAAAATTTTAGAAAGCAAACTCACCTTTTTCGTTGATAAAATACCATTTATCCTCAATTTTAACAGCAGCTACCCCACCATAAAACCATCCTGCTTCATCAAATTTAGGTTCTATAACCATTTTTCCATTGATGTCTAAATACCCCCATTTTTCATTATTCTTAATTCCTATAAAACCTTCTGAGTATGATAATATTTCATTCTTTTTGTATTTAGGTTCAACAATTTCTTGTCCCTCTAGATTGAGGAAACCAATTTTGTCATCTTTTGATTGTCTTGGTGGATTAGCAAAAACATGTACTTTAACGACTTCATCTTTCAAATTGAAAACCATCCACTTTTCATCACTAGGTTTAAGCCAACATTTTAAATTCTTATCCTAAACACCAAATTTTCTATCAAATGTCTCAACATTAATATCATCTTCACCAATAAAAACATTATAGTAGATAGGTTCAATTACGAATTCGCCTTTTTTATTAATAATGCCATAAACTTGATCTCCATTCTGAACAACTTCATTTTTAAAGTTTTGGAGCATGCTAATATAATAATTTTGTTCGTTTATCACATTATATTCTAATTCACTCTCCACTCTCAATGAAGTTTTCGCTTCATCTTTCTCTAAATATTTAATTGATACGACGGCTATCCCATCAACAAATTCATCTGCAGTATCATAAACTGGTTCAATTTCAAAAACATTTTTTTTATTTATATATCCCCATTTCTCACCATAACGCACTGGAGCTAAATCATTATTAAACGACCATGCATCATTATACATAGGTTCAATAATAAACTCACCTTTCCTATTGATATATCCCCATAACCCATCGTATTTTACAGGAAATAGACCTTCAGAAAAAGAACTATACTTTTTTACATTGTCTAAAATAGGCCCTATTACATAACTGCCTTCATTATCCAAAAGTCCCCATTTACCTTCAAACTTCACTACAAATAGATTCCTACCACAACTATATACCTCATCAAATATTGATTGGGTTATCACTGTCCCGTCATTTTTAATGATTCCAAACTTATTCGATTTCTTATAAATTAAAATTTCTTCGTTACCTGTTAATATATAATCAAATACTGGCTTATGAATCTCATTACCATTTATGTCCACAAACCCATATTGTCCGTTTTCTTGTATAACAAAATTCCTCGATTCATCATTGTAACTAGGTTGCATATCATATTTTGCTTCGATTATCCAGTCACCATTTTTATTTATAACTCCATATTTATTATTTTCACCTACAACAGTAAACCCATTTTTAAAACTACAAACTTTATCAAAAATAGGTTTCACTATAAATTTACCGTCCTTGTTTATCTTACCCCATTTTTCGCCTACTTTTACAAACATTCCGTTTTCATCAAAGATTAGCACATCATCAAAACACTTAATCTCTTTTATGTCTGAATTTGAATAAACACAGCCACTACTTAAAGTAAAGATCACTAATATTCCTAAAATTAATATCCTATTTTTCATCCCTATAATCCTTCATAGAATAAGACTGTTTTGGATTAATTATTGTATTAAAGACTATACTTTATAGTTATTAGTTTGTGAATTACAAAAGTTAGAATCCCACCTATAATTGTTCCTATAACATCTTTCCAGTCAAAAACACCTATTAATGGTGCACTCTGAATAACTTCATATACTATAAATCCCAAAACAACACCTAAAATTACTTTTAGTTCATCTTTATATTCTTTATATTGTACATAACCCATAAATAAAAAAGATGCTGTAACAACTGATCCTATATTAGTGTGCATATCTGCTAGACCATAATCATTGATATTATTATTGTATATATAACTTCGATAAACACTTCCCAATATAGAAGTTAAAAATAAAAATAAAAAAGATATTTTGTAATATACTCCTCTTATCTTCATGAATACCCCCATATAATTTATTAAAAACATAGTGACATATAATTCTACTATTACGTAACATATCGCTATCTATCAGACAACACTTCAAAGAATATCTCCGATATGATCATTTCTTATAACGTTTGCAGTTCCCGCTGTCCTCGAAGCATGAGAAGATGGAGGGAACTGACTTGTTAGATGATGTCGGCTGTACATAAAAACTTTTTGCTACAGAAGCTACCTACTTAATCAATTTCATTTTTTGGTATAGAATCTTTCATTCTCTTTATACATTTTAAAATCTCATCTCTATTTTTTCTTTCCTTAATCCACTTGGGTAAACGGCTAACCATACTATTATTCTTCCACCCATGTTCGTCACAATAGCCCTCTCTTATACTTGCACTAACAAAACGCTCTATGTATTCTAAATGTTTCAGGTTATATGACCATAGTTTTTCACCACAACAATTCACTTCTAACCATAAGGGGTAATCACTCCCAATTACACCTCCAGAATTCCTATATACTTTTACAAACCCACAGTTATTACAGACCAATGATCTTTTCTTATAAAAAAGAAATGAACCTCTTTCATTTGGAAATGATTTAACAACTGTAAACTTTCCACATTGAGGGCATTTTATATAAAACTCATGTAAAAAGTCGTAAATCGATTTACCTTCATCATGAAATTTGCTATTCATGCCAAATTCTCCCTTCGTCCAAGTACGTCTCCAGAATATATAATAGAAATATGCGCCGATATTATCTAACGTATCATATATATAGGTTGTTTCACATGTTTTTATAGAACAACCTTATGATACGTTAGATTCTGTAAATTCAATTATTATGCAGTTGTTTCCCAGGAAAATGCATAATATTTATCCTTTGTTTGAACAATTTGGAAGACACTATTCCATTCTTCGTAGAGCTGATATGCAATTATTATTTGACTTTTATTAATTTTGATAGAAGGTTGTGTCAGTAACCCTGATTTGTAACTACTGTAAGTTTTATAAAATTGCTGTGATGATATTTCTTTAGGATTATAAAGTATTTTTCGTTTGTCCCAAGTATGATCTTTATCCATATAACCTTCATCTATTTTATACTCAAGATACATGCACTTAATTGCAAAATCAAATATAGTCATATCACTTTCATCAATATTACAGGTATAAATGATTATTCTCTCTTCACTATCAGGGGTTAAAAAATCATCTTGATTAAATATGAAGTATTCAACTTTAGAGTGCTGACTAGCTTTAAAATCATTTATTTTATTCAACCAACTATTTTGTTCCATTTATATTCATCCTTCACTTTCTTCTTATTAATATTTCTATGGCATCTAACGGGCTTACTATCTTGCGACGTTCCACATGATTTTCGTGGGATGTTTGTAAATAGCATGTTATCAGCTGTCTCGTTCAGCACTAAATTTAATTATGTTGCCATACCCAAATAACACTTTCACAACACCTTCTAGTATATTCTTTATGATTAATATGTTCCAATTAAGTATTCTTCCAATATGTATTCATTCCATTACTTGTTACATATGAATCAAAAGGTCCTTGAAATAATATAAGAATAAGATATAAAATATCTACCGAAGATCCCATAGAGTTTAGCAATATAAGAATTTTCATAAGTTTGTTCAATAATCCTAAATTGCCTAATGCTAACGGTAATATTATTGAAATAATGATAAAAGGTGCAGTGCTAATAAGAATATATCTTGATTTAGTTATCACTTCTTCTGAATAGACATATCCACCAAATGGTGTAAGTCCTATACAGGTTTTATCTGATTTTATAAAATTTGGTATGAAAATCAAATGTATAAGTTCGTGCATCATTACTATTAAAAAAATGCTTGTAATTTCAACCCAACTAACAGCTATAGAAATAGCATTTTTATCTATTCCAAAGTCTTTTAAAGCAATCGGTGAAACAATATTAATTACTGATATTGTAATTAATGTCATCAATATCATTATGGGAATTGATACCAAAATAGCAATTCCAACACATTTAGGTTCTTCAAATTGTACCCATTTCTTATCAAGTAATTCTAAATGCCTCTCCTCATTTGTTTTTTGTATTTTATTTATTATTCGAATAATTATCTCCTCCTCGAGTAAAGTTATATTTTAATTCATAATATCCAGCAATTTTATCTTGGTTGCTCTTAAAAATATCTTTCTTAGGGATGGCTGGTAACGTTCTTAGAATCTCCGTCGTTCTACATGCTCTTAGTAGAATGACGGAATTTCTATGTTATCTACTGTAAACCCTCTCAGGTTACTTTAAAATAATCTTATTACCTAATATTATCATTAACTCTTTTTTTGTAGATAGCTGCCCACTAAATATTTCATATTCTTCACTCCCAACCTTCATAAAAAAATTAGAACCAAAGTCATCTCTAATATCAGTTATTCCTTCTATATTATACAATTTATTTCCTATCACTAAATTACTTTTTCCGTACATAACTTTATATCCCATATACATTTTTATTTTTATTAAAATATATTGAGTTATCATCATTATCACCATATTAATTGCTATTGTTTTTAAGAATCCTACTTCTACAATCAAACCTCTATTTATACTAACTGAGATAAAGATACAAGCAATAAGAATTATGCCATATGCTATTAATAGTGATTTTTTATAAGGTTTTATATGCATTAAATTTAAATCTTTCACTCTATTCTCCACTATTTTCGCCTCTACACAACTGGTGATTACTACCCACATCTGCATATATATCATATAAGGAAGTATTATACTCGATCCATTTCTTACTCCTAAATTTTCATAGTTTATTGTATACATAATAATCGTTACTGCTCCTAATAGTATAATCATCCATTTCAGAATACTCTCTTTTATTTTAATAATTCTTTTCATACAATTTTTACTTCCCTTTGATGTTTATGGTATATAACGTTTTAAGTAGTTCAGATGTTTTGCATGCTTTTCGCAAAATATCTAAACTACTTTGTTATTTGATGTTTCAGGTCTATTACTATCTGTATGCGTAAATTTAACCCATCCTGAATTCTTTCCCACATATTTTACAAAATAACAGAAAAATACCGTAAAATTCATCTTACTGAATAATACGGTATTTGCTATAAATCATATCATTATAAATTATACAATATACATAAGGTTAATATAATTATCTAAATATCCCCTACATAGAGAGAAATAACAGGTAAAGTTTTAATACAACAAAGTACAATAAATGCCATTACCGTCAAAGTGTCTGATACCATAGGCATCACCTCCGCTAATTTATCAAGTATTTTTGACCCCCAATCTGTCCGTAGACAATACTCGGTAGCTTCGGATTTCTCATACAAGGGATATGGGGCAATTAAATAATACCATTTTCTACCAATCTAATCAATTGTTTTTTTAAATAACTTAAAGTATGAAATTGTAAAGTTATTTTGCTTGCTAATAACGGAAGTGCTTTAATCAACATTTCTTCAGTGAAATCTGATTTTAGCATACTTAGTGATAATGTATTTATTCTCTTATTTTTTAAATGTAATACTTTAGATCTTCTTATAATATCATTATTTCTAAGTTTTTCAACAATATCCAAAAGTTCACTTGTAAAATCTTTAATATCTGGCATCTTTGTTAAAATAGTAATATTGTTAGAATCTGCATTAAGATTTTTAGCAATGTTTATATTACTACATAGAAAGTACACATTTTTAAAAGTAGCTCCATAAAAATTCGTTTTATCAAGTTGTGTCGAATTAAATATAGTATCTTCAAAAATAGCATTTCTAAATGTACTTCCTCTTAAATTTGTTCCTATAAATTCTGTTCCACTAAAAGTTGCATTGTCGAAGTTACAAAACTTAAATTTTGCTGCTCTTAGTGTTGCATAATTAAAATTACATTCACTAAAATTTGAACGATAAGATTCACTTTTTTCAAAATCTTTATACATAAAATTCGATTTTTCTCTATTTGCACATTTATAACTAAAAATAGCTCTATTCTTACCAATACAAGACATTATATCTCTCCTCTATTTACAAAATAAGTTTATATCAAATAAAAATTTAATAATATAAGATTTAATAAAAAAACTATCAATACCGTATCATTAAATTTTCAAAGAGCATAATTTAGTTTGATATATCTTACAATTGCGACTTAATCTCTTCATTACTAAAAACAATAATTACTAAATGCGCAACGTAAACTTCCTTAGACCTGAAATTTCAAATAACGATTCTAGAATCTACGTCGTCCTACACGCTTTTAGTAGGATGACGGAAAATCTATGTTATCTACTGTAGCTTTTACTCTCATATCTATAAAAGCATATGACCCCTCATTACTTCCACAAAATACTATTTCTTTGATATATCTATTATTTAGACCCACCTCTACATCAAAAACTATTTTTCAAACGTAACACATCCTATTAAATAAGGATGGTCAACTATTATTGCATTCTTTTCCTTACGAATCAACCATAAAATATATGCATCTCCACCTCCGCATAAAATATGAACCAAACCAAACATATTCCAAAAAT